>NZ_SSBM01000023.1:0-123872 GCF_004795115.1 Streptomyces sp. A0592
CCCACCGACCAGGACTACGGCTCCCGCGACTACATGGCCCGGGACGGCGAGGGCAACATCTGGAGCTTCGGCACCTACGCACCGCAGGTCTGAGACCCGCAGCGCCCGGGAACCGCGGCGTACGCGCCGGACCCGCGGCGTACGGCCGCGGTCCGGCGCGTACGCGCGTAGCGCGGGTGTCAGGCGCCGCCGGTGTGGACCTGGAAGGCGGCCCGGCGGACCGCCTTGGCCAGGGCCGGGTCCGGATGGGCGGCGGCCAGCGCGACCAGGACCTGCACGGTGCGGGGATGGCCGACCGCGCGGACCTCGTCCAGCAGCCGGGGGACGGTGGTGCGGACGGCCGAGTCCAGGTGGCGGGCCAGCAGCTCGGCCTCGCCGTGGTCGGCGATGGCGGCGGCGGTGTCCACCCAGAGCCAGGTCGACTCCTCCGCGGTGAGCACGTCCTGCGCCTCGTCGGGGTCGACGCCGTCGTGCACGGCGAGCCAGAGCAGCGCGTACGGGCGCAGCGCGGGCTCGCGCACGGCGGCGCGCACCTCGGGCTCCGCGGGGGCACCGACCACGCGCAGCGCCTCGAAGGCGAGGCCGCGCAGCAGGGCGTCCTCGCCGCGGGCGGCCTGGAGGAGCTCGGCGACGGCGTGGCCGACGGGCCGGGCGGCGAGCCAGGCCTGGTACTCGGCGCGGGCCGGTCCGGGGGTGAGCCGCGCGCAGCCGTGCAGCATGGCCGCGGCGGACTGCTCGATGTTCCCGGCGGGGCTCTGCGCCGCGACGCAGATCTGCTCCAGCTTGACCCAGACGGCCCAGCTGCCGAGCGGGGTGAGGGTGGCCCGGGCGGGTCCGAGGGTGACCGCGTCCACGGCGGCGAGGCCGCCGAGCGCCCAGCGCAGCAGCCGGGCGAGCGGGACGGGCCGGGCCTCGGCGGAGCCGGCCGCGGAGGTCGGCTCCGTCGCGGACTCGGCCTCGGCTTCGGCCTCGGCCTCGTAGGGGATCTCGCAGCGCTCGTCGCGCAGTTCGGTGACGCGCTGCCCGAGCAGGTCCAGCAGGTCGGGAACGGTCACCGGGCCCGCGGACAGCTGGAGCAGGGAGAGCAGCTGGGGCATGGCCTCGACGACCTCGGCGACGGCCTCGGGGGCGATGTCGGCGGGGGCCGGGTGGACCAGCGACCAGGCGTCGAAAAGGGCGACCCAGCCGCGCAGTACGGCGGTGTCGTCGCGGTCCCAGGCGCGCAGCCGCCAGCCGGGGCGGGCGTGGCCGCCGTGCACCTCGACGAGGCCGGCGAGGCGGGCGCGGTCCCAGCCGACCCGGATCTGGCCGTGCGTCAGTCCCAGCTCGTCGGCTGCGCGTTCGACGTCGGCCGCGGGCAGGGCTCCCGTAGGAGCGGGCCGGCCCCCGTCCACCGCGCCGAGGTTGCGTTCCGCCCAGCGGGTCAGGCGTACGGCGTCCGCCAGCGAGGCCCGGGCCCGGTTCGCCAGGTCGGCGGTGGCCGGGGTGCCCGCCGGGGGGCGCGGGGCGGGGCGGGTGCGGCGGTCGGTCACCGCCTTGCGTGCCGCGGCGACGGAGCGCGGGGAGACGAGTCGGAGTCTGGAGTCGCGAGCCAACTGCTCATCAGGCTTTCGGGACGTCACGGAAGCAGTCTCGCCCGTCACTGGCCGAAAGCCCAAACGGAATCGGCTCCTTCCCCGCCTGTCCCAGGGGCAGACCGGGACAACCCGCCCGCAGGGCCCGGTCCGTCACACGCCCTTCACATCAGAGGGGTGAGGAAGCGGCGCAGGGCTTCCTCGTATCCGGCGGGGTCGGCGTTCCACATCGCCCCGTGCCCGGCCTCCCGCACCGTGTGCAGGGTGATCAGGTCGGGGCGGGCGGCGGCGAGCCGCCGGGAGGGCTGCCAGGGGGCGATCGTGTCGTCGGGGCCGTGGAAGATCAGTACGGGGACCTTCAGGGCTCCGGGGTCGGCGCCGGGCGGCAGCCGGTCGGCGCGCAGCCCTGCGCGGCCCTCGGCGGCCCGCACGGCCAGCGGCAGCACCGGGGCCGGGGTGCGGCGCGCCGCGGCGAGTGCGCGCAGGGTGGCGTGCCAGTCGAGCACGGGCGAGTCCAGCACCAGGCCGGAGATCCGGTCGGCGAGCGCCGAGCGCTCGACGGCGTGCAGGGCCATGGTGGCGCCGGTGGACCAGCCGTGCAGGACCACGCGCCGGGCGCCGTAGCGCAGGGCGTAGCGGATGGCGGCGTCCAGGTCCCGCCACTCGGACTCGCCGAGGTGGCCGAGGCCGTCGGGGGGTTCGGGGGCGCCGAGGTCGCCGCGGTAGCCGAGGTCCAGTACGGGCAGCCGGTGGCGGTGCAGGAGGGGCATGACCACCATCGGGTGCTCACGGCCGGCGCCGAGTCCGTGCACGGTGATCACCCAGGTGTCCCGGGCGGCGGGCACGAACCACGCGGGCAGCGCGCCGAGCTCGCCGGGGACGTCCACGTCGGCGTGGTCGAGCCCGAGCGCGGTGCGCGGATCGCCGACGTGGACCTGGGGGGTGAGGGTGACCCGGGTGCCGGGGTCGAGGCTGCCGTGGGTGACGGAGAGGAGCCGGCGCACGACGGTGTCGGGGCCGTGGGCGGCGTCCGGGAGCACGGGCCCGACGACGGCGTGCACACCGGGTGCCGCCAGGGCGTACACGCCGGGGCGCAGGGAGGCGAGCGAGCGGGTGAGCGCGATCCTGCCGTCGCCGGCGGAATGGACGCTGAGCCGCGGTCCGCCGGGGAGCGGGACACCGGGCCGGGGGCGCAGGGCGGCATCGGCGGCGTACCGGCCGGCCGCCACGGCGGCCGCGCCCGCCCCGAGGAGGGTCGTCGTGACGGCCGCTGCCGTCGCTGTCACGGTACGCACCGTTCCAGTGTGGTCGCGCAGAGTCCGGCGAGCCACCGGAGGGCACTCTTCCGGGTCTACGCGGGGAGAGTGATCTGGGTCTCTTTCGAGGGACGGCGGGGGTGACCCCGTGCACCACCGGGGACACGCGGAGGGGTTCATTCACCCGGCTTTGGCCTGCGCTTATGCTGAAATCTACGCAAGAATCCGGACGAATGTCCCGATCGCGCCCCGTGCCCGTACACCGCTCCGCCGGAGCCAGTTCACCTTCCGTTCATCCAGGTTGCCTACGTTCACCGAGCCACTGACGCCAAACAGAAGCCTGGGTAAATGGAGCACATAACGCTTCTCCTCGGGATCGTGATCATCACCGCTCTCGTGTTCGACTTCACGAACGGTTTTCACGACACGGCCAACGCGATGGCCACCACCATCTCGACCGGCGCCCTCAAGCCCAAGACCGCGGTGGCCATGTCCGCCGTGCTCAACCTCGTCGGCGCGTTCATGTCCGTGGAGGTCGCCAAGACGATCTCCAAGGGCCTCGTCAATGAGGAAGGCATCCAGCCAGAGGTGATCTTCGCCGCCCTGGTCGGCGCGATCCTCTGGAACCTCGTCACCTGGCTGGTCGGACTTCCGTCCAGTTCCTCCCACGCCCTGATGGGCGGCCTGATCGGTGCCGCGGTCGCCTCCGCCGGCATCGGCGCGGTCAACGGCGGGGTCGTCGTGACCAAGGTCCTCATCCCCGCGATCGCCGCCCCGCTGGTCGCCGGCGTCGCCGCGTACCTGGCCGCCAAGCTCACCTACAAGCTGGGTGGCAAGGTCGGCGAGAAGACCTCGGCCAAGGGCTACCGCGCCGGTCAGATCGCCTCGGCCGGTCTGGTCTCCCTCGCGCACGGCACCAACGACGCGCAGAAGACGATGGGCATCATCACCCTGGCCCTCATCGCCGGCGGCGCGCTCGCGCCCGACGCGAACCCGCCGGTCTGGGTCATCGTCTCCGCCGGCCTGGCCATCGCGCTCGGCACCTACCTGGGCGGCTGGCGCATCATCCGCACCATGGGCAAGGGCCTGACCGACCTGCAGCCGCAGCAGGGCTTCGCCGCCCAGACCTCGGCCGCGTCCGTCATCCTCGCCTCCTCGAACCTGGGCTTCTCGCTCTCCACCACCCACTCGTGCTCCGGTGCGGTCATGGGTGCGGGCCTGGGCCGCAAGGGCGGTGTGGTCCGCTGGTCCACCGCGACCCGCATGTTCGTCGCCTGGGGCCTGACCCTTCCGGCCGCCGCGCTGGTCTCGGCCGGTGCCGAGCTGGTCATGCGCGCCGGTGACATCGGCATCGCCGCCGTCACCGTCTTCCTGGTCGGCTCCTGCCTGGCCATCTGGCTCATCTCGCGCCGCCAGGTCGTCGACCACCACAACGTCAACGACGTCGAGCAGGCGGACGTCGAGGCGCCGGGCGTCGTCACCACGGCGATCGCGGCCGTCACCGTCCCGCCCACCGTCGCCGCGGCCGGCACCACCGCCGCGATCACGGACGAAGACCTCAAGGCCACCATCCCGGCCGCGACGCAGACCCCGGCGGCTCCGGCCGCCACGGTCTGACCGAGACAGAGACACACAGAGGAAACGGCAGTATGAAGATCGACTGGGAAGCGCTCGGCTCCGTCTTCGGGGTCAGCCTCTTCGCCACCGTCGCCCTCGTGGCCCTCTTCACCCTGGGCCTGGTGGGCCTGTCCAAGCACGAGGCCGCCACCGAGCAGGGCGGCTCCGCCACCCTGGCCCGCAGCGGCGCGTACCTGTGCTTCGCGCTCGTCACGGCGGCCGTGACGTACGGGATCTACCTGATCGTCGCCTGACCCCCGCGCCGGCGCGGCCACGGCATGAAAGCTCCCCCCGGGTTCGTCCCGGGGGGAGCTTTCGCATCTCCCGACCCTGCCGCGCCGCAGGTCAACGGCGAGTTGACGGGCCTTCCGGGTGCGTGGTGGACTGCCCGAGCCAATACGGCGGCATGGAGAGGAAGTCCGGTGCGAATCCGGCGCGGTCCCGCCACTGTCACCGGGGAGCGCACGCCGCGCGTGCGCCCCGGGAGCCAGGAACTCTCGCCGCCGGACACGTCGAACCAGGGCGCGGACCCTGAGTGAGGACATACCTGCCACCATGCGTGCCGATCGCGTCTTCGCGTACGGCGCCACGGCGGGCCTGATCGGCGACCGGATCCTCGGGGATCCGCGCCGAGGGCACCCCGTGGCCGCCTTCGGACGAGCCGCCGCCGCCGTCGAGCGTTCCCTGTGGCGTGACCACCGCGGCCGGGGCGTCCTGCACACCCTGCTGTGCGCCGGGGGCGCGGCCGCCGTCGGCGCGCTGGCCGCCCGCGCCGTGCGCTCCCGGCCCGCGGCCGCCCGTATCGCCGTGACCGCCGCCGCCACCTGGGCGGTCGTGGGCGGCACCTCGCTGGGCCGGGAGGCCCGTGCCATCGGCGGCGCGCTCGCCGCCGGCGACGTCGAGGTGGCCCGCGAGCGGCTGCCGCACCTGTGCGGCCGCGACCCCCATTCCCTCGACGGACAGCAGATGGCCCGGGCCGTCGTGGAGTCCGTCGCCGAGAACACCTCCGACGCGGTGGTCGGTGCCCTGGTGTGGGGCGCCGCCGCCGGGGTCCCCGGACTCCTGGCGTTCCGCGCCGTCAACACGCTGGACGCGATGGTCGGCCACAAGTCCCCCCGCCACCTGCGCTACGGCTGGGCCTCCGCCCGGCTCGACGACCTCGCCGGCTGGCCCGGCGCCCGGCTGACGGCCCTGGCCGCCGTGGTGGCCGGTCCCGACCGGCGCGGAGCCGTGCGCGCCTGGCGCGCGGACGCCGCCGCGCACCCGAGCCCGAACGCCGGCCCCGTCGAGGCCTCCTTCGCCGGGGCGCTCGGCGTCAGACTGGGCGGGACCCTGGCCTACGGCGGCCGGGTGGAGCACCGGGCCGTGCTGAACGGCGGGGCGGGGCGGCCGGTGGAGGTCGCCGACATCGAGCGGGCGGTACGGCTCTCGCGGCAGGTGACGTGGCTGGCCCTGGGCGCCTGCGTGGCCACCAGGCTGCTGGTGGCACGAGTACGAGGGGGACGCGCATGAGCGGCACGAGGCGCGGCGGGGGTCTGCTGGTCGCGGGCACCACGTCGGACGCGGGCAAGAGCGTGGTCACGGCGGGTATCTGCCGGTGGCTGGCCCGCCAGGGCGTGAAGGTGGCGCCCTTCAAGGCGCAGAACATGTCGCTGAACTCGTTCGTCACCCGGGAGGGCGCCGAGATCGGGCGCGCCCAGGCGATGCAGGCCCAGGCGGCCCGCGTGGAGCCGACCGCGCTGATGAACCCGGTGCTGCTCAAGCCCGGGAGCGACCGCAGCAGCCAGGTCGTCCTGCTGGGGAAGCCCGTGGGCGAGATGAGCGCGCGCGGGTTCTTCGGGGGGTCCGGGGGGTCGTCCCCCGGGAAGGCGCTGCACGGCGGGCGCCAGGAGCAGCTCCTCGGCGTCGTCACGGACTGCCTGGAGCAGCTTCGGGGCACGTATGACGCCGTGATCTGCGAGGGGGCCGGCAGTCCGGCGGAGATCAACCTGCGCCGGACCGACATCGTGAACATGGGCATCGCGCGGGCCGCGCGCTTCCCGGTGGTCGTGGTCGGCGACATCGACCGCGGCGGGGTCTTCGCGTCCTTCTTCGGGACGACGGCGCTGCTCTCCCCCGAGGACCAGGCGCTGATCGCCGGGTACCTCGTCAACAAGTTCCGCGGCGACGTGTCGCTGCTGGAGCCGGGCATGGAGATGCTGCGCGGCCTGACCGGTCGGGCGACCTACGGGGTGCTGCCGTTCCAGCACGGGCTGGGCATCGACGAGGAGGACGGGCTGCGCGTCTCGCTGCGGGGCGCCGTCCGCGAGTCCGTGGTGGCGCCGCCCGTGGGCGAGGACGTACTGCGGGTCGCCGTGTGCGCGGTGCCGCTGATGTCGAACTTCACGGACGTCGACGCGCTTGCGGCCGAGCCCGGGGTCGTGGTGCGCTTCGTGGACCGCGCGGAGGAGCTGGCCGACGCGGACCTGGTCGTCGTCCCGGGCACCCGCGGCACGGTGAAGGCACTGGCGTGGCTGCGCGAGCGGGGGCTGGCCGACGCCCTGGCGCGGCGCGCCGCCGAGGGCCGGCCGGTGCTGGGCATCTGCGGCGGCTTCCAGGTCCTGGGCCAGCACATCGAGGACGAGGTCGAATCGCGGGCGGGCTCGGTGGCGGGCCTGGAGCTGCTGCCCGTACGCGTCCGCTTCGAACGGGAGAAGACCCTGGCGCGGCCGGTGGGCTCGGCGCTCGGCGAGCCCGTCGAGGGGTACGAGATCCACCACGGCGTGGCCGAGGTCCTGGGCGGGGAGCCCTTCCTGGACGGCTGCCGGGTGGGTGCGGTGTGGGGAACCCACTGGCACGGCTCGCTGGAGTCGGACGGCTTCCGCCGGGCGTTCCTCCGCGAGGTGGCGGCGGCCGCGGGGCGCCGGTTCGTCCCCTCCCCGGACACCTCCTTCGGCACGCTGCGCGAGGAGCAGCTGGACCTGCTGGGCGACCTGATCGAACAGCACGCGGACACGGACGCGCTGCTGAAGCTGATCGAGAGCGGGGCCCCTGCCGGGCTCCCGTTCCTCCCGCCGGGCGCGCCGTGACGGCCGCGGCCCCGCGCCTGCGGCCCCGACGGCCTTCGGGGCGCGGGGGTCCGGGGGCGGAGCCCCCGCCACGGCGCCTCACCGGCACGGACAACAACCCCCGCACGCAGACCCGGATCCGCCCAGAGAGAGGCAACGCATGAGCACGCCCTATCCGTTCACCGCGGTGGTCGGCCAGACCGACCTGCGGCTGGCGCTCCTGCTGAACGCCGTGAGCCCGGCGGTCGGCGGTGTGCTCGTGCGCGGCGAGAAGGGGACCGCCAAGTCCACCGCCGTGCGCGCGCTGTCGGCGCTGCTGCCGCAGGTCGACGTCGTAACCGGCTGCCGGTTCTCGTGCGCGCCCGTCGCGCCGGACCCGGACTGCCCCGACGGTCCGCACGAGGCCGGCCCCGGCGGCGCCCGGCCGGCCCGCATGGTGGAGCTGCCCGTCGGCGCCTCGGAGGACCGCCTCGTCGGTGCCCTCGACATCGAACGGGCCCTCGCCGAGGGTGTGAAGGCCTTCGAGCCTGGCCTGCTCGCCGACGCCCACCGCGGGATCCTCTACGTCGACGAGGTCAACCTGCTCCACGACCACCTGATCGACCTGCTGCTGGACGCCGCCGCGATGGGCGCCTCGTACGTGGAGCGCGAGGGCGTTTCCGTCCGGCACGCGGCCCGGTTCCTGCTCGTCGGCACCATGAACCCGGAGGAGGGCGAGCTGCGCCCGCAGCTCCTCGACCGCTTCGGGCTGACCGTGGAGGTCGCCGCCTCCCGCGAGCCCGCCCAGCGGGTGGAGGTCGTCCGCCGCCGGCTCGCCTACGAGGACGACCCGGCGGGCTTCGCCGCCCGCTGGTCTGGGGACGAGAGCGAGGTCCGCGCCCGGGTCGTGGCCGCGCGGGCGCTGCTTCCGCAGGTCCGCCTCGGCGACAACGCGCTCCTGCAGATCGCCGCGACCTGCGCCGGCTTCGAGGTCGACGGCATGCGGGCCGACATCGTGATGGCCCGGACCGCGACCGCGCTGGCCGCCTGGGCGGGCCGGACGACCGTGCTGAAGGACGACGTACGGCAGGCCGCGCTGCTCGCGCTCCCCCACCGGCGGCGCCGCAACCCCTTCGACGCGCCGGGCCTGGACGAGGACAAGCTGGACGAGATCCTCGACCAGTTCCCCGACGAGGAACCGGAGCACGACCCGGAGCCGGAGCCGGATCCCGGGACCGACCCGGAGCCCGACCCGGACGGGGGCCCCGAGAACCCGCAGGGCCCGGACGACGGCGGCGGCCCCGACGGCGGTGGCGTGCCCCCGCAGGGTGGCGGCCCCCAGGACGCGCAGCCCCCGGCGGAGCCCGCCGAGGCGCCCGCGGAGGCCCCGGAGGGCGCCCCGCAGTCCCCCGCCCAGGAGGCCGGCGGGCCCGAGCAGGCGGCCGTACGGGCGGCCGAGCCGTTCCGGACCAAGATGCTGAGCGTTCCGGGGCTAGGTGAGGGCGCCGCCGGGCGGCGTTCGCGCGCCCGCACCGCGCACGGCCGCACCACCGGCGCCCAGCGCCCCCGCGGCCAGCTCACGAAGCTGCACCTGGCCGCCACCGTGCACGCGGCCGCCCCCCACCAGAAGGCGCGCGGCCGGGCCGGGCGCGGACTGGTGATCCGCAAGGACGACCTGCGCCAGGCCACCCGTGAGGGCCGCGAGGGCAACCTGGTCCTCTTCGTGGTCGACGCCTCCGGCTCCATGGCCGCCCGGCAGCGGATGAGCGCGGTCAAGGGCGCCGTGCTGTCGCTGCTCCTGGACGCCTACCAGCGGCGGGACAAGGTCGGCCTGGTCACCTTCCGCGGCGCCGCAGCCGAGCTGGCGCTGCCGCCCACCTCCTCGGTGGACGCGGCGGCCGCCCGGCTGGAGAAGCTGCCCACCGGCGGCCGCACCCCGCTCGGTTCCGGGCTGCTGAAGGCCCGCGAGGTGCTGCGGATCGAGCGGCTGCGGGATCCGAGCCGCCGCCCGCTGCTGGTCGTGGTCACCGACGGGCGGGCCACCTCGGCCGGGGCCGTCGGCGGCGACCCGCGCGAGCTGACGGCGCGCAGTGCCCGGCTGCTGGCCGCCGAAGGGGTCGCGTCCGTCGTCGTGGACTGCGAGTCGGGTCCGGTCCGGCTGGGCCTGGCCGGAGTACTCGCGGCCGACCTCGGCGGGCCGGCCGTCACCCTCGACGGGCTGCGGGCCGACTCCCTGGCCGGGCTCGTGAAAGACGTACGCACCGCAGTGACCGCTCCCGCTTCCCACACCACCAGGAGGGCCGCGTAATGCCCCAGGGACAGCCGTCCGTCGTTCCGGACGACGGGCTCACCACCCGCCAGCGCCGCAACCGCCCGCTCGTCTTCGTCCACACCGGCCCCGGCAAGGGCAAGTCCACGGCGGCCTTCGGGCTGGCGCTGCGCGCCTGGAACCAGGGCTGGCCGATCGGGGTGTTCCAGTTCGTCAAGTCGGCGAAGTGGAAGGTCGGCGAGGAGAACGCACTCAAGGTGCTCGGCGCCTCCGGCGAGGGCGGCACCGTCGTCTGGCACAAGATGGGCGAGGGCTGGTCCTGGGTCCAGCGGGACGCGCAGCTCGACAACGAGCAGGCGGCCAAGGAGGGCTGGGAGCAGGTCAAGCGCGATCTGGCCGCCGAGACGCACAAGCTGTACGTGCTCGACGAGTTCGCGTACCCGATGCACTGGGGCTGGATCGACGTCGACGAGGTCATCGAGGTGCTGCGCAGCCGTCCCGGCACCCAGCACGTGGTGATCACGGGCCGCAACGCGCCGGAGAAGCTGGTGGAGTTCGCGGACCTCGTCACCGAGATGACGAAGGTCAAGCACCCGATGGACGCCGGCCAGAAGGGCCAGAAGGGGATCGAGTGGTGACTTCGCTCGGCTTCGACGTGCCTCGTCTGGTCATCGCCGCGCCGTCCTCCGGCAGCGGCAAGACCACCGTGGCCACGGGCCTGATGGCGGCCTTCGCGGAGCGCGGCCTCGCCGTGTCGCCGCACAAGGCGGGGCCCGACTACATCGACCCCGGCTACCACGCGCTGGCCACCGGCCGGCCCGGGCGCAACCTCGACGCCTTCATGTGCGGGCCGGAGCTGGTCGCTCCGCTGTTCGCGCACGGGGCGGCCGGGTGCGACCTGGCCGTGGTCGAGGGCGTGATGGGGCTCTACGACGGGGCCGCGGGCCGGGGCGAGCTGGCATCGACGGCGCAGGTGGCGAAGTTGCTGCGGGCGCCGGTGGTGCTGGTGGTCGACGCCTCCTCGCAGTCGCGGTCGGTGGCGGCGCTGGTGCACGGCTTCGCCTCCTTCGACCCGCAGGTGCGCCTGGGCGGCGTGATCCTCAACAAGGTCGGCTCCGACCGGCACGAGGTGATGCTGCGGGAGGCCCTGGAGGAGGCGGGGATGCCCGTGCTCGGTGTCCTGCGGCGGGCCCCGCAGGTGGCCACGCCCTCGCGCCACCTGGGGCTGGTGCCGGTGGCCGAGCGGCACGCCGACGCGCTGGCAGCCGTGGCGGCGCTGGCCGAGCAGGTGCGGGCGGGCTGCGACCTGGACGCGCTGATGGCGCTGGCGCGGACGGCCCCGCCCCTGTCCTGCGAGCCGTGGTCGCCGCACGATTCGATCTCTCCGGCGATCGGGGCGCGGGGGGCCGGGGCCGGCGGCGGAGCCGCACCGGTCATCGCCGTCGCCGGCGGCCCGGCGTTCACGTTCTCGTACGCCGAACACACCGAGCTGCTGCAGGCGGCGGGCGCGGAGGTCGTCACCTTCGACCCGCTGCGGGACGAGGCGCTGCCCGAGGGGACCGGCGGCCTGGTGATCGGCGGCGGCTTCCCGGAGGTGTACGCGCCCGAGCTGTCCGCCAACGGGGCGCTGCGCGAGGCCGTTTCGGCGTTCGCCGCGGCCGGCGGTCCGGTGGCGGCCGAGTGCGCCGGACTGCTGTACCTGGCGCGGTCGCTGGACGGGAAGCCCATGTGCGGGGTGCTCGACGCGGACGCGCGGATGTCGGAGCGGCTGACCCTCGGCTACCGCGAGGCAGTGGCGGTGTCCGACAGCTCGCTCGCGCCGGCCGGTACCCGGCTGCGCGGGCACGAGTTCCACCGGACGGTGATCGAGCCGGGCGCGGGGGCGGCTCCCGCGTGGGGGTTCACGCACCCGGAGCGCCGGGTCGAGGGCTTCGTCCAGGGCGGCGTGCACGCCAGTTATCTGCACACGCACTGGGCGGCGGAGCCGTCCGTCGCCCGCCGTTTCGCCGAGGCCGCGGCCGCGAGGACGGCGGCCGTACGGGAAGCCGCGGCAGCACGGCGGTGAACCCTGCCGGCTCACTCCGCGATGCCCACCACCAGCCAGATCCCGGCCACCCCGCCCACCGTGCACATCAGCGTGGACAGGGCGGGGTGCTTGTGGTGCGCCTCGGGCAGGATCTCGGCGGCCGCGAGGTAGAGCAGAAGGCCTCCGAAGAACCCGAGGTACGCGCCGAGGGGTTCCTCCGGAAGGGTGAACAGCAAAGTGGACGCGGCGCCCACCACCGGGGCGAGCGCGTCCGCGAAGAGCATCATCAGGGCCTTGCGGCGGTCGTTCCCGTAGAGGCTGGTGAGCGTGTACGTGTTGAACCCGTCGGCGAAGTCGTGGGTGATCACGGCCAGCGCCACGGCCACGCCCATCCCGCCGCCGACCTGGAAGGCCGCGCCGAGTGCCACCCCGTCGGCGAGGCTGTGGGCGACCATCGCGGCGGCCGCGGTGAGCCCGACCTGCGGGACGCGCGCGCCGTTCTCGGCGCCGTGCGCGGCCTGGCGCACGGCCAGCAGCCGTTCGACGACGTGGGCGACCAGGAAGCCGGCCACGAAGAGCAGCAGGGCGAGCGGGACGCCGAAGACCTCCCGGCCGGCCGCGTGCAGGGCTTCCGGGAGCAGGTCGAGGCCGACGACGCCGAGCATGAGCCCGCCCGCCAGGCCCAGCACGAGGTGGCGGCGGTCGGTGACGCGCTGCGCCGTCCAACCGCCCAGCAGGGTCATCAGGAACGCGCCCAGCGCCACGATCACGGCCATGTGCCCCTGAATACAGACTCCTCGGCCCGCGTGCACGTCCGCGCGCGGGTGGCGGGCGTAGCGGTGTTGACGAATGAATGACCGGTCTCGGGTGATGTGCCGGTGACGGTGACTACGGAGGGAGGCCCCGCGGTGGGCGAGTACACGACGCGGCTGGTGGTCGGGGTCGGCGGCCGTGCGGGGGTCTCCGTCGAGGAGATCTGCGCCCTGGTCGAGGAGACGCTGCGGGGCGCCGGACTGGCCGCGGAGGCGGTCACGGCGCTGGCCACGGTGGAGTCGAAGGCGGCCGAGGCCGGGATCGCCGGCGCGGCGGAACGTTTCGGCGTGCCCGTCCTCGGCTATCCCGCGGACCGGCTTGCCGCCGTCGCCGTACCGCACCCCTCGGAGGCGGCGCGGGCCGCGACCGGTACCCCCTCGGTGGCGGAGGCCGCGGCCCTCGTCGCGGGCGGGGAACTCCTCGTGCCCAAGCGGCGCTCGCTGTCGGCGACCTGCGCGGTGGCCACGGCCGAGGCGCACGACCTGCGCCACCACGGGGACGCCGAGGTGGTGGACGCGGGCTCCGCCCTGGTGGACCTCGCGGTCAACGTGCGGGCGCACACGCCCCCGGAGTGGCTCAAGCAGCGGATCGCCGCCTCCCTCGGGGACCTCGCCGCGTATCCCGACGGCCGGGCCGCCCGTGCGGCGGTGGCGGCCCGGCACGGGCTGCCGGTCGAGCGGGTGCTGCTGACGGCCGGGGCGGCGGAGGCCTTCGTGCTGATCGCGCGGGCCCTGGGCGCGGTGCGGCCGGTCGTGGTGCATCCGCAGTTCACCGAGCCGGAGGCGGCACTGCGGGACGCCGGCCACCGGGTCGAGCGGGTGGTGCTGCGCGCCGCGGACGGGTTCCGGCTCGATCCGGCGGCCGTGCCGGAGGACGCGGACCTGGTGGTCATCGGCAATCCCACCAACCCGACGTCCGTCCTGCACCCGGCGGCGACGCTGGCCCGGCTGGCCCGGCCGGGCCGGATCCTGGTGGTGGACGAGGCGTTCATGGACGCCGTCCCGGGCGAGCGGGAGGCACTCGCGGGCCGGACGGACCTGCCGGGGCTGGTGGTCCTGCGGAGCCTGACGAAGACATGGGGTCTGGCGGGGCTGCGGATCGGCTACGTGCTGGCCGAGCCCGAGGTGATCGCGAAGCTGGCGGCGGCGCAGCCGCTGTGGCCGGTGTCCACGCCCGCCCTGGTGGCGGCCGAGGCCTGCGTGGCTCCGGCGGCGCTGGCCGAGGCGGAGGAGGCGGCCCGGCGGATCGCGGTGGACCGGGCGCATCTGCTGGCGGGGCTGGCGGAGTTCGACGAGGTGGAGGTCGTGGGCGTGGCCGAGGGGCCGTTCGTCCTGATCCGGGTGGCAGAGGGCGCCGAGGTCCGCATCCGGCTGCGGGCCCTGGGGTTCGCGGTCCGGCGCGGGGACACCTTCCCCGGGCTGGACCGGAGCTGGATCCGGCTGGCGGTGCGCGACCGGGCGACGACGGGACGGCTGCTGCAGGCCCTGGACCGCGCGCTCGCCCTGACCTCCCGCTGACCTCGCGCTTCCTTTCCGCCCCCTCCCCTGACCTGCGTGTTTCCTTGGGCTGCGGGCTCGGGTTCACTCGAACGGCCCACCTACGATGGCTGCGGGGGCGGGGCCGTTCGAGGATCCCCGCATCGGTTCACGAACAACGGGGGTCGGGAATGAAGCCATCCACCGCGACAGGCGCTGCGCTGGCCGCACTGGTGGTCGCGGGCGGCGCGCTGTACGCCGTACCGCAGCTGCTCGACGGGGGCGGCGCACCCGCCGCACAGCAGCAGCTGGGGGGCGAGCAGGGCCGCGACGGGACGTCCCGGCCGACGGCCCAGGCCGCTCCCGCCGTCCCGGCCGGGCAGCCGTTCACCCTGGTGGCGACCGGGGACATCATCCCGTACCCGTCGATCATCCAGCGGGCGGGGGACGACGCCGACACAGCCGGGGAGTACGACTTCCGGAAGATACTCGCCGGGGTCAAACCCCTCGTCTCCGCCGCCGACCTGGCGATATGCCACCACGAGATACCGTACGGGCGCCCCGGCGGCCCCTACACCGGCTACCCCACCTTCAAGGCGCCGCACCAGCTGGCGGACGCCCTGAAGGACGCCGGGTACGACGGGTGTTCCACCGCCTCGAACCACACGCTGGACGACGGCTACGAGGGCCTGGCGCGCACCCTGGAGCACCTGGACCGGGTCGGCATCCCGCACGTCGGCTCGGCGCGCAGCGCGGAGGAGGCCAAGGCGCCGGCCCTGCTCTCCGCGGGCGGCGCGAAGGTCGCCCAGCTGTCGTACACGTACGGCACGAACGGCATCCCGCTCCCCCGGGACAAGCCGTGGGCCGTGAACCTGATCGACAAGGACCGGATCATCGCCGACGCCCGCGCGGCCCGGGCGGGCGGCGCGAACGTGGTGGTGCTCAGCGTCCACTGGGGCACCGAGTGGCAGACGGCGCCCGACGAGCAGCAGAAGGATCTGGCGCAGGCGCTGACCGCCTCCCGCTCGGCCGACGGCCTCCCCGACATCGACCTGATCATCGGCACGCACAACCACGTGCCGCAGCCCTACGAGAAGATCAACGGCACGTGGGTGGTCTTCGGGATGGGCGACCAGGTCGCCAGCTTCGTCCCGGCCGACAAGCTGCGCGGCAACCAGTCCTCGGTCCCGCGCTTCACCTTCGCCCCGGCGGCGGACCGTCCGGGCCGCTGGGAGGTGGTGAAGGCCGAGTACCTCACGCAGTACTCGGACATGGGCCCGCCGTTCCGCGTCGTCTGTGCCTCCTGCGCGGCCTCGGACGGGGCGCTCCCGGCCGCGAAGCGCGAGGCGTACGCGCGGATCGACCGGCAGGTCACCGACGCCGTGCTGTCGCGGGGCGCGGACGGGCAGGGACTGGCCCACGCCACCCGTTGAACACTCCCCTCCGATGTGCTCGCCGGGTGGCGGGGGGGCCGGGGTCGCCCGGTGGCCCCTACTGGGTCCTGCCCCGGCGGGTCAGGAAGAGCGCGCCGCCGCCGAGCGCGAGCAGGGTCAGCGCACCGCCCGTGATGAAGGGGGTGAGCGAACCGCCGCCGGTCTCGGCCAGGTTGGCGTCCGCGGTGGTGCCCGATCCGCTGCCGCCGGAGCCGGCGGTGGTGCCCGAGCCCGCGGTGGTGCCGGTGCCCGTCCCGGTCTGGGTCTTGATGTCGGGCTGCTCGGGTGCCTTCGTCGTCGGGGCCGAGCCCTTCGGGGACTCGCAGTGCGCCTCGGCCAGCACGATCTCGCCGTCGACCTGTGCCACGTTCAGGTTCAGCGGGTTCACCGCCACCTTCAGGCGGAGCGCGGCCGCGGCGGCCGTGGTGGAGGTGGTCTCGGTGCCGGACAGCTCCAGGCTGACCATGCCCACGCCCGGCACCTCGACCTTGGTGGGACCGCCCGCCGACAGGGTGACCTTCTTGCCGAGCGCGGTCACCGTGCCGAGGACGTTCGCGCTGGCCACCGGCTTCTTGCCGGCTTCGCAGACGGCCTTGGAGGTGACCTTCTCCACCTCGATGAGCGACAGCAGCGGCAGCCCGGGCACGTGCACGCGGGCCTTGGCCAGGTTGGCCTCGGCCTCCGCCTTCGTCTTGTCCGCGGTGGCCCTGGAGGTGGCGACGTCGGCGCGCAGGACACTGACCGGGCGGTTCCCCTCCACCCCGTCCAGGGTGACGGTCAGCGCCGTCTTCTCGGCCTTCGCGGGGGCACTGACCTCGTTGAGGGTCGCCTTCAGCGGGACGTGCACGGTCTTGTTGAGCAGGCCCACGTCCAGTCCGGTGCGCAGGACCACGGCACCGGACGTGCCCTCTCCGCCCGCGGGGGTGCCTCCCGTGGCGGAGGCGGGCGGTGCGGTGAGCAGGACGACCGCTCCCGTGGCGAGCAGAACGGCCGCGGGCATGCGGAAGGTGTTGCTGTTCAAGGTGGTGGAACCCCCGGGGAGTTGGGTGCCGTCGCGCGGCCAATGGGGGACATCGCGCGCGCCGACGGCTTCGACCCTGGGAATCCTTACTCAATGTGGGTGACGGGGCAGCTACCTGAGGCCACTTCACCCCAACGGGTGGTTTCCGTGCGGGGTTTCGAATTGCGGCTCCGCTCACCGCACCGCGCTCAGGCCCTGACCCTGCCGTCGACGACCACCCGTCGCGGCCGCGCCAGAACGCCCACGTCGGCCCGCGGATCGGCGTCGTAGACCACCAGGTCCGCCGGCGCGCCCTCGGTGAGCCCCGGCCTGCCGAGCCACTCGCGCGCCGCCCAGGCCGTCGCCGAGAGGGCGTCGAGCGCCGGGATCCCGGCCTTCACCAGCTCGGCGACCTCCGCCGCGACCAGGCCGTGCGGCAGGGAACCCCCGGCGTCGGTGCCGACGTAGACCTCGATGCCCGCGTCGTAGGCGGCGCGGACGGTGTCGTAGCGCCGCTCGTGGAGCCGCCGCATGTGCGCCGACCAGCGGGGGAACTTCGCGTCGCCGCCCGCCGCGAGTTTCGGGAAGGTCGCGATGTTGACGAGGGTGGGGACGATGGCCACCCCGCGCTCGGCGAACAGCGGGATGGTGTCCTCGGTGAGGCCGGTGGCGTGTTCGATGCAGTCGATGCCCGCCTCGACGAGGTCGCGCAGCGCGTCCTCGGCGAAGCAGTGCGCGGTGACGCGGGCGCCCAGCCGGTGTGCCTCGGCGATGGCCGCCTCGACCTCGGCGCGCGGCCAGCAGGCCGTCAGGTCGCCGGCGTCGCGGTCGATCCAGTCGCCGACCAGCTTCACCCAGCCGTCGCCGCGCCGCGCCTCGCGGCCGACGTACTCGACGAGGTCGGCCGGCTCGATCTCGTGGGCGTAGTTGCGGATGTAGCGGCGGGTGCGCGCGATGTGCCGGCCCGCCCGGATGATCTTCGGCAGGTCTTCGCGGTCGTCGATCCAGCGGGTGTCGGAGGGCGATCCGGCGTCGCGGATCAGGAGGGTGCCCGCGTCGCGGTCGGTGAGCGCCTGGCGCTCGGCCGTGTCCGCGTCGACCGGGCCGTGGGCGTCCAGCCCCACGTGGCAGTGCGCGTCGACCAGCCCGGGCAGGACCCAGCCGGTGACCGCGGTGACCTCGCGGGCACCGGGCGGGCGCTCGTAGGAGACGCGCCCGCCGACCACCCAGAGCTCGTCGCGGACCTCGTCGGGCCCGACCAGCACCCGCCCCTTCACGTGCAGCACATCGCTCATGGCGGCACTGTAGCCGCGGCCCCCGCCGGGTCAGGAGGCGGAGAGCACGTCCAGCAGCCGGTCCACCTCCGCCTCGGTGTTGTACAGGTGGAACGAGGCCCGCAGCAGGCCCGCCCGGGCGGACGTCATGACACCGGCCGCCTGCAGGGCGGGCTGCCGGTCGGCCAGGCCGGGCACGGAGACGATGGCGGAATCGCCGGGCACGGGCTCGTGGCCGAGGCTCGCCAGGCCGGCGCGGTAGCGGGCGGCCAGGGCGGTGTCGTGGGCGTGCACGGCCTCGATGCCGATCCGCTCGATGAGGGCGAGCGAGACGTCCGCCGCGTGGTAGGCGAGGAAGGCCGGGGACTCGTCGAACCGCCGTGCGGAGTCGGCCAGTCGCGGCATCGGCCCGTAGACGGCGTCCCACATGGACTCCGCCGCCACCCAGCCGGCGTGCAGCGGGGTCAGGGCGTCCTGGGCTTCGCGCGACACGGTCAGGAAGGAGGCCCCCCGGACGCTGAGCAGCCACTTGAAGCCGACGGCGACCGTGTAGTCGTAGGGCGAGGCGTCGAAGGGGAGCCAGCCCGCCGCCTGGGACGCGTCCACGAGCATCCGGGCCCCGTGCGCCGCCGTCGCCCCGCGCACCGCCGCCAGGTCGGCCTTGCGCCCGTCCGCGGACTGTACGGCGCTCAGCGAGACCAGGGCGGTGTCCGGGCCGACGGCCTCGGCGAGGGACTCCAGCGGCGCGAACCGCACCTTGAGGTCGTCCCGCACCACGAACGGGTTGATCACGGAGGCGAAGTCGCCCTCCGGGCAGAGCACTTCCGCGCCGGAGGGGAGCGAGGCCGCGACGAGGCCGACATGCGTGGACACGGCCGAGCCGACGGCCACCCGGTCGGCGTCCACGCCGACCAGGCGGGCGAACGAGGCGCGGGCGCGGTCCACACGGTCGAAGTCGCCGAATCCGGCGGGGATCCCGGCCCCCGCCGCCTCGGCCAGCTCCCGTACGGCCGCGACGGCGGCACGCGGGACCACCCCGCAGTTGGCGGAGTTGAGATAGGTGGTGGAGTGGGCGAACTCGGCACGGGTCGCTTCGGCGATCGGAAGATCCATGCCGTCAACTCTGCGCCAGGAAAGACCCAAAGTCCATTGCCGAGTTTCGCTCGCCCACTCCAAGTAATACTTATATTTGCGGGACGGCGCACGCTCCGTCGGGCTCGCACGCGTCGGCCGCGGCCGCCGGCTCCTCCACCTCGCGCCCGGCCCAGGCCTGCTCCAGGGCCCGGGTGAACACCTCGGCCGGCTGTCCGCCGGAGATCCCGTAGCGGCGGTCGAGGACGAAGAACGGCACGGCGTTCGCACCCAGCTCGGCGGCCTCGCGCTCGTCGGCGCGGACCTCGTCGGCGTAGGCGGAGCCGTCGGCGAGGACGGCGCGGGCCTCGGCCTCGTCCAGGCCGGCCTCGACCGCGAGCGCGATCAGCACCTCGGGGTCGAAGACGGAGCGCTCCTCGCCGAAGTTGGCCCGGTAGGCGAGGTCGAGCAGTTCCTCCTGCAGGCCCCTGGCGTCGGCCAGGTGCAGCAGCCGGTGGATGTCGAAGGTGTTGCCGTGGTCACGCCCGTCGGTCCGGTACGTCAGCCCCTCGGCGCGGGCGCTCGCGGCGACGTGCTCCTCCATGCCGCGCGCCTCGTCGAGGGTGCGGCCGTACTTCTTGGCCAGCATCTCGACGACGGGGGCGGTCACGCCCTTGGGGCTGCCCGGGTCGAGCTCGAAGGACCGGAAGACGACCTCCACCTCGTCGCGGTGCGCGAATTCGGCCAGCCCCTTGGTGAAACGGGCCTTGCCGATGTAGCACCAGGGGCAGGCGATGTCGCTCCAGATCTCGACGCGCATGGTCCTTCTTCTCTCCGGGGTCACTGGGGGGACGGTTTGCTGTTCAACCATCAGTGGTGTGAACCATCCGTCCCGCCGTCTCATTCCCCGGACACGGCGGATGCCGCGTGGCGGGCCGAGGGCGCTGGCGGGACGGCCTCAGGCAACGTCCAGCCAGAGGGTGCGGTGGCTGCCCGACGGGGTGGCGGACGGGTCGGGCCTCCAGCCCTGGGCGGCGTAGAAGGCCTGGGCCCGGAGGTTGTGCTCGTAGACCTCCAGGCGGACCCGACGGATGCCGGCGCGACGCCAGACCTCCAGGCAGGCTTCGTGGAGGGCGGCCCCGGTGCCCCGGCGCCAGCGGACCGGATCGACGTGGAGCTGGGTGAGGGTGGTCTCGCCGTCCTGCGTGCGGAAGGCGGCGACCCCGGTGAGCTCGCCGCCCTCCTCGGCGCACAGCACCGCGCCCTCGGCGGCCTCGCGGGCGACGGCCACGGTCCAGCCCTCGCGGGTGCGGGCCAGCTCGGCCTCGCCGGCGTAGGCCTCTTCGGGTATGTGGCCCTGGTAGTAGGTGGCCCGGGCCCTGGTGTGGAGGGCGGCGATGGCGTCGAGGTCGGCGGGTCCCGCATTCCTGATCATGAAGACAGATACGCGCCGGGAACTCCGTCGGTTCCCGGCGCGTCGGGCGTGGCGCCCCGCGTGGCTACTTCTTCAGCCAGGCCTGCATCATCTTCTGCGCGATCGGCGCGGCCAGCTTGCCGCCGCCGATCTCGGAGCGGTCGGTGTCGGAGTTCTCGATCACCACGGCCACGGCGATCTGCTTGCCGTTCGCCTTGCCGTAGGAGGTGAACCAGGCCAGCGGCGCGAGGCTGTTGTTCACGCCGCGCTGCGCGGTGCCGGTCTTGCCGCCCACCTCGGCGCCCGACACCTGGGCCGGCTTGCCGCCGCCCTCGGTGGCGACCGTGCGCATGGCGTCCCGGATCATCGAGGCCGTCTTCTCCTTCATGACCCTCTGGGACTTCGGGTCCTTGAAACTCTCCAGCACGTTCCCGTTGGCGTCGGTGACCTCGGAGACCATGTGCGGGGCGACGAGCTCGCCGCCGTTCTCGATCGCGGCCGTGACCATCGCCATCTGCAGCGGGGTGGCCTGGACGTCGAACTGGCCGATACCCGTCTGCGCGACCTGGTCGATCGACATCTTCTTGGACGGGTACTTGCTCGGCGGGTTGGTGCGGACCGGGGTGTCGATCTGCGTGTTGAAGCCGAGCTTCTCGGCGGTCGCACGCATCTTGTCCTGGCCGAGCTTGGAGGCGAGCTCGGCGAACACGTTGTTGCAGGACAGACGCAGGGCGGTGCGCACCGAGACGTTGTTGCAGGCCGCGGAGCCCGCCTCACTGGGCAGCGGGGTGCGGGTGCCGGGGATCGTGTACGGGTCGGGGATGCCCGTCTGCTGGTCGATGTCGGTGACCAGGCCGTTCTCGATCGCGGCGGTGAGGGTGACCAGCTTGAAGGTGGAGCCGGGCGCCTGGGGCTTGCGGAGCGCCACGTTCTCCAGAGCCTTGCCTTTGTCCGCGGAGAGCGCGTCCCAGGCCTTCTGGTCGTTGGCGCCGGCGATGCTGCCCGGGTCGAAGGAGGGGTTGTTCACGACGGCGAGGATCGCGCCGGTGGCGGGGTCGATGGCCACGGCGGCGCCCTGCTTGCCCTGGAGCGCGTCGTAGGCGGCCTTCTGCACGTCCTTGTCGATCGTGGTGAGGACGTTGCCGGGGTCGGCCCGCTTGTTGGTGAGCATGTCCATCACGGTCTTCAGCCGGCTGTCGGAACCGTTGAGGACGTTCTTGTAGACGCCCTCCAGCATGCTGGTGCCGAACGCCTGGGAGCTGTAGCCGGTGACGGGCGCGTAGAGGGGGCCGTCGACGTAGGTCCGCTTGTAGCCGAAGTCCTTGCCGCCCGTCTTCTCCGAGCCGGTGATCGCCTCCCCGCCCACGATGATGTTGCCCAGCGGGTTCTCGTACTGCCCGATGAGATTGCGGCGGTTGTGCTTGTCGTCTGCGAGGGCCTGGCCTTGGTAGGCCTGCACCCAGGTGACCCGGACCAGCAGGGCCAGCACCAGGAGCAGACAGAAGACCGACGCACGCCTGATCGTCTTGTTCATCGCCCGAAAAGACGTCCCGGCGGCCTCAGGCGTTCCGCTCTGCCCCGATTGTGGCCGACTTCTCAGGCTTTCCTCATGATGAACCCTCCCTCGTAGGCCGCGATGACCGCCTGGGTGCGGTCGCGGGAGCCGGTCTTGGCGAGGACCGCCGCGACGTGGGTCTTGACCGTCTGCGGCCCGACCCCGAGGCGTTCGCTCATCTCGTGGTTGGACAGTCCGGTGGCCATCAGGCGCAGTACGTCGGCCTCGCGGTCGGTGAGCCTGGCGATCCAGGGGGCGACGGCGGGGGCGGTGGCCGCCGCGTGGGCGGCGGCGAGGGAGCGGACGGCGGCCGGGAAGAGCAGCGAGTCGCCGCGGGCGACCAGCCGGACCGCGCCGATCAGCTCGTCGGGGTCGGCGCGCTTGAGGAGGAAGCCGACGGCTCCGGCGCGCAGCGCCTCGTAGACGTAGGCGTCGTTCTCGAAGGTGGTGACGACCACGACCCTGGGTGGCTCGGCCATGGTGGCGAGGATCTGCTCGGTGGCCCGGATACCGTCGATCTCGGGCATCCGGACGTCCATCAGCACCACGTCGGGGGCGAGGGAGCGCACGAGTGGGACCGCCTCGGCGCCGGTGGCGGCCTCGCCGACGACCTCCAGGTCGGCTTCGTCCTCAAGGATGACCCGCAGCGCGGTGCGGACCATGCGCTCGTCGTCGCAGACCACGATGCGCAGCGGCGGCCGGCCCGCCGGGGCGCCAGCGGTCATCGGTCGCCGCCGGCCAGCGGGAGGACGGCGCGCAGCCGCCACCGCTCCTCGTGCGGGCCGGCTTCGACGCTGCCGCCGAGCAGGGCGGCCCGCTCCGCGGAGCCGCGCAGCCCGCGGCCCCCGGTGGTGCGGGGCTCCCGGCCCCCGGGCCGGGCGGGCGGATTGGTCACGGTGATCTCCAGTTCTCGTCGTCCGGTGGCGTGGCCCGCGCGGACGAGGATCCGCAGGTCCACCGGGCCGGCGCCGTGGCGCAGTGCGTTGCTGAGGCCCTCCTGCACGATCCGGTAGGCCTCGCGCGAGGTGGTCTCCGGGAGCCGGGCCCAGTCCCCCGCGGGTCCGGGGTCCTGGTGCGCGGTGACAGTGGTGCCCGCGGCGCGGGTGCGGGCCAGCAGCCCGGCGAGGTCGGCGGCGAGGGTGGGCGCGGGGGCGGCCGCTCCGTCCGGCCGCGCCGGGTCCCCTTCGCGCAGCAGGCCCAGTACGGCGTCCAGTTCGCCCACGGTCCGCCGCGTGGTGTCCTCGATCGCGGTGAGCGCCTCCCGTACGAAGTCGGGGTCGCGCTCCAGCATCCGCCGCGCGGCGGCCGCCTGGAGGGTGACGGCGCTGAGCGCGTGGCCGACCGCGTCGTGCAGCTCCCGGGCCAGCCGGTTGCGTACGGCCAGGTCGGCCGCCCGCTCCTCGGCCGCCGCGAGCCGGTCCGCGGCCGTGGGCCCGAGCAGTACGGGCGCCAGCCGGGCCAGCAGCTCCCCGGCCGCGGCCGCACACAGGGCGAGTGCGGCCAGCAGGCCGATCCCGAGGAAGGGGGCCGTGTACGTCTCGACACCCGTGTTGAACCATCCGAAGCCCAGCCTGACTTCGCGCAGTCCGCTCACGAACGGCAGCACGATCAGCACCACCGCCATGGGCGGCACCGCCAGGGTCATCCCGCTGACCAGCGCTCCGATCCCCAGGTGCGCAGTCCACCAGGCCGATGCCCGCCCCCGGGCGGCCCAGGACCGGGCCGGCCCTTCGGCGAGCCGCTCCCCCGGCACCGCGCACATGGCCCGGACGGCGGTCACCGACAGCGGCCGGACCAGCCCGTACACCCCGGTGGCGGCGGCCAGCGGCAGGGCCGCTGCGTAGGCGGCGAGGGACAGGGGCAGGGAGGACAGGGCGTTGGCCCCGCCGGCCACCGAGCCGACCGCCACCGAGGCCAGGAGGAAGTACGGCATCAGCAGGGCGCCGCCGAGGATCTGGTGGACCCACCGCAGCCGCGCCCGCGCCCCCAGCAGCCGGCCCAGGCCGTCGCGCATCAGCTCTCGCGTCGGGATATGAGGAACCGGGTGAGGACGGCGGTGGCGAGCGATCCCGTGACCATCTGGCCAGCGTAGATCGACTGCGCGGCCGAGGACGGTCCTTCACCATGACCCAGCTGCGGCCCCAGCGAGGCGATCAGCAGCCAGGCCCCCCACGCCAGGGTCGCGGCGGCACCGACCCAGGCGAGTCCGAGCGGCCACCGTGCCCGAAGCACCCCACCGCGGGCCAGGAGCAGCGCCCCCGCTCCCGCGGCGAGCGCGCATATCGTGTGGGCCACGGATGCGACGGCGGTCTCCGCCGAATGCGCCTCGGCCTGCTCGGCACTCAGCCCGGCGGTGCCCCCGAGGGCCCAGTAGAGGAACATCCCGCCCAGGACCAGGGCGCCCGCGGCCGCGGCTGCCGCCACCACCCCCGTGGGTGACGGCAGCCGATCTCCCACCACGCCCTGCCACCGCCGACCCCAGCGCCGTCGCGCGTAGGGCACGAACAGCGCGGCCAGGGCGAGCCCTTGGACGGTGAATCCCGTGTACACGACCATGAAGACCCAGGAGTCCAGGAAGGGCTCCCGCGCGGCCGCCGCCTCCGGGCCGTCCCCGAAGCCCAGGGCCCGTACGAGCAGTTGGCCGGGGAATCCGAGGAGGATCGGCGTCAGCAGGCCTGTGGCGGTGAACACCGGAACGGTCAGCATCCAGGCGGGCGTTCTCAGCCCCCAGGGTCTGGTGAGCACCAGGACGAGCAGGATCACGCACGCGTCCATGGCCAGCGTGACGGCATTGGCGACCGTGAGGAACGGGCCGGCCTCCAGCAGCACGCTGCCGTCCGGTATCCCGATCCGGCTGCCGGACAGCCAGGCGGCCTTGAGCGCCAGATAGGGCACCGTGGCCACCAGGGCCACTGCCGTGAGGATGTGCCTCCCGGCCCCGGCAGGCGCAGGCGCCGGGACGGGCGCAGGGGCCGGGGCGGAGGACTGCGGTGCGTGCTTCGTGTGAACGGCTCGTGTGGTCATGTCCCAACGGTCCCGTGCGCGGCGGCCCGCCACCTCCCCCTCAATGGGGAACCGCCTCCCCCGCGCGGGGGAGGAACAGCGGCCCCCGCGCCGCCCCACGCACCGTCACATGCGGCGCCTCACATGCGGCGCGTCACCACCGACAGCCGGTCGCGCGCCTCGAACAGCGCCGCCTTGATGACCTGCTCGTGCCCCGGCGTCAGCCGGGCCACCGGCACCGAACAGCTCACCGCGTCCCGGGCCGGCGTGCGGTACGGCACGGCCACCCCGAAGCAGCGCAGCCCGAGCGTGTTCTCCTCCCGGTCCAGCGCGTACCCCTGCTCCCGCACCAGCTCCAGCTCCTCGATGAGCTGCTCGCGGTCGGTGACGGTGTGCTCGGTGACCGCCTCCAGCCGCCGCGGCAGCAGCGCCCGCACCTCCGCGTCCGAGTGCGTGGCGAGCAGCGCCTTGCCGAGGGCCGTCGAGTGCACGGGCAGCCGCCGCCCGACCCGGGTGAAGGGCCGCAGGTAGTGCTGGGACTGCCGGGTGGCCAGGTACACCACGCTCGTCCCGTCGAGCCGAGCCAGGTGGATGGTCTCCGTCGTGTCGTCGGAGAGCCGGTCCAGGGTGGGCCGGGCCGCGGCGACCACCTCGTCGCCGTCGATGTACGAACTGCCGACCAGCAGGGCCCGTACGCCGATGCCGTACCGCGTGCCCGTCGCGTCCGTCTCCACCCAGCCGAGGTTCACCAGCGTGCGCAGCAGCATGTACAGGCTGGACTTGGGCAGCGAGAGGTCGCTCTGGATGTCGGCCAGGCTGTGCAGCCCCGGCCGGGCCGCGAAGTGCTCCAGCAACAGGACGGTCCGGACCGCCGATTTCACCGGCGCCGCCGCAACCGGAATCCCCGGCTCGGTCGTCGTCATACGCCCGCTTCCCCTCTGGTCGCCTCTTGTCACGCGGAGGACCCCGGAAATAGAGTCCGCAGCAGATGTGATCATTCATCCACCGGAACCACGTTCAGAATACTGAACGATCCAGGAGGCAGTGGGCCATGACAACGACACCAGTCTGGAGTGTGGACCCCCGCACCGGGAAGCAGCGCGAGCAGGTTGCGGTGGAAGCCACATCCCACGAGGTGGACGAAGCCGTACGGGCCGCCCACACCGCCCGCGGCCCGCTCGCGGACGCCGCCGTCCGCGCCGCCTTCCTGCGCACCGCCGCCGCACTCCTCGACGAGGCCGCCGCCCATGTCATCGAGGCCGCCGACGCCGAGACCGCGCTCGGCCCGGGCCGGCTGACCGGCGAACTGGCCCGCACCACCGGCCAGCTGCGCGCCTTCGCCGACGCCGTCGACGAGGGGGCCTACCTCGACATCCGGATCGACCGCGCCGACGCCTCCCTCACCCCGCCGCGCCCCGAGCTGCGCCGCTACAAGGTCCCGCTCGGCGTGGTCGCGGTCTACGCCGCCTCCAACTTCCCGCTCGCCTTCTCCGTCCCCGGCGGGGACACCGCGAGCGCGCTGGCCGCGGGCTGCCCGGTGGTGGTCAAGGCGCATCCCGACCACCCCGCCACCTCCGAGCTGTGCGCCTCGCTGCTGCGCCGGGCGGCCGTCGCGAACGGGCTCCCGCCCGAAGTGGTGAGCGTGGTCCACGGGTTCGACGCGGGCCTGGAGCTGATCCGTCACCCGCTGGTCTCGGCCGCCGGATTCACCGGTTCCATCCGGGGCGGGCGGGCGCTGTTCGACGCGGCCGCCGCCCGGCCCGTGCCCATTCCCTTCCACGGCGAACTGGGCTCCCTCAACCCCGTCGTGGTCACCCCGGCCGCGGCCGCCGAACGACCCGAGGAGATCGGCGCCGGTCTGGCGGGTTCGGTCACCCTCGGAGTCGGCCAGTTCTGCGTCAAGCCCGGCCTGGTCCTGGTGCCGGACGGCGCGGACGGCGACCGGATCACCGGCGCGCTCACCAAGGCCCTCGGCGAGACCGAGCCCGGAGTGCTGCTCGACCACCGGATGCGGGAGAACTTCGTCTCCGGGGTGCGCGAGCGGGCCGCGCTGCCCGGCGTCGAGGCCCCCGTCACCCCGGGATCCGGCGGCGAGCACACCGTGGGCGCGGGCTACCTGACGGTGCGGGCCGGGGACCTCCTCGCGGGCGACGGGCACGACGTCCTCCTGGAGGAGTGCTTCGGCCCGGTCACCGTCGTCGTCCGGTACGCCGGCCGGGCCGAGGCCGGAGCGGTCCTCGGGCGGCTCGGCGGCAACCTGAGCGCCACCCTGCAGCTGTCGGCCGCCGAGGCCGAGGGCGCCCCCGGCCCGGCCGCCGAGCTGATCGGGCAGGTCACGCAGCTGGCGGGGCGGATCGTGGTCAACGGCTGGCCGACCGGGGTCGCGGTGGCCCCGGCCCAGCACCACGGCGGGCCGTACCCGGCCGCGACCTCGCACTCCACCTCGGTCGGCGGCACGGCGATCGAGCGCTGGCTGCGGCCGGTGGCCTACCAGTCGGTGCCGGACGCACTGCTTCCGGCCGAGCTGCGCGAGGCCAATCCCCTGGGCCTGCCGCGCCGGGTGACCGGCGGCTGACCTGCGGTCGGCGGGCGGCCGACAGCCGGCCGACGCGGGCACCCCTGGGCCCGGCGCCCCGGGGCCCCTGGGCCCGGCCGCCCTTCGCGCACGAACAATCCCGTTGCCCGTCCCGCGCTCCGCGGGGCAGGCTGCGGGCCATGCCGAGACCACACGGGTTCACGTACGACGTACGGCGCGACGGTTGCGTCGTCATCACCCACATGAGCCGCACCGCGGCCACCCTGCGCGGGAACCGCGCCGCCGCGTTCCTGGCTGAAGTGGAGGGCGGGGATCCGCAGCTCGTGATGGCCCGGTGGACCGGCTCCTACAAGTTCGGCAACGAGCGCACCGCGAAGAACCACCCCCGCAACCGGGGCGGAAATATCCCGCGAAGGTAAGGGAACGGCAAAGCACCTCCGCTCGTTCTCCGTGCATGACCGCTATGACCCCTGGATCCAACCTGCCGCTCAATGCCGTCCGCGTGACGGTCGACGTGGCTGCGCCGGTGCGGCTCGACGTGTCCGCCCTGCTCCTCACGGCGGACGGCAAGGTGCGCTCCGACGCCGACTTCATCTTCTTCAACCAGCCCTCCGGGCCCGGTGTCACCTACCGGTCGGGCGGGGGCGCGGCGCCGGACTCGGTCACCGTGGACACCTCCGCGGTGCCCCCGGGCATCGAGCGGATCGTGGTCACGGCCAGCCCCGATGCCGCCGGGCAGAGCTTCCAGGGCATCGAGCCCACCGCCACCGTGCGCAATGCCGACGGCGGCGCGGCGATCGCCTCGTTCACCCCGCCGCAGCTGGCCACCGAGACCGCGCTCGTCGTCGTCGAGATCTACCAGCGCGGTGGCGTGTGGAAGGTCCGCGCGGTCGGCCAGGGGTACGCGAACGGCCTCGCCGGCATCGCCACCGACTTCGGGGTCAGCGTGGAGGAGGAACCGGCTCCCGCAGCCGCCGTGGCCCCGCCCGCGCCCGCCGCACCCGTGACACCCCCTGCCCCGCCCGCCCCGCCGACGACCCACCAGCCCTCCCCCTGGCTCACCGCCGGAGCCGGCACCCCCGCCCCGGTCACCCCCGCGCCCGCTCCCGCTCCCGCCGCAGCCCCGGCCGCCCCGCCCGCCACCGGGAAGATCAACCTGGACAAGGGCCGGGTCAGCCTCCAGAAGAACCAGACCGTCTCCCTCGTCAAGGGCGGCCGCCCGCTGCTCTCCCAGGTCAAGATGGGCCTGGGCTGGGAGCCCGCCTTCCGCGGCCGGGACATCGACCTCGACGCGTCCGTGATCGCGTACGGCCCGCAGCGCAACCACATCGACAGCTGCTACTTCGGCAAGCTGTCCATCCTGGGCGGCGCCATCAAGCACTCCGGCGACAACCTCACCGGTGAGGGCGCGGGCGACGACGAGGTGATCGTCGTGGACCTCGGCAGGCTCCCCGCCGACGCCACGGGCCTGGTCTTCACGGTCAACTCCTTCTCCGGCCAGAAGTTCACCGACGTGGCCAAGGCCTACTGCCGTCTGATCGACGCGGCCAGCGGCGAGGAGCTGGTGCGCTTCGACCTCACCAGTGCCGAACCGCAGACGGGCGTGATGATGGCCAAGCTGATCCGTCAGTTCTCCGGCGAGTGGGAGATGACGGCCATGGGCGAGTTTGTGAAGTCGCGCACAGTGCGCGGCATGGTCAAGCCGGCCGCCCAGGCACTCTGAGCAGGTGGGCGGGCACGGGCGGCCACCGGACGGGTTCGCGGGTGATGGATGCCACGCGTAATCCGTGGGTGGCTGTCAGTGCCCGCCCGTAGCCTTGGAAGCATGCACGAGACCTTCACACCCGCGGGGCCCGCCCGCCCGTCCGCCGCCGAGGCGAACGAGGCGATCCGGCACCTCGTGGAGACCAGGGTGGACGGCGAGTGGCCTTCCGAGGCGTATGAGTTCCTGCTCGCCGAGTGGGCCGAGGCCTCCCGCGCGGAGGTTTCCCCGGCCCACTGAGGCCCGCGATACCGGCCGGGCGGAGCGTCAGTGTGCGCGCCGCCACGGCCCGGTGATGGCCAGCATGACGCCCGGGTCCTGGAGGTTGGCGTACAGGGTGCGTCCGTCCGGGGAGAAGCAGACACCGGTGAATTCGGAGTACTCGGGCTCCTCGGCCGACCCGATGTTCAGCTCGTTGCGCGCCAGCGGGTAGGTACGGCCCGATGCGGTCGCGCCGAACAGGTGCTGCAGCCCCGAGCCGTCCTCCGCGATGACCAGGCCTCCGTACGGCGACACGGTGATGTTGTCGGGGCCGTCGTAGCCGCCGTCCGCCGACGGGTCCGCGTTGACTCCGATGAGGACGGTCAGCCGGATCGTGCGCCGCTTGGGGTCGTAGAACCAGACCTGTCCGTCGTGCGCGGCACCCGGGCTCTCCTCACGGGCGTAGGAGGAGACGAAGTACGCGCCGCCGTCGGCCCACCACATGCCCTCCAGCTTGCGTCCGCGCGTCACCGCGTTGTCCGCGAACTGCCGCCGCACCGGCACGGTGCGCGCGTCGCGGTCCGCCACGTCCACCCAGTCGACGCCGTAGACGGTGCCGATCCGTGTGGCGCGCGACAGGTCGTCGACGAACCGGCCGGAGCTGTCGGTGCACTTGGCGGCCTGGAGCACGCCCGCGTCGGCGGCGAGCGTACGGAGCCGGCCGCGCCCGTGCCGGAAGCCGCGGGGCGGGGTCCAGCGGTAGAGCAGCCCGTTGGGCCCGGAGGCGTCCTCGGTCAGGTACGCGTGGCCCTGGCGCGGATCGATCACCACGGCCTCGTGGTCGTAGCGGCCGAAGGCCTTGACCGGCTTCGGGTCGCGGTTGGCGCGCCGGTCGTGCGGGTCGACCTCGAAGACGTAGCCGTGGTCCTTGGTCATGCCGTTCTTCCCGGCGAGGTCGGAATTCTCCTCGCAGGTCAGCCAGGTGTCCCAGGGGGTGGCGCCGCCCGCGCAGTTGGTCGACGTACCGGCGATGCCCACCCATTCGGCGACCTCGCCGCCGCGCCGGACCTCGACGACCGTGCAACCGCCCGCCGCGGCCGGGTCGTAGACGAGGCCCTCGGCGAGCGGAACGGGGCGCGCCCAGTTCTCCCGCTTGCCCTTGAGCTCGTGGTTGTTGACGAGGAGGGTGACGCCGCGGTGCCCCTCGAAGGCCGCGGTCCCGTCGTGGTGGGACGGGGTGGTCTCGCCGGACTCCAGCCGCGTGACGCCGCTGTGCGTGATCACGCGGTACCTGAAGCCGGCGGGGAGGGCGAGGATGCCGGCCGGGTCGGGGACGAGCGGGCCGTAGCCGGGCTCACAGGGCCGCCCGTGCTCGTCGCGGCCCGCGCCGTCCTCGGCCGCGAGCGCACCCGGAGCGGTCGCGAGGGCGCCGACCGTCCCGGTGAGCGCGACCCCCGCGCCGGCGATGACGGTACGGGCGGTGAAGTCTCTGCGGCTGAGCGGCATCGGGTCTCCAGGGGTGGGGAGTGGTGCGCCTGTCGTGCGGTCGTCGGCGCACACGCTCCCGCCCGCACGTGAACGGCGGCTGAATTACCCACCAAGAGCAACCGTCCCCTTGCAGGTCGGCGTCAATGGCCAACTCCGGCCCAGGAACGGCGCATTGTCGCCGACTCCCCGGCCGGCCCCTCAGGGCCTGCGGGAGCGCGCCTTGAAGGCGGCCCTGCGGGCCTCCTTCGCCCTCTTCCGGTCCGGGTGCAGCCGGCCCATCGCCTCCAGGACCTGCACGGTCGACGGATGCTCGACGCGCCACACCTGGTCGAAGAAGCCCGTGTGATGAGCGGTCAGGGTCTCCATCAGCAGGGGCAGCTCCTCGGTCTCGCCGTCGGCGGCGAGCTGCGCCGCGATCGTGTCGACCGTCAGCCAGAACACCATCTCGGGGGCGGGCGCCGGTACGTCGGCCGCTCCGTGCTCCGCCAGCCAGACCCGGGCGAGCCCGCCGAGCTCCGCCTCGTCCAGGACCGAGCGGACCGCCGGCTCGGCCTCCGGGCCGGCCAGCGCGAGGGCCTGCTGGCAGCGCAGCCGGCGCAGCGGGCCGCCCTCGTCGTCCCCGCGGGCGGCGGACAGCAGTTCGGCGACCGCGTCGGCCGGTTCGCGGCCCGCCATCCACTGCTCGATCTCGACCTGCGCCGCGTGCTCGGGGTAGGAGGAGACGGCGTCGAGGAGTGCGTCGGCGCCCTTGCCGGCCAGTTCGCCGACCGCGGGGGCGTCGACTCCGGCCTCCAGCATCCGGGCGCGGATCCCGTAGAGGCCGAGCGGGGTCAGGCGGACCATGCCGTAGCGGGAGACGTCCTCTTCGTCGGCCGCGAGATCACCGCGTGGGGCGTCCTCGTCGGCCTGCGCCATCAGCTCCTCGTCGACGGGCCGGAAGTCCACCAGCCCGATCGGCTCCAGCTGCCGGAACTGGTCGTCGAGTCGCATCATCGCGTCCGAGACCTGCTCCAGGACGGCGTCGGTCGGCTCGCCCATTCCGTCGGGCACGACCATCGACGCGGCCAGCACAGGAAGCGGAATCTGGCGGTCCGCGGTGCCGCCCTCAGCGACGGTGAGGAGGTAGAGATTGGCGAGGACCTCGTCGAGGAAGTCCGCCTCGCGGCCCGGGTTCCAGTCCAGCCGGTCGAAGTCGATCTCCCCGCCCTCGTCCAGCGCGTCGACCAGGTCCTCCAGGTCGGGCACGGCCGCGTCGGCGAGCACCGTCTCCAGGGCCGCCCGCCACAGGCCGAGCACGTCGCCGGGGGCCCCGGCCGTCACCAGCGCCAGGTCCTCGCCGGGCGCGGCGGTGCCGTGCGGCTCCTCGCCCGCCTCCCCGGGGCCCTCGGCGTCCGCGTCCTCCTCCGGCTCGGCCACGTCCACCAGGCCGGTGTCCACGGCCACCCGCCAGGCCTGGCTCGCGTACCCGGCGGCGTCCTCGTCCCCCGCGTCGAGGCCGAGGTGGGCGGCTGCCGCGGGCAGCTGGTCGGCCACCAGTTCGCCGCCGACGCCGACGCGGGTTGCGGGCCCGGCCCAGCGGGCCAGGCGTACGGCGCGCGCGAACAGCGGGGCGCCGAGGGCGTCGCGTGCCAGCTCCGCATCGGAGTGCAGCCGTACCGGCGGCAGTGTGGGGTGCGACTCAGCGGACATGGGGAGGCTCTCCTCGCGGACGCGGTGGTGACGGGCGGGCCGTGACGGTCCGGCCGGGCGGCCGGACCGTCATACGCGCCCGAAAACCGGCGACATGGCCGACATGACGGGGCAGTGCGGGCATGGCCGGTGTGGCGCAGATGACAGCCGTGGCCGTCGTACGGCGACCCAGCGTAGACGCATATCGGGCGCACCCGACGGGCCATCGCCTTTGGTTCATCCCACAGTCAGCTGCCGTCTCCCCTGGAGGGCTTGACAACTTTGCTGGCAACACAGGAAATTGACGCGCGTAGACGTTTGGGGGCTGACCAACCCCCCGCAGATCTCGCTGTTCGCTGCCTCTCCCTACCCCTCTCCCACACCGGAGTCTCCTGACCATGCGCTCCTCGTATCCCCGCTCCGCCGCCGTCGCGGCCCTCGTCGCCTCCGCGCTGGCCACCGGCCTGCTCGCGGGCTCCGCCGACGCGGCCGAGGGCGCGGCGTCCGCCGACCCGGTACGCATCCACGACATCCAGGGCACCACCCGGATATCCCCGCTCAACGGCAAGCAGGTCGCCGACGTCGAGGGCATCGTGACGGGCGTGCGGACCTACGGCTCGCGCGGTTTCTGGATCCAGGACCCCGACGCCGACGACAACGACGCGACGAGTGAGGGCGTCTTCGTCTTCACCAACTCGGTCCCGACCGTCGCCGTGGGCGACGCGGTCAAGGTCTCCGGCACCGTCGGCGAGTACATCCCCGGTGGCGTCAGCTCCGGCAACCAGTCGGTGACCCAGATCTCCAAGCCGGCCGTCACCGTGGTCTCCTCCGGCAACGCGCTGCCCGAGGCCGCCGCGATCAACGAGTACACGGTTCCCGCCGAGTACACCCCGGCCGGCGACCCGGCCGCCGGCGGCAGCATCAACGGCCTGGTGCTGGAGCCCTCGCGCTACGCCCTGGACTTCTACGAGTCCGTCGAGGGCATGAACGTCAAGATCGGCACCTCGCGCGTCGTCGGCGCCACCGACCCGTACTCCGAGCTGTGGGTCACGGTGAAGGGCTGGGAGAACACCGCCAAGCGCGGCGGCACCGTCTACGGCTCCTACGAGTCCCAGAACACCGGTCGCCTGCAGATCCAGCAGCTCGCGCCGATCGCGCAGCAGCCCTTCCCCGTGGCCAATGTCGGCGACAAGCTGACCGGCACCACGGAAGGCCCGCTGGACTTCAACCAGTTCGGCGGCTACACGCTGGTGGCCCGCACCCTCGGCACCGTCAAGGCGGGCACCCTCGCCCCCGAGAAGACCAAGCCGCAGGCCGAGCAGGAGCTCGCGGTGGCCACGTACAACGTGGAGAACCTCGACCCGACGGACCCGCAGGAGAAGTTCGACGCGCTGGCGAAGGCCGTCGTCGAGAACCTGGCCTCCCCCGACATCCTCGCGCTGGAGGAGATCCAGGACGACAACGGCGCCAAGAACGACGGCACCGTCTCGGCGGAGCAGACGCTCACCAAGTTCACCGCGGCCATCACGGCGGCGGGCGGCCCGGCCTACCAGTGGCGGACCGTCAACCCCGAGGACAAGAAGGACGGCGGCGAGCCCGGCGGCAACATCCGCCAGGTGTTCCTCTTCAACCCGGCGCGGGTCTCCTTCACCGAGCGCGCCCCGGGTGACGCGGTGACGGCGACGGGCGTCGTCAAGGAGAACGGCAAGACCCACCTGACCCACTCCCCCGGCCGCGTGGACCCCGCGAACCCGGCGTGGGCCGACAGCCGCAAGCCGCTCGCCGGCGAGTTCGTCTTCCGCGGCAAGACGGTCTTCGTGATCGCCAACCACTTCGGCTCCAAGGGCGGCGACGAGGGTCTGACCTCGCACCACCAGCCCCCGCTGCGTTCGTCGGAGGCCAAGCGGCTGCTCCAGGCGCAGGCCGTGAACGGCTTCGTGAAGCAGATCCTGGCGGAGGACAAGAACGCCAACGTCCTCGTCCTCGGCGACATCAACGACTTCGAGTTCTCCGCGACCACCGACGCGCTGGCGGACGGCGGGGCGCTGTACCCGGCGATCAAGTCGCTGCCGAAGGCCGAGCGCTACTCGTACGTCTACCAGGGCAACGCCCAGGTGCTGGACCAGATCCTGACCAGCCCGGCGATCAAGAAGTTCACGTACGACAGCGTGCACATCAACGCGGAGTTCGCCGCCCAGAACAGCGACCACGACCCGCAGGTGCTGCGCTTCCGCCCGTAAGTCCCGGGTCAGGAGCAGCAGGGGGCCCGGCCGCCGTCCCGGGCGGGCCCCCTGCCACAATCCCGCCATGATCTTCCGCGTCGCCACCCGCCGGGACCTGCCGGCCGTACTCGCCCTGCTCGCCGACGAGGACCGGGTCCTCGATCCGGCCACGACGGCGGTCGGCGAGGAGCACGAGCGGGCCTTCGCGGCGATCGAGTCGGACGTCCGGAACGAGATGCTGGTCCTCACGGACTCGGAGGACTGCGGGATCGTCCTCGGCTGCCTCCAGCTGACCTACATACCGGGCCTGGGCCAGGGCGGGCAGGAGCGTGCCCTGGTGGAGGCCGTACGGGTCCGCGCGGACCGGCGGGGCGAGGGACTCGGCGCGGAGCTGATGCGGCTGGCCGCCGAGCGGGCGCGCGGGCGCGGCTGCGGCCTGATCCAGCTCACGAGCAACAAGCGGCGCACGGCGGCCCACCGCTTCTACGAGCGGCTGGGGTTCGCGCGCAGCCACGAGGGCTTCAAGCTGCCCCTGGAGCGGCCGTGACCGGACGGTCTCGGTCGAGATAGGGACTTTCGCCCCTGGCGTGACGCTCGCCACATCTCCACCGAATCGACCGGTTGTGGTGTTGAGTGTCTGCACGCCCGATCTTGTCCCGGCTCGCACCGCCCGCATCCCTGGAGGATCCTGGTGTTCCCCTCGATCTCCCTCGCCCAGGAAATCGGCCTCGCCGTCCTGTTCGTGGCAGCGCTGGTCTGGGTGGCCGGTCTGGGCCACATGCTGTGGGACAGCCGCTTCCACCGGCCGGAGACCGGCGCGGGAGAGGTCCTGCCGATGATCCCGGCCCAGCGCACCTCCGCCGCGCACCCGATGGAGTCGGTCCAGCTGACCGAGGCGGAGGAACAGGCCTTCGCGGGCCTGATCCGCACGATCCCCCTCCACTGAGCGTCTGCCCGCCGCATGATTAACCCGATGACGGTCTTCCAGTGCCGTGCCTGCCGCCGCGCGGTGACTCCGCCCGTGACCGAGCGGTCCCTGCCGGACCCGGACAGGGACGAGGAGTGGTACCGGCCGGAGTCGTCCGAGTCGGACGCGGACGGCCACACCGACGAGCCGATCGTGCGGATGGCTCCCGGGACCTTCGCGGTCGACCCCGAGCCGTCCGGGCCCCCGTACGTCCTCGACGGTTCGTCCGGCCTGCTGATCGAATCCGGCCCGAGCGGCACCGTCGTGCTCAACCCGGGCGACGGCATCGGCCTGGAGCCCCATCCGGACCTCGCTCTGCGCCGCGGCCACTGCTGCGGAATGGACGGCGAATGGGGCCCCAACCTGGTGTGCACGTGCGGCGCGGTCATCGCCACCGTCTACTCGGACTGCTACCAGGTCCAGGAGCTGCGGCTGCAACCGGACGCCGTCGAGCGCTGCGACTGACCGCCCGCGAATCCCGCGGCCCGGCGAGGAGGTCCGCTTCCGCCTGGACCAGTACCTGGGCGAGATCGGACGCGCCCACACGGCCCTGCCCGCCCCGCCCTGAACACGGCCGAGCGCCCTTCCCGGACCGCAGCAGGTCCGGGAGGGCGCTCGCCGACGTGTACGACCGTCAGTTGTGGCTGTGCAGGACCTCGTTGAGGCCGCCCCAGTTGGCCTTGTACGGGCGGGCCTCGACGGCGCCGGTCACCGAGTTGCGGCGGAAGAGGATGTTGTCGGCGCCGGAGAGCTCCAGGGCCTTGACGACCTGGCCGTCCGGCAGGGTGACGCGGGTGCCGGCGGTGACGTAGAGGCCGGCCTCGACGACGCACTCGTTGCCGAGGGCGATGCCGATGCCCGCCTCGGCGCCGATCAGGGTGCGCTCGCCGATCGAGATGATCTGCTTGCCGCCGCCCGAGAGGGTGCCCATGGTGGAGGCGCCGCCGCCGATGTCGGAGCCGTCGCCGACGACGACGCCCGCGGAGATGCGGCCCTCGACCATGGAGGTGCCGAGGGTGCCGGCGTTGAAGTTGACGAAGCCCTCGTGCATGACGGTGGTGCCCTCGGCGAGGTGCGCGCCGAGGCGGACGCGGTCCGCGTCGGCGATGCGCACGCCCTTGGGGGCGACGTAGTCCGTCATCCGCGGGAACTTGTCGATCGAGGTGACCTGCAGGTGCAGGCCCTCGGCGCGGGCGTTGAGGCGGACGGTCTCGACCTGGTCGACGGCGACCGGGCCCAGCGACGTCCAGGCGACGTTGGTCAGCAGGCCGAAGACGCCGTCGAGGTTCTGGCCGTGCGGCTTCACCAGGCGGTGGCTGAGCAGGTGCAGACGCAGGTACGCGTCGTGCGCGTCCAGCGGCTTGTCCTCCAGGGAGGCGATGACCGTGCGGACGGCTACGACCTCGACGCCGCGGACCGCGTCCGTGCGGATCGCCTTGGCCGCGGCGGCGCCGAGGAGCTCCACGGCCTGCTCGGCGGTGAGGCGCTCGGTGCCGGCCGGGCCGGGCTCGGCGACCAGCTCGGGGGCGGGGAACCAGGTGTCGAGGACGGTGCCGTCGGCGGTGATGGTGGCAAGTCCGGCGGCGACGGCGCCGGTGGTACGCGTAGCAGTCATGCCCGAAACCTAACCGGCGACGGCCTGAGGTTGCGAACCGGTCTCATGTGCCGGTCGGACCGCGTGTCGCCGATGCCGCGCCGAGGCCCACAGCACCGCCGCGCCCGCCGTCGCCGCGAGCCCGGCGCACAGCGGCCACAGCAGGCCGGGCGCGGCCGAGTACAGCGCTCCGCCCAGCGGCGGCCCGATGACGACGCCGCTGACCGAGATCCCCGCGTACAGGCTCTGGAACCGCCCGACGGCGTGCTCGGGGGCCTCGTCGGCGACGTAGGCGGTGGCGGTGGTCTTGTAGAGGATCTCGCCGAGGCTCAGCAGCACCATCATCACCACGGCGGTCGCGATCCCCGCCCCGAGGAGCAGTGCCGCGTACCCGGCCCCGACCAGCAGCAGCCCGGTACCGATCACCGGCAGCGCCGGCCGCTCGCGCAGCGCGACGGCGGCGGGCAGCTCCAGCAGCAGGATCACCCCGCCGTTGAGGGCGATGACGAGCCCGAAGGCGCGCGGGTCCAGGCCGTGGTCGGTGAGGAACACGGGGAAGGTGTAGTACTGCTGGCGGTAGACGACGTCGGTCACCAGAATCGCGCCGAGCAGCACCAACAGGGCCGGCCGGGCCAGCAGTTCGGCGGCGAGTCCGCGGCCCCGACCCCCGTCCGGGGCCGCGGAGGCCTTTCGGGCCGCGCCGCGGGACGGGACGACGCGCGCGGTCCAGAGGGCGAAGAAGAGGGTTCCGACGCCGTCGGCGACGAAGAGCCAGTCGTACGAGAGCCCGGTCGCGACCACGGCGCCCAGCGGCGGCCCGAGGGTGAAGCCGCCGTTGGACACGCACCGTACGAGGGCGAAGGCCTGGCGGCGACCCCCCTCCGGCACGGTGACCGCGACCAGCGCGGAGTTGGCCGCCCGGATCACGCCGGAGGCGTACTGGGCCACCGGCATGGCCGCGAAGAGCAGCGGGGTCGGCAGCAGCGGAACGGCCGCGAGAGTGACTCCGGCAAGGGTGGAAGCGGCGAGCAGCACCCGGCGGTGGCCGAAGCGGTCCCCGTACCAGCCGCCGCTGAAGTTGCCCGCGACCAGGCCGATGCCGCCGATTCCGGTGACGAGGCCGGCCTGGGCGGCCCCGAGGCCGCGCGGGCCGGTCAGGTAGAGGAAGACGAAGACGAAGGTGAAGCTGACGACGGCGTTGACGAACACCCCCGCAGCCAGCAGCCACACGACCCTCGGTATGTCCTTGAACCCCTGCAGCACACCCGTGCCCCCCACATCCGGCTAGTCAGTTCCTTTTGGGAACGGACTATGTCAGCATGACAGCCTTGGGTCAACGGACAAAGGAGCTCCCATGGCCCAGCGCACACACCTCGGCGACGCGGACTGCGCCATCGCCCAGGCCCTCGACGTCGTGGGCGACTGGTGGACGCTGCTGGTCGTGCGCGACGCGGCGCGCGGCCTGCACCGCTTCGACGAGCTCCAGCGCGAGCTGGGCGTGTCCCGCAAGGTGCTCGCGGAGCGGCTGAAGCTGCTGGTCGAGGCCGGGGTGCTGTCGCGCGAGCCGTACCAGGAACGTCCGGTGCGGCACGAGTACCGGCTGACCCCGCGCGGGCGGGGGCTGCTGCCGGTCCTGGTGGCCCTCCAGGACTGGGGCGACACCTGGGTCCTGGGAGAGGGAGACATGACGGCCACGACCGACGAGGCGTCGCGCGAGGCGGAACGGGTGCACGCGCTGCAGGGCACGCGGGTACCGCCGCTGCTGCTGCCGGACCGTTTCGGCGGGGTCGGCGACCCGGTGGCGGACACGCCGTTCACGGTCCTGTACTTCTTCCCGGGCGCCTACGCGCGGGCCGAGTCCTACCCGCCCGGCTGGGCCGGGATCCCGGGCGCCAAGGGCTGTACGTTCGAGTCGTGCACGTACCGCGACCAGCTCGCGGAGTTCACGGCGGCCGGCGCCACCGTGCACGGGGTCTCGACCCAGCGCCCCGACGAGCAGCGGGAGTTCGCGGAGCAGGAGCGACTGCGCTTCCCGCTCCTCTCGGACGCCGACCTGGCGCTGACGGCGGCGCTGCGGCTGCCGACCTTCCGCGCGGCGGGCGTGAGCCGGATCAAGCGGCTGACCCTGGTCGTCGACCGCGACCGCACGGTGCGCGAGGTGATCTACCCGATCCGCGACATCGAGGCCAGCGTGCGGACGGTCCTGTCGACCGTCCGCGCCGCCGCCCTCCGGGACGGGGCTTAGGCCAGGACCCGGGCCAGGACCTCGCGGGCGTACGACTCGTCGTACGCGGCGTCCGTCAGCAGGACCTGGAGGCTGATGCCGTCCATCACGGCCACCAGCGCCCGGGCCGTGACCGGGTCGGTCCTCGGCACCAGCGCCTCGGACGCGGCCTCGCACCACTCGGCGGCGACCGGCCGCAGGGCCGGACGGCGCAGTGCCGCGAGGTAGAGCTCGTACTCCAGCTCCACCCGGCCCCGGTCCGCCGCCAGGAACTCACCCAGGAGGCGGGCCAGCGCCCCGGCGAGGTCCGCGTCCGGATCGGCCAGCGCCGGCGACTGGGCCACCGCCTGCGCGAAGCCCTCGTTGGCCTGCCGCAGCGCCGCGACCAGCAGGTCGTCCAGCGTCTTGAAGTGGTACGTCGTCGAGCCCAGCGGTACGTCGGCCTCCGCGGCCGCGCTGCGGTGGCTCAGCCCGGCGATGCCCTTGGCCCCCACCACGCGGATCGCGGCGTCGATGATCCGCTGGCGCCGGTCCGGGTCGTAGCGCCGCACGCCCTGGGGCATCAGTGCGCCCCGCCCAGGTTCAGCAGGACCACCCCGCCGATCACCAGGGCGATCCCGGCGATCTTCGCGGCGGTGGCCGCCTCCCCCATGAACACCATGCCGATCGCGGCGATGGCGGCGGTGCCGACGCCGGCCCATATCGCGTAGGCCGTGCCGACCGACATGGTCTTCAGCGTCTGCGCGAGGAGGGTGAAGGCGATGGCGTACCCCAGCAGGGTGCCGAGCGAGGGCCACAGCTTCGTGAAGCCGTCGCTGTACTTCATGGCGGTGGTGCCGGCGACCTCGGCGGCGATGGCTGCGGCGAGCAGGACATAGGGCATGCGTACAAGAGTACACATCGATGCGTACACCTGTACACACGAGAGCGGGCGCACGACCCGGGACTCCTGCGGCCCGCGGCGCTACCCTGTCGCCTCCTCGGGCGACGAAGGGGCGGGCGGCGCATGGCGCAGCATTGGACCCACCAGGGCGGCGGCTGGCTTCCCCCGCGTGCTCCCCGGCCGGGCGTGATCCCCCTGCGGCCGCTGGCCCGCCGGGAGATCCTCGGCGGCGCCCTCTCCGCGCTGCGCCGGTACGGCGGCCGGCTGCTCGGGGCCCTGCTCCTGGGACAGCTCGGCGGGCTGCTGCTGATCACCGCGGTCGGCGGGGCGGCCACCCTGGCCTCCCTGACCCGTACGGCCGGCAGCCGGGCCTTCGTCTACGCCCTCGTCCCGGCCACCGTCCTGTTCCTGCTGTTCAGCTGGGCGCTGGCCGGCGCGCTGGCCGCGGCCCTGCTCCGGCCGGCCGTGCTCGGCCGCCCGGTGGCCGCGCGCGAGCTGCTGCGGGCCGCGCTGCCCCGGACCCCCGCGGTACTCGGCGCGCGGCTTCTGGCCCTGCTGGCGGCCGCCGGACCGGGCGCCGCCGCCTTCGCCGCCGGGCTGCCGCCGCTCGCACTGCTGCCCCTGGCACCGGTCGCCCTGTGGCTCGCCGTGCTCTTCGCCCTGGCGCCCACGGCCGCCGGGTACGAGGCGCTCGGCCCGGTGGCGGCCCTGCGCCGGTCGGCCCGCCTGGTGCGCGGCGCCTGGTGGCGGACCCTCGGGGTCACGGCTCCGGCGGGCGCGCTCGCGCTGGGCGCCTCGTACGTCCTCCAGCAGTGGTTCGGCGCCCTCGGGCTGCTGCTCGCGCCGGCGCTGCTGCTGACCTTCCCGCAGCTGGCCGTCGGGCTGCTCTACGCCGACCGGCGGCTCCGCCGCGAGCATCGGGCCGGGTCGCTCACGGCGGAGCCGCTGGTCACGGGTTCAGCGTGAACCAGGCCGCCCGTGCCTTCTTCCACTCCGCGTGCGACAGGTCCTTGGCCTCGGTGCCGTCCCCGTACAGGTCCGCGGACCCGCTGTCGGTGACCAGCTGCACCCGGGCCCCCGCGGCCGTCAGGTCCGGGACGTCCACGATCGCCTCCCAGCCGCCCGGGTCGGTCGTGGGCAGGTCGGCCCGCTTGACCGGGGCGTGCCCCGGGACCCCGTCCCACTGGTAGAGCGCGTACGGGTCGGAGTTGTCGTCGGCGGCCCAGGAGCCGGCCAGGATCAGGTACTGCCCGGCCGCGTTCCTGCGGATGTCCCGCACTGCCAGCCCGCCGAGATCCAGCTCGACGCCCGCCCCGAAGACCGCCTTGGCCCCGCTCGCCAGGACCTGGTCGAAGTTGGTGACCGGCACCAGCAGCGCCCTGCCGCCCGGCACGGCCGGTGCCAGTGGGGCGCGGAAGCCCAGGTAGGCGGTGGTCGTGGAGCCCGGCGCGAACTCCAGGCCCTCCACGTTGAACCCGTCGATCTGCTGGGGCGCCTCCCCGTCCGCAGTGCCCGCGGCGAAGCCGTACCTGTTCCCGTTCGCCTTGTCCCAGGCGACCAGGTCGTCACGGAGCTTCTTGTACGAGCGCCCGTACGCCAGCTGCGTGCCCGGGCCGGAGCCGCTCACGGTGGTGGTGAACACCGCGTTCCGGGGCGCCTTGTACTCGCCGTCCTTGTTGTTGCCCAGCGAGCCGGTCCAGTAGACGGTGTTGCCGATCCGGGTCGCCCCCTCGATGTCCACCTCCTTGCTGACACCGAGCTGCGAGCTGAAGTCCCAGGTCTTCACGGGCGCGCCCGAGCGGGAACGGTCGTACAGGCGCAGCACGTTGGACTCGTCGTCGGCCACCACCGCGTAGCCGCCGCCCACGTCCACGGCGGCCGAGGCGTCCGCGGAGCCGGTGAACCAGCGGGCGTCCGCCGGGTTCTGCACGGCCCCCGAAGCCGCGTAGTACAGCGTCTTGGTGGCGCTCTTGCCACCCAGCCCGGTCACCTTGACCGTGAGGTCGGTGTAGCCGCGGCCGCGCGCGGCGACGGCGAGCTGCCGCACCGCGCCGGCGCCGGTGACGGTCACGTCCCCGGTCCCGGCGACCGAGGCCCTGCTCGACGCCGACGCGCTGACCGTCAGCGCCGACGCGTCGGCCCCGCTCTGGCCGACGGTGACGTTCACGACCGGGTCCCCGGTTGCCCCGACGGCCCCGGAGAGGTAGGACGCGGACAGTGCGATCGTGGGCGTCCCGTACGTCACGGCCTGCGCGGGCGCGGCCGGCCCGGCGATCAGCAGCGCGGCGAGGCCGGCGGTCCCGGCGGTCGCGGCGGTCGCGGCGGTCGCGGCGGTGAAACGAACGGTCACAGGGGGTCCTCTCGTATGCGCCGCCACGTCGTGACGGCCGTCGAGAAGATTCGGCGACGGTGGACAACACGGGGTGCACGTTGTCCGTCCACCCGGAGAACAGCAGACAGCAGGGCCCCCGGCACGCGTGTGCCGGGGGCCCTGCTGTACGAGCGCGGGTGGTCAGACGTTGAAGCCGAGCGCGCGGAGCTGCTCACGACCGTCGTCCGTGATCTTGTCCGGGCCCCACGGCGGCATCCAGACCCAGTTGATCCGGAGTTCGTTGACGATGCCGTCCGTCGCCGACTTCGCCTGGTCCTCGATGACGTCCGTCAGCGGGCAGGCCGCCGAGGTCAGGGTCATGTCGAGGGTGGCGATGTTCGCGTCGTCGATGTGGATGCCGTAGATCAGGCCCAGGTTGACGACGTCGATGCCCAGCTCGGGGTCGACCACGTCGTAGAGGGCCTCGCGGACCTCCTCCTCGGTGGCCGGCTTGGTCGACGCCTCGGGCGTCGCGTTCTCGGTCATGCCGTCTTCCTCTCCGCGTCGCCCAGAGCCTGGGCGGTCGCGTCCTTCCACGCCATCCAGCTCAGCAGGGCGCACTTCACACGGGCGGGGTACTTGGAGACGCCGACGAACGCGACCGCGTCCTCCAGCACCTCCTCCATGGCCTCGTCGGGCTCGATCTTGCCCTTGGACTGCATCATCTCCAGGAACACGGCCTGGATCTTCTGCGCCTCGGCCAGTTCCTTGCCCACGAGCAGCTCGTTCAGCACGGAGGCGCTGGCCTGGCTGATGGAGCAGCCCTGGCCCTCGTAGCTGACATCCGTCAGCTTCTCACCGTCGTACTTCACGCGCAGCGTGATCTCGTCGCCGCACGTCGGGTTGACGTGGTGCACCTCGGCGTCGCCGTCGCGCAGGCCACGCCCGTGCGGGTGCTTGTAGTGGTCCAGGATCAGTTCCTGGTACATCGAATCCAGCTTCACTGCGTCCTCGTCGCCTCGTCCGTCAGCCGAAGAAGTTCCGTACGTGCTCCAGCCCGTCGATCAGCGCGTCGACGTCGGCCGGAGAGGAGTACAGGTAGAAAGACGCTCGCGTCGTCGCGGGAATTCCGTAGCGCAGGCAGACGGGGCGCGCGCAGTGGTGTCCCACGCGGACCGCGATGCCCTGCTCGTCCAGGACCTGGCCGACGTCGTGCGGGTGGATGTCGCCGAGCACGAAGGAGATCGCGGCGCCGCGGTCCTCGGCCGTGGTGGGGCCGATGATCCGCAGGTCGGGCACCTCGGCGAGGCGCTTGATCGCGTACTCGGTGATCGCGTGCTCATGCGCGGCGATCTTGTCCATGCCGATCGCGGACAGGTAGTCCACGGCCGCGCCGAGGCCGACGGCCTGGGCGATCGGGGGCGTACCGGCCTCGAACTTGTGCGGCGCGGGAGCGTAGGTCGAGGCGTGCATCGACACGGTCTCGATCATCTCGCCGCCACCGAGGAACGGGGGCAGGTCCTCCAGGAGCTCCTGGCGGCCCCACAGGACACCGATGCCGGTCGGGCCGCACATCTTGTGGCCGGTGAAGGCCACGAAGTCGGCGCCGAGCGCCTGCACGTCCAGCGGCATGTGCGGAGCGGCCTGGGAGGCGTCGATCAGCACGAGCGCGCCGACGTCCTGGGCGCGCCGGACGATCGCCTCGACCGGGTTGACCGTGCCCATGATGTTGGAGACCAGCGTGAAGGAGACGATCTTCGTCTTCTCCGTGATGACCTCTTCGATGTTGGACAGGTCGAGCCGGCCGTCGTCGGTGAGGCCGAACCACTTCAGCTTCGCGCCGGTGCGCTGCGCGAGCAGCTGCCACGGCACGATGTTGGAGTGGTGCTCCATCTCCGTGATGGCGATCTCGGTCTCGCGGTCGACCCGGTAGGGCTCGTCCGCCCAGCCGAGCATGTTCGCGACGAGGTTGAGCGACTCCGAGGCGTTCTTGGTGAAGATCACCTCGTCGCGGCTCGGCGCGTTGATGAAGGCGGCGACCTTGTCGCGGGCGCCCTCGTACAGCGCCGTGGCCTCCTCTGCGAGCACGTGGACGCCGCGGTGGACGTTCGCGTTGTGCTGCTCGTAGTACTCGTTCAGCGCGTCGAGCACCTGGCGCGGCTTCTGCGAGGTCGCCGCGTTGTCCAGGTAAACGATCTTCTTCCCGTCGTGGACCACACGATCCAGAAGGGGGAAGTCCTTTCGGATCGCCTCGATGTCGAGGAGGCCAGGCAACTGTGTCACGCGGTCGCGCCACCCTTCGTGCTGTAGGACTCGTAGCCCTCGGCCTCCAGCTTGTCGGCGAGCTCGGCGCCGCCGGACTCGGCGATGCGGCCCTCGGAGAAGACGTGGACGAAGTCGGGCTTGATGTAGCGGAGGATCCGCGTGTAGTGCGTGATCAGCAGCGTGCCGACCTCGCCGGTGGCGCGGACGCGGTTGACGCCCTCGGAGACCTGGCGCAGGGCGTCGACGTCCAGGCCGGAGTCGGTCTCGTCGAGGATCGCGATCTTCGGCTTCAGGAGCTCCAGCTGCAGGATCTCGTGGCGCTTCTTCTCACCGCCGGAGAAGCCCTCGTTGACGTTGCGCTCGGCGAAGGCCGGGTCCATCTGGAGCTGCTCCATCGCGGACTTGACCTCCTTCACCCAGGTGCGCAGCTTGGGGGCCTCGCCGCGGATGGCGGTGGCGGAGGTGCGCAGGAAGTTGGAGACCGAGACGCCGGGGACCTCGACCGGGTACTGCATGGCGAGGAAGACGCCGGCGCGGGCGCGCTCGTCGACGGACATCTCCAGGACGTCCTCGCCGTCGAGGGTCACCGTGCCGCTGGTGATCGTGTACTTCGGGTGACCGGCGAGGGAGTACGCCAGCGTGGACTTGCCGGAGCCGTTCGGACCCATGATGGCGTGCGTCTCACCCTGCTTGACGGTGAGGTCGACGCCCTTGAGGATCTCGCGGGCGCCGTTCTCGGCCTCGACGGAGACGTGCAGGTCGTGGATTTCAAGCGTTGCCATGGATACCTCAGGACTCCTGGGTGAGGGAGACGAGCACGTCGTCCCCTTCGATCTTTACGGGGTATACGGGAACGGGGCGCGTCGCGGGCAGACCGGAGGGCTTGCCGGTGCGCAGGTCGAAGGCCGACCCGTGCAGCCAGCACTCGATCATGCAGTCCTCGACCTCGCCCTCCGAGAGGGAGACGTTCGCGTGCGAGCAGATGTCGTTGATCGCGAACACCTCCCCATCGGTGGAGACGATGGACACCGGCGTGCCGTCGAGTTCCACCCGCTTGGGGGTGTCCTCCTCCAGCTCGCTCAGCGCACAGGCCTTGACGTAGTTCATCAGACAGAACCCTGGAGCTCGGCCTCGATCTTGGTGATCAGGCGCTCCTCGATGTCGTCGACACCGATCTGCTGGACGAGCTCGGCGAAGAAGCCGCGGACGACCAGGCGGCGGGCCTCGTCGGCCGGGATGCCGCGGGCCTGCAGGTAGAAGAGCTGCTCGTCGTCGAAGCGGCCGGTCGCGGAGGCGTGGCCGGCGCCGACGATCTCGCCGGTCTCGATCTCCAGGTTCGGCACGGAGTCGACCCGCGCACCGTCCGTGAGGACGAGGTTGCGGTTCATCTCGTACGTGTCGGTGCCCTCGGCGCTCTTCTCGATGAGCACGTCGCCGATCCAGACCGCGTGGGCGTCCTGGCCCTGCAGCGCGCCCTTGTAGACCACGTTCGACTTGCAGTGCGGCGCGTCGTGCGTGACCAGGAGGCGGTGCTCCTGGTGCTGGCCGGCGTCCGTGAAGTACACGCCGAGCATCTCGGCCTCGCCGCCGGGGCCCGCGTAGGTGACGCGCGGGTGCAGGCGGACGAGGTCGCCGCCGAAGGTGACGACGACGGACTTGAAGCTGGCGTCGCGGCCGACGAGGGCGTTGTGCTGCGAGGTGTGGACCGCGGTGTCGTCCCAGTCCTGGACGGACACGAAGGTCACCTTGGCGCCGTCGCCGACGAGGATGTCGACGTTGGCGGCGCGCACGCCGTCACCGGTGTGGTCGATCACGATGATCGCCTCGGCGAAGGGCTTCACGTCGAAGACGGTGTGGCCGAAGGTCGTGCCGCCCTCGCCGTGCAGGGCGACCCGGATGGGCTCGGCGAGCACGGTCTCCTTGGGCACGGTGACGACCGTGGCCTTGGCGAAGGAGGAGAAGGCCTGTGCGGCGACCCGGTCGACGGGGGTGCCGGCCTTGCCGATCCGCTCGTCGCCGCGCTCCACGGACTCGACGGTCACGCCCTCGGGCGCGTCGATCTGGGCCTTCATGGTGCCGTCCGCGACAGCGGTGCCGTCGTGCAGGCCCTTGAGGCGGGCGAGCGGCGTGAAGCGCCACTCCTCCTCGCGGCCGTGCGGAACCGGGAAGTCGGCCACGTCGAAGGACGGGGGCGCGCTCATCCGGGTGGCGACGGTGGACTCGGCGGCCACCGCGATCGCGCCGGCGGTGGTGGAGCCCGCCGGAATATTCTGAGCCTCAGCCATGGCTGTCGTCTTGCTCGCTCTCTTAAAGAAGCAGGTCTGCGTCTGTGGATGTGCTGCGGGGCGGGGCGGTCGGACTAGCCGACCGAACCCTCCATCTGCAGCTCGATCAGCCGGTTGAGCTCCAGCGCGTACTCCATGGGCAGCTCCTTCGCGATCGGCTCGACGAAGCCGCGCACGATCATGGCCATGGCCTCGAACTCGGTGAGGCCGCGCTGCATGAGGTAGAAGAGCTGGTCGTCGGAGACCTTGGAGACGGTGGCCTCGTGGCCCATCGTCACGTCGTCCTCGCGGACGTCCACGTACGGGTACGTGTCCGAGCGGGAGATCGTGTCCACGAGCAGCGCGTCACACAGGACGTTGGACTTGGAGCCGGCGGCGCCCTCGCCGATCTCGACCAGGCCGCGGTAGGAGGTGCGGCCACCGCCGCGGGCCACCGACTTGGAGACGATGTTCGAGGAGGTGTTCGGCGCCATGTGGACCATCTTGGAGCCGGCGTCCTGGTGCTGGCCCTCGCCCGCGAAGGCGATGGAGAGGGTCTCGCCCTTGGCGTGCTCGCCCATCAGGTAGACGGCCGGGTACTTCATGGTGACCTTGGAACCGATGTTGCCGTCGATCCACTCCATGGTCGCGCCCTCGTACGCCACGGCGCGCTTGGTGACCAGGTTGTAGACGTTGTTCGACCAGTTCTGGATCGTCGTGTAGCGGCAGCGGCCGCCCTTCTTGACGATGATCTCGACGACGGCGCTGTGCAGCGAGTCCGAGGAGTAGATCGGGGCGGTGCAGCCCTCGACGTAGTGGACGTAGGCGTCCTCGTCGACGATGATCAGCGTCCGCTCGAACTGGCCCATGTTCTCCGTGTTGATGCGGAAGTAGGCCTGGAGCGGGATGTCCACGTGGACACCCTTGGGGACGTAGATGAACGAGCCGCCGGACCACACCGCGGTGTTCAGCGACGCGAACTTGTTGTCGCCGACCGGGATGACCGTGCCGAAGTACTCCTGGAAGAGCTCCGGGTGCTCCTTGAGCGCGGTGTCCGTGTCGAGGAAGATCACGCCCTGCTCCTCCAGGTCCTCGCGGATCTGGTGGTAGACGACCTCGGACTCGTACTGGGCCGCGACACCGGCGACGAGGCGCTGCTTCTCCGCCTCCGGGATGCCGAGCTTGTCGTACGTGTTCTTGATGTCCTCGGGCAGTTCCTCCCAGGAAGCGGCCTGCTTCTCGGTGGAGCGCACGAAGTACTTGATGTTGTTGAAGTCGATGCCCGAGAGGTCGGAGCCCCACATGGGCATGGGCTTGCGGTCGAAGAGCTTGAGGCCCTTGAGGCGGAGGTTCAGCATCCACTCCGGCTCGGACTTCTTCGCCGAGATGTCGCGGACGACGTCCTCGGACAGACCCCGCTTGGCAGCGGCACCGGCCGCGTCGGAGTCGGCCCAGCCGTATTCATAGGTGCCCAGGCCATCGAGCTCAGGGTGAGCAGTCTCCGTGGTCATGCGGGGTTCCTCCCGGCCGTACTTGCAGATACTGATGTGTCGGTCTGTGTGGTGCCCGCGCTTCGCGGAATGAACGTCGTGCACACTCCGTCGCCGTGGGCGATCGTGGCGAGGCGCTGCACGTGCGTCCCGAGCAGGCGGGAGAAGACCTCGGTCTCCGCCTCGCAGAGCTGCGGGAACTGCTCGGCCACGTGGGCGACCGGGCAGTGGTGCTGGCAGAGCTGTTCACCGCTGTGCGGACCGGGAGCGCTCTTCGCCGTAGCAGCGTACCCGTCCTGCGTCAACGCCTTCGCAAGGGCCTCCGTGCGGCCCTCGGGGGCGGCCGCCTCGACGGCCTCCCGGTAGGTCTGCGCCTGCGCTTCCATCCGCGCCCTGGCGAAGGCGGCGACGGCCGCCTCGCCCTGCTCGCCGCCGCCGACGGACTGCGCGATCCAGCGCAGGGCGTCCGCGGCGAGCGTGTCGTAGGACTGGTCGAAGGCGTCGCGACCGCAGTCGGTGAGCGCGAAGACCTTGGCGGGCCGACCCCGGGTCCGCGCTCCGTACACGCGCTGCTCACGGGCTTCGACCACGTCGTCGGCGACGAGCGTGTCGAGGTGGCGGCGGACGGCGGCCTGGGTGAGGCCGAGGCGCTGGGCGAGGTCGGCGACGGTGGACGGACCGTGGTCCAGGATCGAGCGCGCCACCCGGTTGCGGGTTGACCGCTCCCCGGTGGTGAGCTCCCCCTGGGGGGTCTCGTTCTGCCGTTCGCCGTATTTCACAACGCCATTGTTGCGTAATTAACCGAGCCCGGACAAGCCGTGACCGACGCCACGCCTGGTGGCCTCCATCACTAAGGGTTACCTTATTTGTCTACGGAGAGTTATTCGGAGGGGCTCGCTCCGCTAACCCCCCGAATGCGTTTCAGGGCCCGCAGTACGGCTCCCACCAGCACTCATGCCCCCGCGGTGGTTCCAGGCTCCTCGAACATCGACTTCTCGAAAAGATCACCGAAACCGGATGGGCCGTCCGGGTGCACCGGACTGAAAAAAGCCATATTCGCTACCTGGCGTTCGAATCGCAGGCCCCCGGACGCCCTCCCCTCCCGAATTCGGCGGTCCCGCTCCCGCCCACCCGGCACCCTGGGCCCTCCCCGCGGCTCCGTAGACTCACCCACCATGAGCAACGACCCCGCCGTGGAGATCCGCGGACTGGTGAAGCGGTACGGCGCCAAGACGGCGGTGGACGGACTGGACCTCACCGTCCGCAGGGCCTCCGTCACCGCGGTCCTCGGTCCCAACGGCGCGGGCAAGACGACCACGGTCGAGACCTGCGAGGGCTACCACCGCCCCGACGCCGGCACCGTCCGCGTCCTCGGCCTCGACCCGGTCGCCCAGGCCGAGGCGCTGCGCCCGCGGATCGGTGTGATGCTCCAGTCCGGAGGCGTCTACTCCGGGGCCCGCGCCGTCGAGATGCTGCACCACATGGCCAAGCTGTACGCCGACCCGCTCGACCCGGACGTCCTGGTGGAACGCCTCGGGCTGGGCAGCTGCGGCCGCACCCCCTACCGCCGGCTCTCCGGCGGCCAGCAGCAGCGCCTGGCTCTGGCCATGGCCGTCGTGGGCCGCCCCGAGCTGGTCTTCCTCGACGAGCCCACCGCCGGCCTGGACCCGCAGGCCCGCCGCGCGACCTGGGACCTCGTACGGGAACTGCGCGCGGACGGGGTCACCGTCGTCCTCACCACCCACCACATGGACGAGGCCGAGCAGCTCGCCGACGAGGTCGCCATCGTGGACGCGGGCCGGGTCATCGCCCACGGCAGCCCCGAGCAGCTGTGCCGGGGCGGCGCCGAGAACACGCTGCGCTTCACCGGCCGCCCCTCCCTGGACCTCGCCTCGCTGCTGAAGGCGCTGCCCGACGGCACCGAGGCGGCCGAGGCCGCCACCGGCGTCTACCGGGTGACCGGCGAGGTCGACCCGCAGCTGCTGGCCACCGTCGCCTCCTGGTGCGCGCAGAACGGCGTGATGCCGGACAGCCTCTCGGTGGAGCGGCACACCCTCGAAGACGTCTTCCTCGAACTGACCGGTAAGGAGCTGCGCGCATGAGCGCCGGTACGTTCACCCCCCGCCCGGGGGCCGCGCCCGTGTCCCGCATGATCCTCGCGCAGACGGCGCTGGAGACGCGGATGCTGCTGCGCAACGGCGAGCAGCTGCTGCTGACCGTGATCATCCCGGCGCTGCTCCTGGTGCTGTTCTCCGCCGTCGACATCGTCGACACGGGCGCCGGGAAGCCGGTGGACTTCCTCGCCCCGGGCATCCTCGCCCTCGCCGTGATGTCCACCGCCTTCACCGGCCAGGCCATCGCCACCGGCTTCGACCGCCGCTACGGGGTCCTCAAGCGGCTCGGGGCCTCCCCGCTGCCGCGCTGGGCGCTGATGGCCGCCAAGACCCTCTCGGTGCTGGTCACCGAGGTGCTGCAGACCGCCCTGCTGACGGTGATCGCCCTCGCGCTGGGCTGGTCCCCGCAGGGGAACCCGCTGTCCGTCGCCGCTCTGGTCCTGCTGGGCACCGCCGCCTTCTCGGGGCTCGGACTGCTGATGGCGGGCACGCTCAAGGCCGAGGCCACCCTGGCCGCCGCCAACCTGGTCTTCCTGCTGCTGCTGATCGGCGGCGGGGTGATCGTGCCGATGGAGAAGTTCCCGGGCGCCGTCCAGTCCGTTCTGGGGCTGCTGCCCATCTCGGCCCTGTCCGGCGGTCTGCGCGAGGTGCTCCAGCAGGGTGCGGCGCTGCCGTGGGGCGACGCCGCCGTCCTCGCGGCCTGGGCCGTACTCGGTCTGGGCGCCGCCGCGCGGCTCTTCCGCTGGGAATGAAACCCTTTCCCTCGCGACGGCCGAGCCGCGAGGATGGGCGCCTCCACACATGAAGCCGGGGGGCGGACATGGTGCAGCGGGAGGCCGTACTTCGGCTGGACGACCGATGGGCGCGGGTGCGGGCGGGGGCCGCGCAGGCGGAGCCGGCGGAGCGCGAGCGGCTCCTCGACGAGCTGATCGGCGCCCTGCGCACGCTTGACGACGACCCCGAGTGCACCGCCCTGCTCGGGCTGCGCCTCGCCGACCGGGCCGCCCTGCGGTTCGCCGCGGGGGACCGGGCGAGCGCCCTCGCCACCATCGAGGAGGGTCTGCGCAGCTCGGAGCGGGCCGCCCGGCACACCCCGGAGTACGCCCGCTGGTACGCCCGCGGGCTGATCAACCACGGGGTGTGGCTGGCCTGGCCGCTGAGCGACGCGGACCGGCTGCCCCGGCACCCGCTGGGCCCGGCCGCCGGCGGGGGCCCCAGCGCCATGGAGCGGGCCGCCGGTGAGCGCGCCCGCGATCTGACCCGTACCGCGGTGGAGGTGTGGGCGGGACTGGACCAGCGGGATCCGGTCAACCGGCGGGGCCTCGCCCAGGCCAAGGTGTTCCTCGGGGACCGCCTCGCGGAGCTGGGCTTCACCGAGGACGCGGTGGCCTGGGCCGTGGACGCGGAGTCCGACTTCCGGCAGCTGCTGCTGGCCGTTCCCGCCGCGGAGGAGGCCGAGGCCGCGGAGGAGGCCCTCGACCACATCGGCCGCCAGCTGGAACTGCGCCTGCGCCACCTGGCCTTCGACGAACTGGTCGGCCTGCGCACGCGGGGTCTGCTGCCCGAACGGCTGCTGCCCCGGGCCGTGGTGGCCGCCCGTATCCGGTCGGTCGAGGAGAGCGAGATCGCGGCCCGGCTGCACCTCGGCGCCGAGCAGGTGCGCACGATGCTGGAGGTCACCCCGTGGCTCGCGGTGTGGCGCTTCGACGTCCGCGACCCCGACGGACTGTGGAACGCACTCCCCCATCCCTGGCACAGCACCACAGAGGTGAGGAACCGGACGGCAGAGGACGTAGGGGCCGAATTAGTGCGCGGCTTCACGGGCTCGCCGGACTACCCGGGCCACGCCGCGCACTGGCGCGTCCTGCTCTGGTGGCACGAGGAGGGCGACCCCGCCGGGGCCAGGTTCCGGCTGCTCTGCGGCCCCGACGCACCACCCCCCACCCCCTCGTGAAAGTTTGCACAAGGGGTCGCCTACGATATGGGGCGTGTTGAACCCCCTCGCATACATCGCCAGCCGCTGGACTCCGTCACCCCGGATCGTCCGGCGGGCCGCGCTCGCCGCGCTCGTCATGAGCGTGGCCATCGTCGTCACCGGCGGCGCGGTGCGGCTGACCGGATCCGGTCTCGGCTGCGACACCTGGCCCAAGTGCACCGACGACAGCCTGATCGTGACGCAGGAGCAGGGGCTCCACGGTGCCATCGAGTTCGGCAACCGGATGCTGACCTACGTGCTCAGCGCCGCCGTCGGCTGGGTGATCGTCGCGGCCCGGTCGGCCGAGCCCTGGCGCCACTCGCTCACGCAGCTCGGCTGGGTCCAGTTCGCGATCGTCATGTGCAACGCCGTGCTCGGCGGCATCACCGTCATGACGGGCCTCAACCCCTACAGCGTGGCCGGGCACTTCCTGCTCGCCACCGCGCTGATCGCCGTGACGACCATCACCTGGCAGCGCACCGGCGAGGGCGACACCGCTCCCCGTCCGCGCGTCCCCGGCCCGGTGCGCAAGCTGTCGTGGGCGCTGATCTCCACCACGCTCGTCCTGATCGGCGCGGGCACGGTGGTCACCGGATCCGGCCCGCACGCCGGTGACAGCAGCGAGATCAAGCGGATGCCGTTCGACTGGGAGGCCACCGCGCACGTGCACGCGATCGCCGCCTGGGTGGTCTGCGCGCTGGCCGTCGCAATGTGGCTGGTGCTGCGCGTGGTCGACGCTCCCGTCGACACCCGGGCCCGCGCCCGCGACCTGCTGCTCGTCCTGCTCGCCCAGGGCGGCATCGGCTACGTGCAGTTCTTCACCGACGTGCCCGAGGTCCTGGTCGCCGCGCACATGCTCGGCTCCTGCCTGGTGTGGATCGCCGTGCTCCGGCTCGCCCTGAGCCTGCGCGAGCGGCCGGCCGAGGAGGCGGGGATCCCCGCGCCGGACGACGCCCGGCTCTCCTCCGTCTGAGCCGGCCGGGCCGACCGTCCGGGACCGGCCCTCACGGCCGGTCCAGCCGGTAGACGCGGCGGGCGTTGCCCGCCGCGACCATGGCCGCCACCCGGTTCGCGTCCCGCCAGGACCAGGACCCCTCGGCGACCCAGCCCCCCAGCACCCGGGCCAGCGCCTCCCGGAACACCAGGGCGCCCACCGCGTGCAGTTCGGGCAGCCGCCCTCCCCCGCTGGAGAACAGCAGCTTCCCGAACGGCGCGAGTTCCAGCAGCTCGGCCAGGACCGCCGCGGCCCGCGCCCCGGTCCGCCCCAGGCCCGCGCCGGCGTCCGCGTAGACGTGCGGGAAGGCCTCCGCGAGCCGCGCCGTGTGCCGGTGGTACGGATACCCGCCGAGCAGCACCAGGCGTGTGCCGAGCCCCGCGGTGGCCCGCACGAACCCGGTCAGCCCCGCGGGATCCCCCGTACCCGTGTGCAGCTGGAGCGGCAGCCCGGACGCCACCGCGCTCCAGAGCAGGTGCCGCAGGAGCACCGGGTCCCGTACGGCTCCCCCGCGCGGCCGCCGGGCCAGCCAGCGCCCGGCGGCCCCGCGCACCTCGCCCGGGCCGGGCGGATCGGGATCGAGGGGCGTGCCGTCCGCGCGGCCCGGGACCGTCGCGCAGGCGAAGGCCGCGGCGCCGGCGGCGGCATGGTGGACGGCCTCGGCCAGATTGACGAGGAAGGCGGCCACCGTCCCGGAGGTGTCGGCGGCCTGCTCGGCCAATAACTCCAGCCGGACCGTCTCGAAGGCCTCGGCGTCGGCGGCGAGCGCCAGTTCCTTGGGGGCGGTGAGGTCCCCGGTCGGACCGGTGTCGACCAGATAGGCGGCGACTTCGGACCCCCGCAGCAGCCGCCGCGCGGACTCGGCCGGGCCCAGCTCGCGGCGCCGGGCCAGATAGCGGGCGGGGGCGGCGTGCGGCTCCAGCCCCAGCAGCGGCGGGCACCAGCGGCGGACCGCGAAACCGGTCTGGGTGTCGAAGAAGGTGGTGCCCGCGGCGGGCGGGCCGGCCGAGTGGATCAGCTGGGCCTCGAAGGTGCCCAGTCCCAGTTCCGTACGGAGGACTCCGTGGCAGTACTGGTCCACCAGGGGCGGCGTTTCGATCATCCGGGCATCCCGTTGCGGACGTGGGGAAGGCGCTTCCACACGTCCTAACGGGTGAGCGGGGTGTGAGGTGTTGCTCGGGCTGTTGACCGAGCCCGCGCACCGGCCCCCGGAGGGGGTCCGGGGACGGTCAGGCCGCCGGGTTCTCGGACCCGCCGAGCTGGATGCCCGCCATCCGCGACCACTCGTACGGGCCGGTCCGCACCCGCGCGGCGAACTCCCCGTCGAACTCGTCGTGGAGGGTGAGCCCGGCCTTCTCCGCAGCCAGCTGCGCCACCGCGAAGGTCGGGGCCACCAGGTCGCCCCAGCCGCCGTCCGTGCCCACGAGCACGATGCGGGTGCCGGCCTGGCCGATGTGCGCGAGCTGGCCCTCGGCGCCGCCGTGCTGCTTGGCGAAGGCGCCGATCTGCTTGGCCAGCTTCGCGGCCGTACGGTCCTGCTTCTTGTCCGCGGTGCCTGCGGCGGCCGCGGTGTCTGCGGTGTCTCCCATGGAACCCATGCTACCGGCGAGTAATCAGCGGAGGAAGGGATCCACGGCCACCGCCACGAACAGCAGCGACACATAGGTGATCGACCAGTGGAACAGGCGCATCTCCTTGAGCTTCGCGCCCGTCACGCCCGCCTTGGCGCGTGCGTGCAGCGCGTGCGCCTCCCACAGCCACCAGCCACCCGACGCCAGCGCGACCGCGGTGTAGAACCAGCCCGTGTACCCCAGCGGGGTCAGCAGCAGCGAGACCGCCACCATCACCCAGCTGTAGAGGACGATCTGGCGCGACACGGCCTTGTTGCCCGCGACGACCGGAAGCATCGGCACGCCGGCGCGCGCGTAGTCGTCCTTCACCTTCATCGACAGCGGCCAGTAGTGCGGCGGCGTCCAGAAGAAGATGACGAGGAAGAGGATGACGGCGGCCCACGAGACCGAGTTCGTGACGGCCGACCAGCCGATCAGCACCGGCATGCAGCCTGCGATGCCGCCCCAGACGATGTTCTGCGCGGTGCGCCGCTTCAGCAGCATCGTGTAGACCACGACGTAGAAGAGGAGCGCCCCGAGGGACAGCGCCGCCGACAGCCAGTTGACGAGCAGGCCGAAGAAGAGGGTGGAGACGACCGCGAGCGTGAGACCGAAGGCCAGGCACTCCCGCGGGCTGACCATGCCGGTCACCAGCGGGCGCTGCGAGGTCCGGTCCATCAGCGCGTCGATGTCGCGGTCGATGTACATGTTCAGCGCGTTGGCGCCGCCGGCCGACAAGTAGCCGCCGAAGCAGGTCACCAGGACCAGCCACATCGACGGCACACCCTGCTCGGCGAGGAACATCACCGGCACTGTGGTGATCAGCAGAAGTTCGATGATCCGCGGCTTGGTCAATGCCACGAAAGCCATGACGCGGGTCCCGAGCGGCCGCTGACCGGGGCTCGTCCCGAGCACCCCCGCTGGACGGGATTCGACGGCCGTCACGCACACCCCTGAGAGAGAATCCAGCAAGCTCCGACTCGGGCCGTTCACAACATGAAGGCCCGGTTAAGGCTTGCGCGTACCACGCCACTGTAGACGTTGCGCTTACGTCGCCCCGCGCCGGGGTCGCTTCGTGTTGAGCCGATCGGACCGTGCATATATACGGGCGCGGGCGGCGCCGGACACCCGTGGCCGGGTGAACGCGGGTCGGCGGCGCGATGACGGACCGCCTGCACTCGAATAGCTGCACGCCGTTGCGGGGGTAGGCTCGGAATCGCCGGTGCACCGTTCGTCACCGGGATACAAACATGTGGAGAGGAGCCCTGACCCACGGTGAGCACCAAGCCGACCACCACAGAGCTCGAGTGGACCGAACTGGACCAGCGGGCCGTCGACACCGCCCGCATCCTGGCCGCTGACGCGGTCCAGAAGGTCGGAAACGGCCACCCCGGTACGGCGATGAGCCTGGCCCCCGCCGCGTACACCCTCTTCCAGAAGGTGATGCGGCACGACCCGGCGGACCCCGAGTGGGTGGGCCGCGACCGTTTCGTGCTCTCCGCGGGCCACTCGTCCCTGACCCTGTACACCCAGTTGTACCTGGGCGGGTTCGGACTCGAACTGGACGACCTGAAGTCGTTCCGCACCTGGGGCTCCAAGACCCCCGGCCACCCGGAGTACGGCCACACGGCCGGCGTCGAGACCACCACCGGCCCCCTCGGCCAGGGTGTCGCCAACGCGGTGGGCATGGCCATGGCCGCCCGCTACGAGCGCGGCCTCTTCGACCCGCAGGCCGCCCCGGGCACGTCCCCGTTCGACCACATGGTCTACGCGGTCGCGGGCGACGGCTGCCTCCAGGAGGGCATCTCCCACGAGGCGTCCGCCCTCGCCGGCCACCAGAAGCTGGGCAACCTCGTCCTGCTGTGGGACGACAACCACATCTCCATCGAGGGTGACACGGAGACCGCCGTCTCCGAGGACACCATGAAGCGCTACGAGGCGTACGGCTGGCACGTCCAGCGCGTCGAGCAGCAGGAGAACGGCGACCTCGACCCGAAGGCGCTGTTCGCGGCGCTGCAGGCCGCCAAGGCCGTCACGGACCGCCCGTCCTTCATCGCGGCCCGCTCGATCATCGCCTGGCCCGCCCCGCACGCCCAGAACACCGAGGCCGCCCACGGCTCGGCGCTCGGCGACGACGAGGTCGCGGCCACCAAGCGCGTGCTCGGCTTCGACCCGGAGCAGACCTTCGAGGTCGCCGACGAGGTCATCGCCCACACCCGCAAGGCACTGGACCGGGGCCGCGAGGCCAAGGCCGCGTGGGAGAAGGACTTCTCCGCCTGGCGCACCGCCAACCCGGAGCGCGCCGCCGAGTTCGACCGCATCAACGCCAACGAGCTGCCCGCGGGCTGGGAGGACAAGCTCCCCGTCTTCGAGGCCGGCAAGGGCGTCGCCACCCGCGCCGCCTCCGGGAAGGTCCTGCAGGCGCTCGGCGCGGTCATCCCGGAGCTGTGGGGCGGCTCGGCCGACCTGGCCGGCTCCAACAACACCACCATCGACAAGGAATCCTCGTTCCTGCCGGTGGGCAACCCGCTGCCGGAGGCCGACCCGTACGGCCGCACCATCCACTTCGGCATCCGCGAGCACGCCATGGCCGCGGCCATGAACGGCATCGCCCTGCACGGCCACACCCGTATCTACGGCGGCACCTTCCTGGTGTTCTCCGACTACATGCGCAACGCCGTGCGCCTGTCCGCCCTGATGCACCTGCCGGTCACCTTCGTGTGGACGCACGACTCCATCGGCCTCGGCGAGGACGGTCCGACCCACCAGCCGGTCGAGCACCTCGCCTCGCTGCGCGCCATCCCGGGCCTGACCATCGTCCGCCCGGCCGACGCGAACGAGACCGCGATCGCCTGGCGCGAGATCCTCAAGCGCCACACCAAGGTGTTCGGCAAGGGCACCCCGCACGGTCTGGCCCTCACCCGCCAGGGCGTGCCGACGTACGAGGCCAACGAGAACACCGTCAAGGGCGGCTACGTGCTGTTCGAGGCCGACGGCGGCGACGCCCAGGTCGTCCTCATCGGCACCGGTTCCGAGGTGCACGTGGCCGTCGAGGCGCGCGAGCAGCTCCAGGCCGCCGGCATCCCGACCCGCGTGGTCTCGATGCCGTCCGTCGAGTGGTTCGAGGAGCAGGACCAGGCGTACAAGGACAGCGTCCTGCCGCCCTCGGTCAAGGCCAGGGTCGCGGTCGAGGCGGGCATCGGCCTGACCTGGCACCGCTACGTCGGTGACGCGGGCCGGATCGTGTCGCTGGAGCACTTCGGTGCCTCGGCCGACGCGAAGGTGCTGTTCCGCGAGTTCGGGTTCACGCCGGAGGCCGTCGCCGCCGCCGCCCGCGACTCCCTCGCCGCCGCCGCGCGCTGACGCCCGTACTACACCAGTAGGAGATGCAATTCCCATGACAGACGCACTCAAGCGCCTCTCCGACGAAGGCGTGGCGATCTGGCTGGACGACCTGTCCCGCAAGCGCATCACGTCCGGCAACCTGGCCGAGCTCATCGACCAGTCGCACGTGGTCGGTGTCACCACCAACCCGGCGATCTTCCAGAAGGCGATCAGCGGCGGCGAGGGCTACGAGCAGCAGCTCACCGACCTCGCGACCCGCAAGGTCACCGTGGAAGAGGCGCTGCGCATGATCACGACGGCGGACGTCAGGGACGCCGCCGACATCCTGCGCCCCGTCTACGACCGCACCGACGGCCAGGACGGCCGCGTCTCGATCGAGGTCGACCCCCGACTGGCCCACAACACCGCGGCGACGATCGCCGAGGCCAAGCAGCTCGCCTGGCTGGTGGACCGGCCGAACACGCTCATCAAGATCCCGGCGACGAAGGCCGGCCTGCCGGCGATCACCGAGGTCATCGGCAAGGGCATCAGCGTCAACGTCACGCTGATCTTCTCGCTGGAGCGCTACCGCGAGGTCATGGACGCGTACCTGGCGGGTCTGGAGAAGGCCAAGGCCGCCGGCCTGGACCTCTCCCTGATCCACTCGGTCGCCTCCTTCTTCGTGTCCCGCGTGGACACCGAGATCGACAAGCGCCTGGACGCCGTCGGCACCGACGAGGCCAAGGCCCTGAAGGGCAAGGCGGCGCTCGCCAACGCCCGTCTGGCCTACGAGGCCTACGAGGAGGTCTTCTCCTCGGACCGCTGGACCGCCCTGGAGCGCGCCGGAGCCAACAAGCAGCGTGCGCTGTGGGCCTCGACGGGCGTCAAGGACCCGTCGTACAAGGACACCCTGTACGTGGACGACCTGGTCGCCCCGAACACGGTGAACACCATGCCGGAGGCCACCCTGGAGGCCACCGCGGACCACGGGCAGATCACGGGTGACACCGTGCGCGGCACCTACGAGCAGGCCCGCGCCGAGCTCGATGCGGTCGCGAAGCTGGGCATCTCGTACGACGATGTCGTCCAGCTGCTGGAAGACGAGGGCGTCGAGAAGTTCGAGGCGTCCTGGAACGACCTGCTGAAGTCGACCGAGGCGGAGCTGCAGCGCCTCGCCCCCACGGAGGCCTGACCACTTTGTCTGTAAACGGAGCGAACCCGCTTCGTGACGCACAGGACCGGCGGCTCCCGCGCATCGCGGGGCCGTCCGGCCTGGTCATTTTCGGCGTTACGGGTGACCTGTCGCGCAAGAAGCTGATGCCTGCCGTCTACGACCTGGCCAACCGCGGCCTGCTCCCGCCGGGCTTCTCCCTCATCGGGTTCGCCCGCAGGGAGTGGGAGCACGAGGACTTCGCCCAGGAGGTGTACGAGGCGGTCAAGGAGCACTCGCGCACCCCCTTCCGTGAGGAGGTCTGGCAGCAGCTGGTGCAGGGCTGCCGGTTCGTCCAGGGCGATTTCGACGACGACGCCGCCTTCGAGACGCTGAAGGCGACGATCGACGAGCTCGACAAGGCGCAGGGCACGGGAGGCAACTTCGCCTTCTACCTGTCCGTCCCGCCGAAGTTCTTCCCCAAGGTGGTCCAGCAGCTCAAGGACCACGGTCTGGCGCAGAAGGAGGGCTCCTGGCGGCGTGCCGTCATCGAGAAGCCCTTCGGCCACGACCTGAAGAGCGCCGAGGAGCTCAACAAGGTCGTCCACGAGGTCTTCCCGCGTGACGAGGTCTTCCGGATCGACCACTACCTCGGCAAGGAGACCGTCCAGAACATCCTGGCGCTCCGCTTCGCCAACACGATGTTCGAGCCGATCTGGAACCGGTCGTACGTCGACCACGTGCAGATCACCATGGCCGAGGACATCGGCATCGGCGGCCGGGCGGGCTACTACGACGGTATCGGCGCGGCCCGCGACGTCATCCAGAACCACCTGCTCCAGCTGCTCGCGCTGACCGCGATGGAGGAGCCCGGCTCCTTCCACCCCAAGGCGCTGGTGGCGGAGAAGCTGAAGGTCCTCACGGCGGTGCAGCTGCCGGAGGACCTGGGCAAGCACACCGTGCGCGGCCAGTACGCGGCGGCCTGGCAGGGTGGCGAGAAGGTCGTCGGGTACCTCGAAGAGGACGGCATCGACCCCAAGTCGAAGACCGACACCTACGCGGCCATCCGCCTGGAGATCAACAACCGCCGCTGGGCGGGCGTGCCCTTCTACCTGCGGACGGGCAAGCGCCTGGGCCGCCGGGTGACCGAGATCGCGGTGGTCTTCAAGCGGGCCCCGTACCTGCCGTTCGAGTCGGGCGCGACCGAGGAGCTGGGGCAGAACGCCCTGGTCATCCGGGTCCAGCCGGACGAGGGCGTGACGGTCCGCTTCGGGTCCAAGGTTCCGGGCACCTCCATGGAGGTCCGGGACGTCACGATGGACTTCGCCTACGGCGAGTCCTTCACGGAGTCGAGCCCCGAGGCGTACGAGCGGCTCATCCTCGACGTGCTCCTCGGCGACGCGAACCTCTTCCCCCGCCACCAGGAGGTCGAGCTGTCCTGGAACATCCTCGACCCGATCGAGGAGTACTGGGACAAGCACGGCAGGCCCGCGCAGTATCCGGCGGGCACCTGGGGGCCGGTCGAGGCGGACGAGATGCTCGCACGAGACGGACGGAGCTGGCGCCGGCCATGAAGATCGACCTCACGGAGACCAACTCCAGCAAGATCAATGCCGCGATGGTGCAGGCACGCCGGGACATCGGCACGCCGGCCATCGGCATGGTCCTCACGCTGGTGATCGTGACCGACGAGGAGAACGCGTACGACGCTCTCAAGTCGGCGAACGACGCGTCCCACGAACACCCCTCGCGGATCGTCGTCGTCATCAAGCGGGCCAGCCGCTCGCCGCGCAGCCGCCGGGACGCCCGGCTCGACGCGGAGATCCGCGTCGGGGCGGACTCCGGCAGCGGTGAGACGGTCGTGCTGCGCCTTCACGGCGAACTGGTCGACCACGCCCAGTCCGTGGTTCTCCCGCTGCTTCTTCCGGATGCGCCTGTGGTCGTCTGGTGGCCGGACGGTGCTCCCACGGACCTGGCGGGCGATCCGCTGGGCACGCTCGGGCAGCGCCGCATCACGGACACGTACTCCTGCGAGGACCCGGTCGGCACGCTCGGCTCCCGGGCGGGTGCGTACGCGCCCGGGGACACGGACCTGTCGTGGACCCGGATCACCCCGTGGCGTTCCATGCTGGCGGCCGCTCTGGACCAGCAGGCCCTGTCGGTCGTCTCGGCGACCGTCGAGGGCGAGGCCGACAACCCGAGCTGCGAGCTGCTGGCCATGTGGCTGGCGGACCGGCTCCAGGTCCCCGTCCGCCGTACCCTGTCGGCGGGTCCGGGCCTGACGGCCGTACGCCTGTCGACCAAGGACGGCGACATCGTCCTGAACCGGGCGGACGGCGGACTGGCCACGCTGTGCATGCCGGGGCAGCCCGACCGGAACGTGGCGCTCAAGCGCCGCGACACGGCCGAGCTCCTGGCGGAGGAGCTGCGCCGGCTGGACCCGGACAACACGTACGAGGCTTCGCTGAAGTACGGCGTGTCCCAGCTGGCGGCGGCTTCGCCGAAGCCCGAGGCCGGGGCCGAGGCCGAGGCTCCGGCCGAGTCGGCTCCGGCCGCGAAGCCCGCGGCCAAGCCGGCCGCCAAGCCGGCGAAGAAGGCCCCGACCAAGTAGCCCGGGCCGCTGTGGCCCCTCCCCGCCCCGCCCTTTCGCCGTTTCCCGGAGCTCCGCCCCGGTTTCGGGAAGGGGCGGGGTGGGGCACAGCTCCGCGCAGCGGCGACCGCACATCACCCCAGAACCCACGAAGGCGGCAGCACATGGGTATGACGACTCCTCAGGTCGTCGTCCACCGGGACAAGGAACTGATGGCCCAGGCCACCGCGGCCCGGCTCATCACGAAGATCGTGGACGCCCAGGCGGCCCGGGGCACCGCGTCCGTGGTCCTGACCGGCGGACGCAACGGCAACGGCCTCCTCGCCGCTCTGGCCACCGCCCCCGCCCGCGACGCGATCGACTGGCACCGGCTCGACCTGTGGTGGGGCGACGAGCGGTACGTGCCCGCCGACGACCCCGAGCGCAACCACACCCAGGCCCGTGAGGCCCTCCTGGACTCCGTCCCGGTCGACCCCGCCCGCGTGCACGCCATGCCGGCTTCGGACGGCCCGTACGGCGCCGACGTGGACGCGGCGGCCGCCGCGTATGCGGCGGAGCTGGCGCGGGCGGCCGGTCCGGAGGACCACGGGCCGGTACCCACCTTCGACGTGCTGATGCTGGGCGTCGGGCCGGACACGCACGTGGCCTCGCTGTTCCCCGAGCACCCGGCGGCCCGGGAGACCGACCGCACGGTGGTCGGCGTGCACGGAGCGCCCAAGCCCCCGCCCACCCGGATCTCGCTGACCCTCCCGGCCATCCGGGCGGCCCGCGAGGTCTGGCTGCTGGCAGCCGGCGAGGACAAGGCCGGAGCGGTCTCCATCGCCCTCGGCGGCGCCGGCGGCGTGCAGGCGCCCGCCGCGGAGGCGTACGGGCGCTCGCGCACCCTGTGGCTCCTGGACCGCGCGGCGGCGGCCAAGCTGCCTTCCGGGATGTACCCCCCGGCCTCCTCCTGACGGGGACCGACGCGAAGGGCCCGCCCTCCTCCGGGAGGGCGGGCCCTTCGCGCGTGTGCGTCAGCCGCGTCCGCGCAGCTTCCGGTAGGTGGTCACCAGCGACTGCGTCGAGGCGTCCAGACCGGGCACGTCCGCGCCCTCGGTCAGGGCGGGCTCGATGCGCTTGGCGAGCACCTTGCCGAGCTCGACGCCCCACTGGTCGAAGGAGTCGATGTTCCACACGGCGCCCTGTACGAACACCTTGTGCTCGTACAGCGCGATCAGCTGACCCAGCACGCCGGGGGTGAGCTCCATCGCCAGGATGGTGGTCGTCGGGTGGTTTCCGTGGAAGGTCTTGTGCGGGACCAGCGACTCCGGCGCCCCTTCCGCGCGGACCTCGTCGGCCGTCTTGCCGAAGGCCAGCGCCTGGGTCTGCGCGAAGAAATTGGCCATCAGCAGGTCGTGCTGGGCCGCCGGGGCCGCCTCCAGCTCGGCCACCGGGTTCGCGAAGCCGATGAAGTCGGCGGGGATCACCTTCGTCCCCTGGTGGATGAGCTGGTAGTAGGCGTGCTGGCCGTTGGTGCCGGGCGTGCCCCAGACCACCGGGCCGGTCTGCCACTCCACCGGATTGCCGTCGCGGTCCACGGACTTGCCGTTGGACTCCATGTCCAGCTGCTGCAGGTACGCGGTGAAGCGCGAGAGGTAGTGGCTGTACGGCAGCACCGCGTGCGACTGCGCGTCGAAGAAGGCCCCGTACCAGATCCCCAACAGGCCCATCAGCAGAGGTGCGTTCTCCTCGGGGGGCGCCGTACGGAAGTGCTGGTCCATCAGGTGGAAGCCGGCGAGCAGGTCACGGAAGGCGCCCGGGCCGATCGCGATCATCAGGGAGAGCCCGATGGCCGAGTCGAAGGAGTAGCGCCCGCCCACCCAGTCCCAGAACCCGAACATGTTGGCCGGGTCGATGCCGAACTCGGTGACCTTCTCCTCGTTGGTCGACAGCGCCACGAAGTGCCGTGCCACGGCGGCCTGGTCGCCGCCCAGCCCCGCGAGCAGCCAGCCGCGCGCCGACGTGGCGTTGGTGATGGTCTCGATGGTGGTGAACGTCTTGGAGGCGATGATGAACAGCGTCTCCGCCGGGTCCAGGTCGCGCACGGCCTCGTGCAGGTCCGCGCCGTCGACGTTGGACACGAAGCGCACGGTCAGGCCGCGGTCGGCGAAGGCGCGCAGGGCCTCGTAGGCCATGGCGGGACCCAGGTCGGAGCCGCCGATGCCGATGTTGACGACGTTCTTGATGCGCTTGCCTGTGAAGCCCGTCCACTTCCCCGACCTGATCTGCTCGGAGAAGGCCGCCATCTTGTCGAGGACCGCGTGCACGCCGGGGACGACGTCCTCTCCGTCCACCTCGACGACGGTGCCGGCCGGTGCGCGCAGCGCGGTGTGCAGGACCGCCCGGTCCTCGGTCGTGTTGATCTTCTCGCCGCGGAACATGGCCTCGCGCAGCTCGGCCACGCCCGTCGCCGCCGCCAGCTCGCGCAGCAGCTCCAGCGTCTCGTCGGTGACGAGGTGCTTGGAGTAGTCGATGTGCAGGTCGCCGACCTGCAGGGTGTAACCGGCGCCACGGCCGGGGTTCTCCTCGAACAGCTGCCGCAGATGCGTGCTCCCGAACTCCTCGCGGTGCTTGCCGAGTGCCAGCCACTGCGGCGTCCGGTTGAGCTTCGCCCTGCTCTCTGCGTTCATCTCGGACATCAACCCGTTTCTTCCGTCCTGTCGTGCCCCGCCGATCACCAACCTAAGGGATCAGAAGCGGAGCAACGCACACAAAGAGGCCCGGCCCCGCAGGAGAGATTCCTGCGGGGCCGGGCCTCACGTCACATTCTTCGGGCGGTATCAGATCTCGCCCCGGAGCTTGGCGAGCGCCTCGGCGAGGATCGCCTCGCCGTCGGCGTCCGAACGGCGTTCGCGCACGTACGCCAGGTGCGTCTTGTACGGCTCGGTGCGCGGCGGCGCGGGCGGGTTGTCCCGGTCCTGGCCGGCCGGGAACCCGCAGCGCGGGCAGTCCCAGGTGTCCGGCACCTGCGCGTCGCTGGCGAAGCTCGGCTGCGTCTCGTGCCCGTTCGAGCACCAGAAGGAGATGCGCAGGCGGGGCGCGGACTCGCCGCGCTCCGCCTCACCCATCGGCCCCGCTCCGACCCGGCTACCACGGATCGCGTTGCCACTTGCCACGGTCGTAACTCCCTGCGTGATGGTGCCGCGGAGTGTGAGTGGAAATTCCGCCGCGGAGCGCCCAAGTCTACGTAAGGCCCAACGCACGTCCAGTGAACGGAGTTACTGATTCCGCGCCGTGGACGTCCGCCTCATCATAGGTCGGGCGATGCCGACCGGACTGCCGGAATGGCGAGAACGGTCAGCTGCTCGACTTCATCAGCAGGCCGAGCGCGACGATGCACGCGAACCAGAGCAGCCCCACCACGACGGTGATGCGGTCCAGGTTCCGCTCCGCGACGGAGGAACCGCCGACCGACGACTGCATACCGCCGCCGAACATGTCGGAGAGGCCGCCGCCCTTGCCCTTGTGCATCAGCACGAGCAGCATCAGCAGGGCGCTGAAGACGATCAGGGCGATCGAGAACCCCATAATCACGGCTGATTCCTACTTTCTGGCTTTTTCAGGCTTTCCGGCTTTGCGAGATGTGCGCGGGGGCCAGCGGCTGGTGCTCCAGCCCCTGGCCCCCGCAAGGGTACGACGGATCGGCCCTACCGCATACTCACTGGTCGCGGAAGCGGACGATCTTGACGAACTCGTCCGCGTCGAGCGCCGCGCCGCCGATCAGGGCGCCGTCGACGTCGGGCTGGGCCATGATCGCCGCGATGTTCCCGGACTTCACGGAGCCGCCGTACTGGATGCGGACCTTGTCGGCCAGCTCCTGCGAGTACAGCTCCGCGAGACGGCCGCGGATGGCCCCGCAGACCTCCTGGGCGTCCTCGGGGGTGGCGACCTCGCCGGTGCCGATGGCCCAGACGGGCTCGTAGGCGATCACGATGGACTCGACCTGCTCGGCCGGGACGTCCTTCAGGCCGCCGTCGAGCTGGGCGAGCGCGTACGGGACCTGCTGGCCGGCCTTGCGGACGTCCAGGCCCTCGCCGACGCAGAGGATCGGGGTGATCCCGTGCTTGAAGGCGGCCTTGACCTTGGCGTTGCAGATCTCGTCCGTCTCGCCGTGGTACTGGCGGCGCTCGCTGTGGCCGACGGCCACGTACGTGCACTTCAGCTTGGACAGCATCGGGCCGGAGATCTCGCCGGTGTAGGCGCCTGAGTCGTGCGCCGAGATGTCCTGGGCGCCGTACTTGATCTTCAGCTTGTCGCCGTCGACCAGGGTCTGGACGGAGCGCAGGTCGACGAAGGGCGGCAGGACCGCGACCTCGACGGCGTCGTAGTCCTTGTCGGCGAGCGCGAAGGCGAGCTTCTGGACGTGGGCGATGGCCTCGAGGTGGTTGAGGTTCATCTTCCAGTTGCCCGCCATGAGCGGGGTGCGGGTGGTCATGCGGGTTCAGCCCTCCAGGGCGGCGAGGCCGGGGAGCGTCTTGCCCTCGAGGTACTCGAGGGAGGCGCCGCCACCGGTGGAAATGTGGCCGAAAGCGTTCTCGTCGAAGCCCAGCGTACGGACCGCGGCGGCGCTGTCGCCGCCGCCGACGACGGTGAAGGCGTCGCTGTCGACGAGGGCCTGCGCGATCGCGCGGGTGCCTCCGGCGTAGTCGGGGTGCTCGAAGACGCCCAGGGGGCCGTTCCAGAAGACGGTCGCCGCGTCGGCGATCTTCGAGGCGTACAGCTCGCGGGTCTTCGGACCGATGTCCAGACCCTCCTTGTCGGCGGGGATCTTGTCCGCGTCGACGGTGGTGTACTCGGCCGGGGTCTTGCCCTTGAGGTCGGGGAAGTCCGTCGAGGCCAGGATGTCGACCGGCAGGACGAGCTCGACGCCGGTGGACTCGGCCCGGGCCATGTACTCCTTGACCTTTTCGACCTGGTCCTTCTGGAGCAGGGAGATGCCGACCTCGTAGCCCTTGGCGTAGAGGAAGGTGTAGGCCATGCCGCCGCCGATCAGGAGGCGGTCGGCCTTGCCGAGCAGCTCGTCGATGACGGCGAGCTTGTCGGAGACCTTGGCGCCGCCGAGGACGACGACGTAGGGGCGCTTGACCTCGTCCGTCAGCTTCTTCAGGACGCCGACCTCGGTGGCGATGAGCTGGCCGACCGCGTGCGGGAGCCGCTTGGGCAGGTCGAAGACCGAGGCGTGCTTGCGGTGGACGGCGCCGAAGCCGTCGCCGACGTAGACGTCGGCGAGCTCCGCCAGCTGGTCCGCGAACGCGCCGCGCTCGGCGTCGTCCTTCGAGGTCTCGCCGGCGTTGAAACGCAGGTTCTCGATGACGGCGACCTTGCCGTCGGTGAGGGCGGCGACGGTCTCCTTGGCGGAGGAACCCACGGTGTCGGTGGCGAACGCGACGTCCGTGCCGAGCAGTTCACCGAGGCGCGCTGCGGCCGGCGCGAGCGAGAAGGCCGGCTCCGGGGCGCCCTTGGGGCGGCCCAGGTGCGAGGCCACGATGACGCGGGCGCCGGCCTCGGCGAGCTTCGCGATCGTGGGCTGGACGGCGCGGATGCGGCCGTCGTCGGTGATGGTGCCCTCGGCGAGCGGGACGTTGAGGTCCGCGCGGACGAAGACCCGCTTGCCCTTGACGCCTTCGGCGAGCAGTTCGTCGATCGTCTTCATGTGTTTCTGACTCCTTTGGGCGCCCGTGTCGGGGGCGAAGAACGACTGGCAAGCTACAGGGTCCGGACTGCGCATCGTCGCGCGGCCCGGACCCTGTGCTTCACATCGTGGTGTCAGCCCTGGAAACTCAGAGCTGGCCGCCGACGAAGACCGTCAGGTCCACGAGGCGGTTGGAGTATCCCCACTCGTTGTCGTACCAGCCGACGACCTTGACCTGCTTGCCCTGGACCATGGTCAGGGAGGAGTCGAAGGTGCAGGACGCCGGCCAGTTCACGATGTCGGAGGAGACGATCGCGTCCTCGGTGTAGTCGAGGATGCCCTTCAGCTGGCCCTCGGAGGCCTTCTGGAAGGCGGCGTTGATCTCGTCCTTGGTGACCTCGCGGTCGAGCTCCAGCACGAGGTCGGTGACCGAGCCGGTCGGGACCGGGACGCGCATGGCGATGCCGTCCAGCTTGCCCTTGAGCTGCGGGAGGACCAGTGCGGTGGCCTTGGCGGCACCGGTGGAGGTCGGGATGATGTTCTCGGCGGCGGCGCGGGCGCGGCGCAGGTCCGAGTGCGGGAAGTCCAGGATGCGCTGGTCGTTCGTGTAGGCGTGGACCGTCGTCATCATGCCCTTGACGATGCCGAAGTTCTCGTCCAGGACCTTCGCCATCGGCGCCACGCAGTTCGTGGTGCAGGACGCGTTGGAGATGACGTGGTGCTTGGCGGCGTCGTACTTGTCCTGGTTGACGCCCATCACGATGGTGATGTCCTCGTCCTTGGCCGGAGCCGAGATGAGGACCTTCTTCGCGCCGGCCGCAAGGTGCTTGGCGGCGTCGGCCTTCTTCGTGAAGATGCCGGTCGACTCGATGACGATGTCGGCGCCCAGTTCGCCCCAGGGGAGGTTCGCGGGGTCGCGCTCGGCGAAGGTCTTGAAGGTGTTGCCGCCGACGGTGATGGTGTCGTCGGTGTGGGACACCTCGGCCTTGAGGCGGCCCAGAATGGTGTCGTACTTGAGAAGGTGCACCAGGGTGGCGTTGTCAGTCAGGTCGTTGACACCGACGATCTCGATGTCCGCTCCCTGCTCCAGGAGGGCCCGGAAGTAGTTGCGGCCAATGCGGCCAAAACCGTTGATGCCTACGCGGATCGTCACGAACCGATCTCCTCGTTGGTGCGCCGGTGAGAGCGCCGGCGAGCTGAAATGGGATGTCCCCGACCGCTTACGACCCTACCTCTCCGTGAGCTTTTGGGTGACATCGGTCGAGGGCTGACACTCCCCCCGCTTCGCCGGGTATCCCCTGCGAGGCCCGCTCCGGACGCTCCGGTGCGGGCCTCGGGGACCTTGGCCCCGGTCACTGTGGGTGAGCATCGAGGATGGCGCTGATCAGCGGTTGAGCGAGCGGAGCGCCTTACCGACGAGTAGGGCGCGGTCCGCCGCCGCGGGCAGGTGTTCCAGGCCGAAGCCCAGAAGTACAGTGTCACGCGTGGTCACCGACGCGTAGGACCGGAAGAGCTCTTCCGTGCGGGACCAGTCGCCCGCGACGTCGGGACTTCCGGCGGGTGCGCCCTGGGCGGCCCAGGCGCCGAGGGAGGTCTCGAACCCCTCGACCGCCTGCTCGCCGCTGCTGGTCGACAGGCGTGCCTCGTCCGCGAAGACGCCGCGCCCGGCCGAGCCGGGGTCGGTGATGTAGGAGAGCGAGAGCTCGACGGACCGGCCCGCATAGGCGCTCAGGTCGAAGGTGACCTGCTTCCAGCCGCCGGAGGACCCGGTGAAGGTGTTCCACTGGCCGCTGGTGCCCTGCGGGGTGCAACCGCCGCCGTCCAGGGTGAGGTAGCGGCGCAGGAACGGGTGGCCGTTGATGAAGAACCCGGCCGCGCACTCCTCCGGGACGGCCGCACTGCTCAGGCCGCTTGCCTCCGGCAGCATGGTCCAGTCGTCGCCGCCGGCGCTGCGGGCCTCCAACGCGGCGTGGTCGTAGCCCTCCTCGGTGTTCCAGTTGAGGGCGAGCTTCAACTGCGGCTTGTCGGCCGCGGTGACCCCGGTGAGGTCGACGGTGCGGACGAGCCGCTTCCAGTCGCTGTCGGTGTGCAGCGCCGAGGCCATCCCGGTGCCGGCGTAGGGGGCGTACGGGTTCGTGACCCCGGTGTACCGGCCCGCCTGCGCGCTCTTGAACTGCGGGAACTGCGCGGGCGCCAGGGTGTCGGAGGTGACCGTGTAGGCGCCGGGGGCGTTCAGCGGGTTGCCCGCGGCGTCGCCGAGGCCGCCGCCCGCGTCCTGCAGGGCTCCGGTGCCGGCGAATCCGGTGGCGCCGGGGGTGCTGCTGCGGCCGTAGGCGCCGAGCCAGTACTGGCTGAAGTCGTTGGTCACGGCGCGGCCGACCTGGGCGTTGCCGCCGGCCAGCTCACCGGCCTCGATCAGCCTGCCGCCCTCGTTGAGGAAGTCGCGGACCGCCAACTGCGTTTCCCCGCCGGGCGTCTTGGCTCCGCTGTAATGGACGGCCGTGCCGAAGTGGGAGAGGACCCCGAGGTGGTGCGGGACGCCCTGGACGGCGACATCCCAGACCGCGGCGGAGCGTCCGTTGGCGCGCAGCGCGTCGACGTACTTCTGCGCATGCTGGGCGGCGGCCCCTTCCTCGGCGACCACCAGGACGTCCGCGCGCGGACGCTCCGCCACCGTGTACGTGAAGTGCTCGCTGGAGACCTGCTTGCCGGAGCGGTCGCGGCCGGTGAACCAGACCTCGACCCTGTCGCCGGGCCGGGCGCCCTCGACCTCGGCGCGGTACTCGTCGAACCAGTTGTTGTCCTCGCCGCCGTAGACGTCACCGCCCTTCCAGGCCTTGAGGTCCTCGTCGTGCGTGCGACCGCCGTTGATCCGGTAGTTGAGCTCCTTGTCCTTCAGCGCCTTGCGGGCCGTGACGGCGACCTCCTGGTCCTGGCCGCGGGCCGCGTAGGAGGTGGTGAAGGGGTCCAGGGTGAAGTCGGCCGCGCGCAGGCCGACGGAGGACGCGGGGCGGTCCGGGTGCGCGGCGCTCTCGCCGACCGCGAGGGCGAAGGGGACGTTCTTGGCGAACTCCGCCTGGATGAGCTTCTCGTCGTCCGGGAAGTTGAAGCCGGAGGCGCAGTCCTCGGGCCTCCACTGGTCGTTCGGGTCGCTCGCGGAGGCGGTCTGGCAGGTGGTCATCTCCGGCGTGAACATCATGATGCCGTTGACGTTGGCGCCGTGGCCGTCGGCCTCGCCGTTGGTGGTGTAGAGCTCCGAGGACACCTGCGGGTAGTAGCCCGGGACCGCCGGGTTCTCGGGGGTGCCGGCGAGGGCCTTGTAGGCCACGTCGTCGGGGGTGGGGGTGGCCACCTGCCAGCCCACGCCGTAGAGGATCAGCTCGGCGGCGGAGTGGTAGTTGATGGCGTAGTCGAAGCCGATGCGCTTCTCGAAGGCGTCGAGGGCGACGGTCTCGGGCTCGGAGGAGGCCTTGGGGCCGCGGTAGGTCTCGCTGGCCTGGTTGGGCGAGGAGCCTTCGTTGTCGTAGCCCCACTTGTAGGCGAAGTTGCGGTTGAGGTCGACCCCGTCGCCGGTGGTGACCTTCCCGTCGCCGTTGTTGTCGCGCAGGTTCTTGCGCCACAGCCGCTGGCTTTCGGCGGCGTGGGTGTAGTCGTAGCCGTCGGGGTTGGCACTGAGCAGGAACCACAGCTCGCCGGAGTCCACGAGCTTCGTGATCCGCTGGTCCTTGCCGTAGTTGTCGAGGGTGTGGTGCATCAGCCGCCGGGTCATCTCGGGGGTGATCCACTCGCGGGCGTGCTGGTTGGACATGTACAGCACGGAGGGCTTGGAGCCGTCCCTCGTCCTCTTCGCGTTCTTGCTCACCTTGAGGGCGAGGATGTCCTTGCCCTGGACGGTCTTGCCGATGGAGACGACCTTGGTCAGCGCCGGGTTCTCCTGGGCCGTGCGCAGGATCTCCTCCTGCAGGCCGCCCTTGCCGCTGTACGGGCGGAACACGCCGTCGCCGGCGGCCCTGGCCCGGGCCAGGCCCTGCGCCGGGACCCTGCGCTCGGTGAGCCTGACGCCCTGGGCGGCGAGTTCCCCGGCCTGGGATCCGGTGAGGAAGAGCTCGACCTGGGCGGTCCCCGTCTCCGGGGCGCGCTCGGTGAGCTCGTGGGCGTCCTGGCCGGCGGCGAGGACGAGCGGCACCTGCTCCCTGGTGATGTCGGCGTCGTAGACCTTCACCTCCTCGGCGCCGGACGCGCCGGCGGTGCCGGGCCGGGCCTGGGCCGCCGCGGGCAGCGCGGCGAGTGTGGTTCCGAGAACGAGTGCGCTTGCGGCGAGGACGACTCTCGCGCGGTGACTCATGTGCCCCCCTGGGCGTCGGCTGCCACGAAAGGTTCGGACGCCAGACTCAAGACCGGCCCATGCTCATGTCAATGGGGCATGCCGCAAAGGGGCCCGCACGAGTGATCGCGCGAGCCCCTTCTGCCGCAGGCCGTCGCCTTCGGCCTCCTGCTAACCGGCCATGTTGTCGGCCATCTCCTCGCTCAGGTCGAGGTTCGACTCGGTGCCCGGGATGCCGAGGTCCTGGGCCCGCTTGTCGGCCATCGCCAGCAGGCGCCGGATCCGGCCGGCGACCGCGTCCTTGGTCAGCGGCGGGTCGGCGAGCGCTCCCAGCTCCTCCAGGGAAGCCTGCTTGTGCTCCATGCGCAGCCGGCCGGCCGCGGCGAGGTGCTCGGGGACCTCCTCGCCGAGGATCTCCAGCGCGCGCTGCACGCGGGCTCCGGCGGCCACGGCGGCCCGCGCCGAGCGGCGCAGGTTCGCGTCGTCGAAGTTGGCGAGGCGGTTGGCGGTGGCGCGCACCTCGCGCCGCATCCGCCGCTCCTCCCAGGCCAGCACCGACTCGTGCGCGCCGAGCCGGGTCAGCAGGGCACCGATCGCGTCGCCGTCGCGGACCACGACCCGGTCCACTCCGCGCACCTCGCGCGCCTTGGCGGCGATGGAGAGCCTGCGGGCGGCGCCCACCAGGGCCAGGGCGGCCTCCGGGCCGGGGCAGGTGACCTCCAGGGAGGAGGACCGGCCCGGTTCGGTGAGCGAGCCGTGGGCCAGGAAGGCGCCGCGCCACGCCGCCTCGGCGTCGCAGGTGGCCCCGGAGACGACCTGCGGGGGAAGACCCCGGATGGGGCGTCCGCGGCCGTCCACGAGGCCCGTCTGGCGCGCCAGCTGGTCACCGCCGGCCACGACGCGGACCACATAGCGGCTGCCGCGGCGCAGTCCGCCGGGCGCCATCACCACGAGGTCCGAGGAATGGCCGAAGATCTCCAGGATGTCCTTGCGGAGCCGTCTGGCGGCGATCCCGGTGTCCAGCTCCGCCTCGATGACGATGCGGCCGCTCACCAGGTGCAGCCCGCCCGCGAACCGAAGGATCGCCGAGACCTCCGCCTTCCTGCAGCAGGTCCGGGTGACGGGCAGGCGAGAGATCTCGTCCTTCACCGCAGGCGTCATCGCCATGGGCCGATCCTTCCATGCATCCGAAAAATACGGTCGTACGCGGCGGCCAGCAGCTCCGGGTCGTGCTTCGGCGAGCCGTCCTGCCTGGCCACGGGGGCCAGCTCGACCGCGGCACCGAACCGTTTCGCGGCATCGGCAAGGGACTCGCGGTCGGGCACGGCGGCCTCGTCGGCCAGCACCACGTCCAGGGCGAGTTTAGGGGCGTGTCGGGCCAAAACCTCCAAATGACGCTGCGGAGAGAAGCCCTCTGTTTCACCGGGCTGCGGCGCGAGGTTCAGCGACAGGACCCGCCGGGCCTTGGTCTCGACGAGCGCGTCCAGCAGTTCCGGCACCAGCAGGTGCGGGATGACGGAGGAGAACCACGAGCCCGGACCCAGCACCACCCAGTCGGCGTCCAGTACCGCCGCGACGGCCTCGGGCACGGCCGGCGGGGCGCTCGGAACGACCTGTACGGAGAGCACCTCGCCCGGGGTCAGGGCCACGGTGGCCTGCCCGCGGACGGTGTCGACGTCCTCGGGGCGGGCCGGATCGTGCCCTCTGACCAGGGCCTGGAGTTCCAGCGGAACCGCAGACATCGGCAGCACCCGGCCCTGTGCGCCCAGCAGCCGGCCCACCAGGTCGAGGGCCTGGACGGGGTCGCCGAGCTGTTCCCACAGGGCGACGATCAGCAGGTTGCCGACGGCGTGCCCGTGCAGGTCGCCCTCGGACTGGAAGCGGTGCTGGATGACCCGGGCCCAGGTCTGGCCCCAGTCGTCGTCCCCGCACAGCGCTGCGAGGGCCTTGCGCAGGTCGCCGGGCGGCAGCACGCCGAGCTCCTCCCGGAGCCGTCCGCTGGAGCCGCCGTCGTCGGCGACGGTGACCACGGCGGTGAGGTCACCGGTGATCCGGCGCAGGGCGGCGAGGGAGGCCGACAGGCCCTGTCCGCCGCCGAGCGCGACCACCTTGGGCGTGGCGCCCCTCCGGCGGCCTGAGCGGCCCGTGCCTTCCTCTCCCCGTCCCGGGGTGAGGCGGCGCAGGCGGCTCAGCCGCGGGGTCCGTGCGGTCACTCGCGCCCCATGTCCCTGTGGACGACGACGGTCTCGACTCCTTCGGAGGCGAGACGGGCGGCGAGCTTCTCGGACATGGCCACGCTGCGGTGCTTGCCGCCCGTGCACCCGACCGCGATGGTCACGTACCGCTTGCCCTCGCGACGGTAGCCGGTGGCGATGAGCTGGAGCAGCTCGGTGTAGCGGTCGAGGAACTCCTTGGAGCCGGGCTGGCTGAAGACGTACCCCGACACCTCCTCGTTGAGCCCGGTGAAGGGGCGCAGCTCCGGGACCCAGTGCGGGTTCGGGATGAAGCGGCAGTCGACGACGAGGTCGGCGTCGACGGGGAGGCCGTACTTGTAGCCGAAGGACATGACGGTGGCCCGCAGCTCGGGCTCCTCGTCCCCGGCGAACTGGGCGTCCATCTTGGCGCGCAGCTCGTGCACGTTCAGGCTGGAGGTGTCGATCACCAGGTCGGCGTCGCCGCGCAGCTCGCGCAGGAGGTCGCGCTCGGCGGCGATGCCGTCGGTGATGCGGCCGTCGCCCTGGAGCGGGTGCGGGCGGCGGACCGACTCGAAGCGGCGGACCAGCGCGTCGTCGGAGGACTCCAGGAAGACGATGCGGCGGGTGACGCCCTTGCTGTCGAGGTCGGCGAGGGACTCGCGCAGGGCGTCGAAGAACTGGCGGCCGCGGACGTCGACGACGACCGCGATCCGGGCCACGTTGCCCTGGGAGCGGGCGCCCAGCTCCACCATGGTGGGGATCAGCGCCGGCGGGAGGTTGTCGACGACGAACCAGCCGAGGTCCTCCAGACACTTGGCCGCCGTGCTGCGGCCGGCCCCGGACATGCCGGAGATGATGACCAGCTCGGGGATGGCCGCCTCGGCGGTCTCGCCGGGCTCCACTGTCGTGCCCGTACTCACCTGTGCTCCGTCTCGGTCGTGCGTGGTCTCGTGCTCGGTCATTGCTCGGTCCCCCGTTCGGACGATGCTCCCGCTGGCGCGGGGTTCTCATCCTCAATGATCTCTCCTGTGGCCGTGTTGACGGCAGGGCCGGCGGGGACCGCCCCGGCGAGGGCCGCGGCCACGGTTTCGGCCGTCTTCCGTCCTATGCCCGGGACCTCGCAGATCTGCTCGATTGTCGCCTGTCTCAGCTTCTTCACCGAACCGAAGTGCTTCACCAGGGCCTGCTTGCGGCTCTCGCCCAGGCCGGGCACCTCGTCCAGCGGCCCCGACTTCAGGCGCTTGCCGCGTTTGCTGCGCTGGTACTGGATGGCGAAGCGGTGGGCTTCGTCACGTACCCGCTGGAGCAGGTAGAGGCCCTCGCTGGTGCGGGGCAGGACGACGGGGTCGTCCTCGCCGGGCAGCCAGACCTCCTCCAGCCGCTTGGCGAGGCCGCACACGGCGACGTCGTCGATGCCGAGCTCGTCCAGGGCCCGCTTGGCGGCGGCCACCTGCGGCTGCCCGCCGTCGACGACGACGAGCTGGGGCGGGTAGGCGAAGCGCTTGGGCTTCCCGTCGTCCTCCGGCGGCCCGTCCTCGCCGTCCTGGGGGTCCCACTCCCCCGTCTTGGACTTCTCCACGAGGTAGCGGCGGAAGCGCCGGGAGACCACCTCGTGCATGGACCGGACGTCGTCCTGGCCCTCGAAGGACTTCACCTGGAAGCGCCGGTACTCGCTCTTGCGGGCCAGGCCGTCCTCGAACACGACCATGGACGCGACGACGTCGTCCCCCTGCAGGTGGGAGATGTCGAAGCACTCGATGCGCAGCGGTGCGCCGTCGAGCTCCAGGGCCTCGGCGATCTCCTCCAGGGCGCGGGAGCGGGTGGTGAGGTCGCTGGCGCGCTTGGTCTTGTGCAGGGCGAGGGACTGCAGCGCGTTGCGGTGGACGGTCTCCATGAGGGCCTTCTTGTCGCCGCGCTGCGGTATCCGCAGGCTGACCTGGGACCCCCGGCGCTCGGCGAGCCACTGGGCCAGCGCGGGCGTGTCCTCGGGGAGCGCGGGGACCAGCACCTCCTTGGGGACGGACTCGCCCTTCTCCTCGCCGTACAGCTGCTGGAGGGCGTGCTCGACCAGCCCGGCCGTGTCGACGGCCTCGACCTTGTCGGTGACCCAGCCGCGCTGGCCGCGGACGCGGCCGCCGCGGACGTGGAAGATCTGCACGGCGGCTTCGAGCTCGTCCTCGGCGACGGCGATCAGATCGGCGTCGGTGGCGTCGGCGAGCACCACGGCGTTCTTCTCCATGGCCCGGCGCAGCGCCCCGATGTCGTCGCGCAGCCGGGCGGCCTTCTCGTACTCCATGTCCTCGGCCGCGATGTGCATCTCCTTCTCCAGCCGGGAGAGGTAGGCGCCGGTGCGGCCGGCCATGAAGTCGCAGAAGTCCTCCGCCAGTTCGCGGTGCTCGCCGGGGCTGACGCGGCCGACGCAGGGCGCGGAGCACTTGCCGATGTAGCCGAGGAGGCAGGGGCGGCCGATCTGGGCGGAGCGCTTGAACACTCCGGCGGAGCACGTCCGGACCGGGAAGACCCGCAGCATCAGGTCGACGGTCTCGCGGATGGCCCAGGCGTGGGCGTACGGACCGAAGTAGCGCACGCCCTTCTTCTTGGGCCCCCGCATGACCTGGACCCGGGGGTATTCCTCGTTCAGGGTGACGGCGAGGGAGGGGTAGCTCTTGTCGTCCCGGTACTTGACGTTGAACCGGGGGTCGTACTCCTTGATCCAGGAGTACTCCAGCTGGAGCGCCTCGACCTCGGTGGAGACCACGGTCCACTCGACGGAGGCGGCCGTGGTCACCATGGTGGCGGTACGGGGGTGGAGGCCGGCGACGTCCTGGAAGTAGTTGGCCAGGCGCTGGCGCAGGCTCTTGGCCTTCCCGACGTAGATCACCCGGCGGTGCTCGTCGCGGAACCGGTAGACCCCCGGGGAGTCGGGGATCTGTCCCGGCTGGGGGCGGTAGCTGGAAGGGTCGGCCATGCCAACCACCCTACTGGCGCGCACCGACAACGAACCGTAGCCCTCCCGCCTCCGGCGCGGTACGCGCAGCCGGCGGCCGCCCGTGCCGAGCAGCCCTCCCGGGGCTTCGCCCGGACCCGCGCCTCAATCGCCGGCGGGGCTGGACTTCAGCCCGTCCGGCCTTTGAAGGACCGGGTCCGGAGCGGAGCCCCGGGGAACGGCGGAAGGCCGGGGCGGCGAGGGCCGCCCGCAGGGCCCGGCCCCGAGGTGGGGGTTGGGCCGGGCCCTGCGGGGACAGCCGCTCAGGCCGGCGCGCCCGCCCGGCGGGAGCGCCGGACGGCGGCCACACCCAGCGCAACCACCGCGAGCGCCCCGGCCCCGGCCCCGGCCACCAGCGGCGCCCCGGCGGACGGCCCGGTGGACCGGGCCTCGGCGTAGCCGCCGGCCGCGCCGCGCTCGGCGTACGGGGAGCCGGGGAGCTTGTCCCCGTACGCCGTGGCGACCCGGGCCCGGTAGGCGCCGAGCGTCGTGCCCCCGGCGCCCACGGCGCGCACGGCGTCCTCGTCCAGCGGCAGCACCCGGCTGCCGGCGGCCACGTACCAGGCGTCGATCTGCGGTTCCCGGAAAACGGTTCCGCCGGGCAGTTTCGCGGCGCCCAGTTGCGCGTAGCGGAATTCGTCGTCACCGGTGGCGATGTTCACGACCTGCCAGCCGGTCTCCGTGCGGGCGGTCCACAGGGCGGCCTGCTGCCCGTCGGAGGAGACCGCCTTGCTGGCCAGGAACTCCAGGCGGGCGACGGGCGCACCCGCCCGGCCGGCGACGAAGTCCGGGGAGAGGTGGTGCACCGGTATCGCCTCGCCCTCGACGCGGGGCTGCGCGGCGGCGGGGGAGACCCTGCCCTCCCGGGCGAAGAACCGGGAGAGCGTGGCCAGGGTGTCGGGGGCGGTCGCCGCCCGCGCGGCGGCCGCCTTGATCTCGGCGGTGGCCGACGGGGGCTGCGGCACGGGGGCCGCGACGGCCTGCGGGGCGAGTGCGAGGAGGGTGCCGGCGGCGAGGGCGGCCGCGGCGGCCGAAGCGCGCAGGGTCATGGCGGTCACGCCCCGATCCGGTAGAGGGAGTGGGTCCAGGAGAAGGTGTTGTTGTTGACGTACCAGGCGTGGGAGGCCCAGTTGTAGCGGTCGCTGGAGGGCCAGGGGTCGCCCCAGTAGACCCAGCTGTTGGCGGTGTCGTAGCCGTAGATGACGTGCATGTGGCCGCCGCCGTTCGACCACTGGATGCGGGTCTCGATCGGGCGGTTCGCATTGATCTCGGTCTGGACGGTGGAGTACTGCAGCCAGCCGTTGACGTACGAGCCGGGGTTGATGCCCGCCCAGCGCAGCCCGGTCTGGACGTTGCCGAGGGTGGCCTGGTTGTTCGGGCACTCGGTGCCCTGCTGGCGGTTGAAGGCGGCGTTGCAGAACTGGTTCTGGCTGTAATTGCGGCCGAACCAGGTGGCGATGGTGTTGCCGCCGGCGGCCCAGCACCAGTTGGTCTTCGCTTGCGCCTGCATGGTGATGTTCAGTCGCTTCTGCGCCAGGGCGGCGGCGGGCGCCGCGTCGGCATCGGCGGCGGTGGCGGTGCCGACGGGCAGGGCGAGGAGCAGTGCTGTGAGAACGGCGGTGAGGAGGGCGGCCGGGGAAAGCCGCCGGTTTCGGTTGCGCATCGCGTTCCTCCCGAGGTGGGGAGTGGGGGGTGGAGGAGCGCGTCCGGACGCTGTGGAGGAGCATCAGGGAGTTGTCGCGATCAGGTCAACACGCTTCAATACGCGATGACGTTGCAGTGTGAACGGTGGGACTGCGGTGTGAACGGTTGCTGTCGATTCACCTGGTCCCCCGGCGCTGCCGCCGTGATCCCCCACCTCGGCGCGTGTGAACGTTCACAGAGGAGTCGCCATGCGGCCTTCCACGGATCCGGCGAACACGGCGGAACTGAACCGGCTGCTGCACGGCGGCCCCTTCCACCTCGCCCTGCGCGCCGCCCTCGCCGCCCGCGGGCTGCCCCTCCAGCGGGTGCAGCACCGGCTCGCCGCGCAGGGCATCAAGGTCGGCGTGACCAGCCTCAGTTACTGGCAGCAGGGCGCCCGCAGACCGCGCCAGCCGGAATCCCTGCGGGCCGTCACCGCCCTGGAGCGGATCCTGGAGCTGCCCGACGGCGCCCTGGTCAGGCTGCTGGCGGTCCCGGACCCGACGGCCGTCGCCGGGCCCGCCGCCCGGCCGGCCGGCCGCTCGTACCGGGCCCTGTTCAGCGGGGGCGGGACGGTGGAGCGGCTGCTGGACGGGATGGAGCTCCCGCCGGACGGCGGGCTGCACTCCCTCGGCCACCACGAGCGCGTCCGCATCGGAGCGGCGGGCGAGCTGCGGGTCCGCGAGTCCCAGCAGATCGTCCGGGCGCACCGGGACGGGGTCGACCGCTACCTCGCCGTGCACCACGGCGACCCGGGCTGCGATGTGTCCCGGGTGCGCGTGACGGCGCACGAGAACTGCCGCGCGGGCCGGGTGCGGTTCCATCCGGAGGCCGGGGTGGTGGTCGCCGAGCTGCTCTTCGACGCCCGGCTGCGGCGCGGTGACACCTACGTCTTCGGCTACGGCGTCGAGGACGGCACGGGCGCGCGCAGCGGCGAGTACGTGCGCGGCTTCAGCTACGCGGGCGGCCAGTACATGCTGCAGGTCCGCTTCGACGCGTCGGCCCTCCCGGTGCGCTGCCGGCGGTTCGCCCGCACCGGGCCGGACGCCCCGCGCACCGGTCTGGCGGACCTGACACCGAGCGGCCGGCACCGGGCGGTGCACCTGGTGGAGCAGTCGGTGCGGCGCGGGATCCTCGGGATCGCCTGGGACTGGGACTGACCCTCGCCCGACCGGCGCCCGGTGCGGGTCAGCCCGCGACGAGCCTGCCGTTCTCCGCGCGGACCGGCACCTCCGGCAGCGGCCGGTCGGCCGGGCCCCGCAGGACCTTGCCCGTGGAGACGTCGAAGCGGCTGCCGTGGCAGGGGCAGTTCCCCTCCCCCTCGTCGATCTTGTCGAGGACGCAGCCGGCGTGCGTGCACTGGGCGCTGAACGCCTTGTACCGGCCCTCCGCCGGGCAGCTGACGATCAGCTTCCGCTCCCGGTAGAGCTTCGCTCCGCCCACCGGGACGTCGGCCGCCGCGCCCAGGTCCACGGGGGCGGTGGGGGTCGCGGGGGTGTTGCCGCCGCTGTTGGTCTCCGTGGAGCAGGCCGTGAGCGCCGCCCCGGCGCCGGCGGCCCCCGCGAGCGCGGCGGCGCCCTTGAGGACGGTACGGCGGGCGGCGGACTGCGGCGCGGACATGCGGTTCTCCAGGGGTGCGGGCGGGGTGGGGCGGGCACGGACGGGGGTCACGGGCCGGAGCCCGGCCCGTGCACCGGCCCACCCGACGATACCGCCGCCCCATGGAGTACCTTCCTCCGCGTGATCGTCGTCGGCGGAGAAGCCCTCATCGACCTGGTGCCCGCGGTCGGACCGGCGGGCGCGCTGCTGCCCCGGCCGGGCGGCGGGCCGTACAACACCGCGCGCGCCCTCGGCCGGCTCGGCGCGCAGACCGCCTTCTGCTCCCGGGTCTCGACGGACGGTTTCGGCGAGAGCCTGCTGGCCGGACTGCGGGCGGCCGGGGTGGACGTGTCGCTGGTCCAGCGCGGACCGGAGCCGACCACCCTCGCCGTGCCCTCTCTGGCCCCGGACGGCTCGGCCTCGTACGGCTTCTACGTCGAGGGCACCGCGGACCGGCTGTTCACCCTGCCGCCCGCCCTCCCCGAGGGGGTACGGGCCCTCGCGCTCGGCACCTGCTCGCTCGTCCTGGAGCCGGGCGCGAGCGCGTACGAGGCCCTGCTGCGCCGGGAGTCGCAGCGCGGGCTGCTGACCCTGCTCGACCCCAACATCCGGCCGGCGCTGATCGCGGACCCGGCAGGCTACCGCGCCCGGTTCACGGACCGGCTGCTGCCGCACACGGGCGTCCTCAAGCTGTCCGAGGAGGACGCCGCCTGGCTGGGCGGGCGGGTCGGGGACTGGCTGGCGGCCGGACCCTCGGCGGTGGTGCTGACCCGTGGCGCGGCGGGCCTGACGGTCTGGACGCGGGAGGGCGCCGAGCACTCGGCGGCGGCCCGTCCGGTCGCGGTGGCGGACACGATCGGGGCGGGCGACACCGTCAACGCCGCCCTGCTGCACCGCCTGGCGGCGGATCCGGGCGCACCGGTGGACTGGCCGGACGTCCTGGCCTACGCCGCCCACGCGGCAGCCCTGACCTGCACCCGACCGGGAGCCGAACCCCCGTACGCGGCGGAACTCGGCGCCTAGCGGCCGCCCCCGCGGGCGCTGCGGCGGCCTGCCGGTCGGCGCCTCCAGCCCCGCACCGCACCGGCCCTCGGGGCCCTTCTCCCGCAGGGTCCGTGAGTCCGGGGCGCGCCCGGCCACGGCGCGACAGGGCCTCCGCGGAGCGGGGACCGGAGCAGGGCCCCAGACGTGCAGGAGGGGCCCGGCCGCACGGCCGGACCCCTCCCCTCTGCCGAGCTGAGCGCAGCGACTAGGCCTTGCGGGCCCGCGCGGTCGTCTTCTTGGCCGCCGTCTTCTTGGCCGCCGTCTTCTTGGCGGGGGCCGCCTTCTTCGCGGCGGCCGCCTTCTTGGCCGGGGCCTTCTTCGCAGGGGCCCGTACCGGGGACGCCCCGGCGTCGGAGACGCGGTCTGCGCCCAGGATGTCCCGCAGGAACTTGCCCGTGTGGCTCGCGCCCACCGAGGCCACCTGCTCGGGCGTGCCCTCGGCCACCACGAGGCCGCCGCCGTAACCGCCTTCGGGTCCCATGTCGATGACCCAGTCCGCGGTCTTGATGACGTCCAGGTTGTGCTCGATCACGATCACCGAGTTGCCCTTGTCGACCAGCCCCGAAAGCACCTTGATCAGCTTCGAGATGTCCTCGAAGTGCAGGCCCGTCGTCGGCTCGTCCAGCACGTACACCGTCCGGCCCGTGGAGCGCTTCTGCAGCTCGGAGGCCAGCTTCACACGCTGCGCCTCGCCGCCCGACAGGGTCGGCGCGGACTGGCCGAGTCGGACGTAGCCCAGTCCGACCTCGTTCAGCGTCTTGAGGTGGCGCGCGATCGTGGGCACCGCCTCGAAGAAGCCCAGCGCCTCCTCGATCGGCATGTTCAGGACTTCCGCGATGGACTTGCCCTTGTAGTGGACCTCCAGCGTCTCCCGGTTGTACCGGTCGCCGTGGCAGACCTCGCACGGGACGTAGACGTCCGGCAGGAAGTTCATCTCGATCTTGATCGTGCCGTCGCCGGAGCAGTTCTCGCACCGGCCGCCCTTGACGTTGAAGGAGAAGCGGCCCGGCAGGTAGCCGCGCACCTTCGCCTCCATCGTCTCGGCGAAGAGCTTGCGCACGTGGTCGAAGACGCCGGTGTACGTCGCCGGGTTGGACCGGGGCGTCCGGCCGATGGGCGACTGGTCGACGTGGACCACCTTGTCGACGAGGTCGTCGCCCTCCACGCGGGTGTGGCGCCCCGGCACCGAACGGGCGCCGTTCAGCTCCCGCGCCAGGTGCGTGTAAAGGATGTCGTTGACCAGGGTCGACTTTCCGGAGCCGGAGACACCGGTCACGGCCGTGAGCACGCCCAGCGGGAAGGACACGTCGATGTCCCGGAGGTTGTTCTCCTTGGCGCCGTGGACGGTCAGCCTGCGCTCGCCGTTCACGGGCCGGCGGATGTCCGGGATCTCGATGGACTTCTTGCCCGAGAGGTACTGACCGGTCATCGACTCGGTGTTCTTCAGCAGCTCCTTCAGCGAGCCGCTGTGGACCACCTTGCCTCCGTGCTCGCCCGCGCCCGGACCGATGTCCACGACCCAGTCGGCCACCTTGATGGTGTCCTCGTCGTGCTCGACGACGATGAGGGTGTTGCCCATGTCCCGCAGCCGCACCAGCGTCTCGATCAGCCGGTGGTTGTCGCGCTGGTGCAGGCCGATGGACGGCTCGTCCAGCACGTAGAGGACGCCGACGAGGCCGGAGCCGATCTGCGTGGCGAGCCGGATGCGCTGGGCCTCGCCGCCCGACAGGGTGCCGGCGGCGCGGTTGAGGGAGAGGTAGTCCAGACCGACGTCCACGAGGAAGCGGAGCCGCTCGTTGACCTCCTTCAGGACCCTCTCGGCGATCTTCTTGTCGCGTGCGTCGAGGCGCATCCGCCCCAGGAAGTCCGCACACTCGCTGATCGACATGGCGGCGACCTCGGCGATGGACTTCTCCATCACCGTCACCGCGAGCACGATCGGCTTGAGGCGGGTGCCCTCACAGGTGGGGCAGGGCACCTCGCGCATGTAGCCCTCGAAGCGCTCGCGGCTGGCGTCGCTCTCCGACTCCGCGTGCCGCCGCTTCACGAACGGCACGGCGCCCTCGAAGGCCGTCGTGTAGGCCCGCTCGCGCCCGTAGCGGTTGCGGTAGCGGACCTCGATCTGCGTCCGGTGGCCGTGGAGCAGCGCCTTCTTCGCGCGCACCGGCAGCCCCGCCCACGGGATGTCCGTGCGGAATCCGAGCTCCCCGGCGAGCGCGCCGATCAGCCGCTGGAAGTAGTCCTTGGTGTGGCCGAGCGACCACGGGGAGACGGCGCCCTCGTCGAGGGACTTGTCCTCGTCCGGAACGATCAGCTCCGGGTCCACCTCCATGCGCGTACCGATGCCGGTGCACTCGGGGCAGGCGCCGAAGGGCGAGTTGAAGGAGAAGGAGCGCGGCTCCAGCTCCTCGAAGGACAGGTCGTCGTACGGGCAGTAGAGGTGCTCGGAATACATCCGCTCACGGTCGGGGTCGTCCTCGGCGAGGTCGACGAAGTCGAGGATCACCATGCCGCCGGAGAGGCCGAGGGCCGTCTCCACGGAGTCGGTCAGCCGGCGCTTGGCGCTGTCCTTCACGGTGAGGCGGTCGATGACCACCTCGATCGTGTGCTTCTCCTGCTTCTTCAGCGTCGGCGGCTCGGAGAGCTGGATGGTCTCCCCGTCCACCCGAGCCCGGCTGTAGCCCTTGGTCTGGAGGTCGGCGAAGAGGTCGACGAACTCGCCCTTGCGCTCGCGCACGAGCGGCGAGAGCACCTGGAAGCGGCTGCCCTCGGGGAGCGCGAGCACCTTGTCGACGATCGCCTGCGGCGACTGTCGCGAGATGGGCCGGCGGCACTCGGGGCAGTGCGGCTTGCCGATGCGGGCGAAGAGCAGGCGGAGGTAGTCGTAGACCTCGGTGATGGTGCCGACGGTGGAGCGCGGGTTGCGCGAGGTGGACTTCTGGTCGATCGAGACGGCCGGGGAGAGGCCCTCGATGAAGTCGACGTCGGGCTTGTCCATCTGGCCGAGGAACTGACGGGCGTACGACGAGAGCGACTCGACGTAGCGGCGCTGGCCCTCGGCGAAGATCGTGTCGAAGGCCAGGGAGGACTTGCCCGACCCGGAGAGTCCGGTGAAGACGATGAGCGAGTCGCGGGGCAGGTCGAGCGAGACGTTCTTGAGGTTGTGCTCGCGAGCGCCACGAACGATGAGACGGTCGGTCACGCCGGTCCGCACCTTTCTTGAGAGAGCGGGGGGCACGGCCCCCGTCCCAGGGTATGGGGGGCGCCTCTGCGGTGGAGATGGAGTCTGGACTTCGAGCGTATAGCACGCACATTCGATTTACGGCACTCCGCAGACCTCTTCACCCGATCGTGTGGCCGCCGGCTCCGAGCACTAGGCTCGAAGCCATGACTGATCATGTGCACGACCTGCGATCTGTACGTGAAGCCACGGAGCGACTGCTGACCGCGGTCGCGAAACTGGACAACGCCGCCCTGTCCGAGGAGTCACACCTCCCGGGCTGGACCCGGGGCCACATCCTGGCCCACCTGGCACGCAACGCCGACGCCCTCCTGAACGTCCTCGAGGGCCGCCCGATGTACGAGAGCGGCGAGGCGCGCGACGCGGACATCGCACGCGACGCCGGCCGGCCTCTGGAAGAACACCTGACGGACCTCCGTGATTCCGGGGCCCGCTTCCTCGGCACCACCGAGCACGACCAGGACTGGTCCCGCACCGTCGAGCTGCGCAACGGCGTCACGGACCTCGCCTCGAACGTGCCCTTCCGCCGCTGGGTCGAGGTGGATCTGCACCACGTCGACCTGAACATCGGCTACGAGCTCTCCGACCTCCCGGAGGAGTTCACCGACCGCGAGATCACCTTCCTCGCCGACCGCTGGTCCGGCCGCCCGGAGGTGCCCGCGACGGCCCTGGCCACCGCCGACGGGCGCACCTGGCGCACCGGCTCCGCCGGGGACCCGGCCGTGACCGTGTCCGGCTCCCCCGCCGGCCTGCTCGCCTGGCTCGCCGGCCGCGGCGACAAGGGCGCCTCCCTGACCACCACGGGCGGCTCCCTGCCCGAGCTCCCGCCGCTGTAGGAAGACACCTCTAGGATCAACACATGACGTACACCGGAGAGGTCAAGGTCGGCGGTCCGGCCGACGTGCACGAGCTCGCGGACCTGATGATTTCCAAGGTCGCCGTGGGTTCGATGAACAACAACGCGTACCTGCTGCGCTGTCGGGCCACCGACGAGCAGCTGCTCATCGACGCGGCGGCCGAGCCGCAGACCCTGCTGAACCTGATCGGGGACGATGGCATCGCCTCCGTCGTCACCACCCACCGGCACGGCGACCACTGGGGCGCGCTCGCCGAGGTCGTCGCGGCCACGGGGGCGCGGACCTACGCGGGCACCCTCGACGCCGAGGGCATCCCGGTCGCGACCGACGTCGCGGTCGCGGACGGCGACACTGTGCGCGTCGGGCGGGTCGAGCTGACCGCACGGCACCTGGTCGGGCACACCCCCGGCTCGATCGCCCTGGTCTACGACGACCCGCACGGCCACGCGCACGTGTTCACCGGCGACTGCCTCTTCCCGGGCGGCGTCGGCAACACCCACGACGACCCGGAGGCCTTCAAGAGCCTCCTCGACGACGTGCAGCACAAGCTCTTCGAGCAGCTGCCCGACGAGACCTGGGTCTACCCGGGCCACGGCAACGACACCACGCTCGGCGCGGAGCGCCCGCACCTGGCGGAGTGGCGCGAGCGCGGCTGGTAGGGACGGCAACGCGTCAACTTGGCCACGCGGAGCACTCCTTCCGGTCGTTGACGGCCGAACGCATGTCCCGGAGGACGGGGAGGCGGTATTTGGTGCGGCATGCAACAGGACGCCTCCCCGCCCCCCGCCCCTGCCGCCTGCCCCGCTCCGGCCCCGCGGGCCGCTGAGGACGACGGCCCCGCCCGGCCCGGCATGCTGCGGCTCGCCTCCGCGGCGCTCGCCGGGACCGCCATCGAGTTCTACGACTTCTTCGTGTACGGGACGGCCGCCGCACTCGTGCTCGGCCCGCTCTTCTTCCCCTCCTTCTCCCCGCTCGCCGGGACCCTCGCCGCCTTCGGCACCTTCGGCGTGGGCTTCCTCGCCCGCCCCCTCGGCTCCGCCGTCTTCGGCCACATCGGCGACCGCTACGGCCGGCGCCCCGTCCTGCTGGCCTCCCTGCTGCTCACCGGGCTCGCCACGGTCGCCGTGGGCTGCGTGCCGACGTACGGGACGATCGGCATGGCCGCGCCCGTGCTGCTGCTCCTGCTGCGCTTCCTCCAGGGCCTGGGGCTCGGCGGGGAGTGGGGCGGTGCGGTGCTGCTGACCGCCGAGCACGCGCCGGAACACCGGCGCGGGCTGTGGGCGAGCTTCCCGCAGATCGGCCCGGCGGTGGGGTTCCTGCTGGCCAACGGCCTGATGCTGGGGCTGTCCGCATCGCTGAGCGACGCCCAGTTCACCTCCTGGGGGTGGCGCGTGCCGTTCTGGGCGGCCGGACTGCTGGCCCTGGCCGGGCTGTGGCTGCGCCGCTCGGTGGAGGAGACCCCGCAGTTCCGCGCGCTCGCGGCGACCGGGCGGCGGGCCGACGCCCCGCTCGCCGAGGTGTTCCGGGGCCACTGGCGGCTGCTCCTGCTGACCGGCGGGGCCCTCGCCGTGGGCTACGCCGTCTTCTACGCGGTCACCACCTGGTCCCTGGCCTACGCCACCGAGCACCTCGCGGTGGGCCGCACGACGATGCTCGCCTGCATCATGGCGGCCGTCGCGTTCAAGGGCCTGATGACCCCGCTGCTCGCGATGCTCGGCGACCGCTACGGGCGCCGGCCGCTGTGCCTGGCCGGGTGCGCGGCCAGCGCCGTGTGGATGTTCCCGCTGGTGGCGCTGTTGCGGACGGCCGACCCGCTGCTGATGACGCTGGGCTTCGCGGTGGCGCTGCTGGGCATGGTGACGATGTTCTCGGTGGTGGGCGCGTACCTGCCCGAGCTGTACGCCCCGCGGATCCGCTGCACGGGGGCGGCCGTCGGCTACAACCTGGGCGGTGTACTGGGCGGGGCGCTGACCCCGATCGTGGCGACGGCGCTGGCGGACGGCTCCGGTCCGCCGTGGGGCGTCGCGGCGTACCTCACCGCGATCGCCCTGGTCAGCCTGGCGTGCTTCGCGCTCCTGCCGGAGACCAGCCCCCTGGTGGTGGGGAAGCGGTCGGGCGCGCCCGGCAAGGAGAGGGAAACGGAAACGGGGGCGGCCGAAGCGGCCGCCCCCGTGTAGGTCCGGGAACCGGGTCAGGCGTCGATGCTCTCGGTGCGGGCGGCGGCCTCGGCCGCCGCCTGCTTCTTCGATGCGATCAGGCTGGTGATCGTGGTGATGACCAGGACACCGCAGATGACGCCCAGGGAGACCGGGATCGAGATGACCGGGACGTGCACCCCGGACTCGTGCAGGGCGTGCAGCACCAGCTTGATGCCGATGAATCCGAGGATGATCGACAGGCCGTAGCTGAGGTGGACCAGCTTCTTGAGCAGGCCGCCGATGAGGAAGTAGAGCTGGCGCAGACCCATCAGCGCGAAGGCGTTGGCCGTGAAGACGATGTACGGGTCCTGGGTGAGGCCGAAGATGGCGGGGATCGAGTCCAGCGCGAACAGCACGTCGGTGGTGCCGATGGCCAGCATGACGATCATCAGCGGCGTCATGATGCGCTTGCCGTTGTTGACGATGAAGAGCTTGGTGCCGTGGTACTGGTCGGCGACGCCGAACTTCTTCTCGACGGACTTCAGGAGGCGGTTCTCCTCGAACTCCTCCTCGTCCTCGTCCTTGCGGGCCTCCTGGATCAGCTTCCAGGCGGTGTAGATCAGGAACGCGCCGAAGATGTAGAAGACCCAGCTGAAGCTGGCGATGATCGCGGCGCCGGCGGCGATGAAGATCGCGCGCAGGACCAGTGCGATCAGCACGCCGACGAGCAGCACGCGCTGCTGGAGGTGGGACGGCACCGCGAACTTCGCCATGATCAGGACGAAGACGAACAGGTTGTCGACGCTCAGGGACTTCTCGGTGATGAAGCCCGCGAAGAACTCCTGCGAGGCCTGCGGGGTCCCGAAGAACCAGAGGCCGAGGCCGAAGAGTGCGGCGAGGACGATCCAGACGACCGTCCAGGTGCCGGCTTCCTTGATCGATACGTCGTGGGGCTTGCGGCCGATGAAGAAATCGGCGCCGATGAGCAGGGACAGACCGAGGATGGTCGCGACCCACAGGGCCCAGGAAACTTCCATGGTGAATACGCCTCCGGCGGATGGCTCAGCACTTCGTCAGCGTCATCGCTGCCGGAGGTCTCTTCCACCCGGGCGGCCTGGAGGCCGTGGGCCGACGCCCCGGGACCGACTTGCGCTCATTCAAACGCAATGATCCGTATTGACGGGTACGCCGTAGCAGGAAAGCAGGAATACTCCCCTCCGCGGAGACGAGCTTACCCGCCGAAGGCGGAAAAGGTAAAGGGAATGCCAAAGGATGGTCACGGACGGGTAGTGCGCCGGGCCTCCGCCACCCGGTCGAGGGCCTGGTCGAGGACCCGGCTGCCCTGCGGCGGAAGGTCCGGCTCGAAGGTCCAGGCGTGGTGCACCCAGGGGTCCGCGAGGTGGTTGTCCGGTACCGGCGAGAGCCGCATCAGGGAGCGCCACAGCGGGTCCAGCAGCGGCCCGTAGGCGGACGCCTCGTCGCGGTCGGCGACCATCAGCAGGTGCACGCCGACCGCCGCGCCCTCGTCCGCGAGGTAGCGCAGCTGGGTGACGGCCCGGTCGTCGAAGCCGTGCGGGAAGTCGTGCACGATGAGCAGCTGGTCGGCCGTGTCCACGTCCGGCGGCAGGTCCTCGGGGGCGCCGGCCTTCAGCGCCATCTGTACGAGGTCCACCCGGCGGGTCAGCTCGGCCAGCGTCCGGGTCACCCCCGCGGCCCCGGCGGCGGGCGGCGCGGCCAGCACCCCGGCCCGTACCAGTGGCGCCAGGGAGGCGGCACCCGCCCCGGCCGCGTCGATGACGTGGACGGAGAACCGGTCGGCGGGGTGGACCGCGAGCAGCCGTACCGCGTGGGCGACGGCCATGTCCATGGCGGCGCGGCGCAGCCGGTCGGTGTCCATGGCCATGGCGGCCTCGGAACCGGTGCGGCCGTTGTCGATCCACAGTCCGCGCTCCAGCGGGACCCGGACCAGCATGGGGATGCGCAGGTCGGGCCGCTCGGGCAGGTGCAGGTCGCCCAGGCGCAGCGCGAGGGGGCCCTCCTCCGGTGTGCGGTGGCCGTGCCAGACGGGGTTGTCCCAGCGGGCGTACGAGGCGGGCAGCGCGGGCTCGACGACCTCGGCCTCGGCGATGAGCTGGACGAGGTCGCGGTCGAGGACGGCCTGGGCCTGGGCGACCAGTTCCTCGCGGCGGGCCCGCGCGGTGTCGCGGGCGGCGTTCCCGGAGCCGCCGATGCGGTGGCGCGGGTCCGAAAGGGCGTCGTCGAGCTCGCGGTCCATGCGGTTGTCGGCGAACTCCACGGCGCTGCGGTAGGCGGCGACCGTGCGCGCCAGGTCCTCGAACATGCCCCAGACCTGGTTGTAGAGCCGTTCGTCCATGGACCAGCCGCTGGCGTCGCCGGCGACCGGCCGCGGGGGCTGCCCGGGCGCGGCCGCCGCGGCGGCGCGGGGGGCCGGCTCGGGCGGCTCGGTGCTGGTGCGGCGGCGGCGCGGGTGGGTGTAGCTGATCGTGGGCGGGGAGCCGTCGCCGGCGGGCGCGGTACCGGGCGTACCGGTGTACGGGCCGCCGGAGACCGGGATCGGGTCCGGGGGCTCCGGGGCGGGCGCGGGGGCCTGGGCCGGGGTCTGCGGGGCGCGCAGGTCGCCGACGAGGGTGGGCATGGCCGCGAGGGTCACGTCGGCCTCCTTCGCCGGGGCGACGGTGCGCAGCGCGGTGGCGGCGAGCTCCCGGGCGGCCGGTGCGGGCATCCCGCCGTCGGTGAGGAGGGCGCCGAGGCCGTCGGCGTAGCCCTGGCCGACGGCGCGGACCTTCCAGGCGCCCTGGCGCCGGTAGAGCTCCAGGGCGATCACGGCGGTCTCGGCGTCCAGCCCGGTGAGGGTGTAGCCGGCGATCTCGGCGCCGCCGTCGGCCGCGGCCACGGCCACGTAGGAGGCCGGGACCGCGCCGAAGCGGACCGGGCCGCCGGGCGGCAGGACGAGCAGCACGCCGACGCGGTGGACGTCCGCCGCGACGGCGTCGAGGTCCACGGCGAATTCGTGCCGGTCGGCGAGGTCCGCCGGCGCGTGCACGCCGGGGAGGGACCTGGCGCCCGGGTGGGCCAGGACCTCGGTGCCGGTGAGCCGGCCCTGTTCGTCGGCGAGCGAGGCCAGGGCGAGCACGGGCGTGCCCGCCGAGACCCTGATCTCCACCCGGCTCTGGGACACGGGGTGGTTCTGCCCCCGGACCAGTTCGGCCGTCATCGTGCAGCCCCTCCCCCGTGCCTTCTCTGCTCTTCTTCCGGTACTGCTACAGGTGCGGCAGGATCGCCGGCATCAGGTCCTGGAAGGTGCGGCCGTTGGCCGGGTTGCCCAGGGCCGTCATCTGCCAGCCGGAGCCCGCGCGGGACACCTTGGCCATGATCTGCGCGGTGTAGGCGCCGCCGCCGTCGAGGGTGTAACGGGCCAGTTCCTGGCCGTTGGTCTCGTCGACGATGCGGCAGAAGGCGTTCTGCACCTCCTGGAACGTCTGGCCGGTGAAGGAGTTCACCGTGAAGACGATCTGGTCGATGTGGACCGGCACGCGCTGGAGGTCGACGAGGATCGCCTCGTCGTCCCCGCCCTGGCCGACGCCGCCGACGAGGTTGTCGCCGGTGTGGCGCACCGAGCCGTCGTCGCTCTGCAGGTGGCGGAAGAAGACCACGTCGACCGGCTGCTTGTCGGCGAAGAGCACCGCCGAGGCGTCGAGGTCGATCTCCCGCGTCCGCGAGCCGAACAGTCCGCGGCGCTTCGCCGCCTGCCAGCCCAGGCCCATCCGGACCGCGGTCAGCGTCCCTCCGTCCGCCTTCTGCAGACTGATGGCCTGACCCTTGGTCATGTTGACCGTCACGCGCGTCCCCTCTCCATAGCCCGCCCCAGTTGACTGGTGCGCAGCGTGTTCCTGCGGCTGTGACCCAACCCTACTGACAGCCCCCGGCTCAGGCGAGGCCCGCTTCCTTCATCTGCCGAAGCTCCTTCTTCAGCTCGCCGACCTCGTCCCGGATCCGGGCCGCGACCTCGAACTGGAGCTCCGCCGCGGCGGCGCGCATGCGTTCGGTCATCTGCTCGATGAGCGAGGCCAGTTCGGCGGCCGGGCGGTCGGTGAGCACCTCGGCACCCTTGGCGCCCTTGGCCGGTTTCGTCCCCTTGCCGCCCTTGCCACCCTTGGCGCCCGCCGGGGCGTGGGCCGCGAGACCGCCGAGCGCCGGCACCGGCGCCTTGGCGCCCTTGCCCTCCTTGCCCTGCCGGTATCCGGTGCCGAGGAGCTGCTCGGTGTCCAGCTCCTCGCGGGCGATGGTGGCGACGATGTCGTTGATCTTCTTGCGGAGCGGCTGCGGGTCGATCCCGTTCGCCGTGTTGTAGGCGATCTGCTTCTCGCGGCGCCGGTTGGTCTCCTCGATCGCCTTCTCCATGCCCGGCGTGACCTTGTCCGCGTACATGTGGACCTGGCCGGACACGTTGCGCGCGGCGCGGCCGATGGTCTGGATCAGGGAGGTGCCCGACCGCAGGAAGCCCTCCTTGTCGGCGTCGAGGATCGCCACCAGGGACACCTCGGGCAGGTCGAGGCCCTCGCGCAGCAGGTTGATGCCGACCAGGACGTCGTACTCGCCGGCCCGCAGCTCGCGCAGCAGCTCGATGCGGCGCAGGGTGTCGACGTCGCTGTGCAGGTAGCGGACCTGGATGCCGAGCTCCAGGAAGTAGTCCGTGAGGTCCTCGGCCATCTTCTTGGTGAGGGTGGTGACCAGGACCCGCTCGTCCTTCTCCACGCGCTTGCGGATCTCGTGCACCAGGTCGTCGATCTGGCCCTCGGTGGGTTTGACCACGACCTCGGGGTCGATGAGGCCGGTGGGGCGGATGATCTGCTCGACGAAGCCGTCGCCGCGCGAGAGCTCGTACTTGCCGGGGGTCGCCGAGAGGTAGACGGTCTGGCCGATGCGCTCCTGGAACTCCTCCCACTTCAGCGGCCGGTTGTCCAGTGCGGAGGGCAGCCGGAAGCCGTGGTCGACCAGGGTCCGCTTGCGGGAGGCGTCGCCCTCGTACATGGCGCCGATCTGCGGGACCGTGACGTGCGACTCGTCGATGACCAGGAGGAAGTCCTCCGGGAAGTAGTCGATGAGGGTGTTGGGCGCCGATCCCCGCTCGCGGTCGTCCATGTGCAGCGAGTAGTTCTCGATGCCGGAGCAGGACCCGATCTGGCGCATCATCTCCAGGTCGTAGGTGGTGCGCATGCGCAGGCGCTGCGCCTCCAGCATCTTGCCCTGCTTCTCCAGCTCGGCGAGGCGCTCGGCCAGCTCGGTCTCGATGCCGGCGATCGCCTTCTCCATGCGCTCGGGGCCGGCGACGTAGTGGCTGGCGGGGAAGACGTAGAGCTCGCGGTCCTCGCTGATGACCTCGCCGGTCAGCGGGTGCAGGGTGGAGAGGGCCTCGATCTCGTCGCCGAACATCTCGATGCGGACGGCCAGTTCCTCGTAGACCGGGAAGATCTCGATGGTGTCACCGCGCACCCGGAAGGTGCCGCGGGTGAAGGCGACGTCGTTGCGCGTGTACTGGATGTCGACGAAGCGGCGCAGCAGCTGGTCCCGGTCGATCTCCTCGCCCACCTTGAGCGAGACCATCCGGTCGACGTACTCCTGGGGGGTGCCGAGGCCGTAGATGCAGGACACGGAGGCGACGACGATCACGTCCCGCCGGGTCAGCAGCGAGTTGGTGGCGGAGTGGCGCAGCCGCTCCACCTCCTCGTTGATCGAGGAGTCCTTCTCGATGTACGTGTCCGACTGCGGTACGTAGGCCTCGGGCTGGTAGTAGTCGTAATACGACACGAAGTACTCGACGGCGTTGTTCGGCAGGAGCTCGCGGAACTCGTTCGCCAGCTGGGCGGCCAGCGTCTTGTTCGGCGCCATGACCAGGGTGGGGCGCTGGAGCTTCTCGATCATCCAGGCGGTGGTGGCCGACTTGCCGGTGCCGGTCGCACCCAGCAGGACGACATCCTTCTCACCTGCACGGACGCGCTTCTCCAGCTCGGCGATGGCCGCCGGCTGGTCGCCGCTGGGCTGGTAGGGGCTGACGACCTCGAAAGGCGCCACCGTGCGTTCGATCTTCGATACGGGCCGCATGACTCCACCGTACGACCCCCCACTGACACTCACGTCCCCCCGCCCGGCCCCGGCGCGCTCCGGGCGGCCGCGCCCGGGCGGACCACCGTCATCCGTTCTGGTCCGTTTGTCCTAGTTCGGTGGCGGGTCTGTGATCTTCAACCCCATGATCGCGGTGAAGTGCATCGCCACAACGTCTGCCGCTCCGCACCCGTCTGACGCAGGAACAGGGCTCACGACCCGAGGAGAACGCACATGTACGTCCGACCCGCCGCCGCGGCCGCCGCCGCATTCCTTGGCTTCACCCTCACCCTGCTGGGCGGGACGGCATCGTACGCCGCCACCGGTCCCGGATCCGCCCCCGGACCGCTGGGCCTGGGAGGTCCCGTCGTGTACGCCCACCGGGGCGCCTCGGCGTACGCCCCGGAGAACACCCTCGCCGCGGTCGACCTGGCGATGCGGCTGGGCTTCGACTGGGTCGAGAACGACGTGCAGCGCACCAAGGACGGCGAGCTGGTGGTGATCCACGACGACACCCTGGCCCGGACCACGGACGTCGAACAGCTCTTCCCCGACCGCAAGCCCTGGAAGGTCAAGGACTTCACGGCGGCCGAGATCGCCCGGCTCGACGCGGGCAGCTGGTTCGGCGAGGAGTACGCGGGCGCCTCCGTGCCGACCCTGCGGCAGTACCTCGACCGGGTGCAGCGCAACCGGCAGCGGCTGCTGCTGGAGATCAAGAAGCCGGAGCTCTACCCGGGGATCGAGGAGCAGACCCTGCAGGTGCTGGGCGAGGCGGGCTGGCTCGACGCGCGCCACGTCGCGCAGCGGCTGGTGGTGCAGAGCTTCAGCGCCGACTCCGTGCGCATCGTGCACGGGCTGCGCCCCGACCTGGTGACGGCCTTCCTGGGCACCCCGCCCGTGGCGGACCTGCCGCGGTACGCGGAGTTCACCGACCGGATCAACCCGTGGCACACCACCATCACGGCCGACTGGGTCTCGGCCGTGCACGGTCTGCTCGGGGCCCACGGCAGGGCGATGGAGGTGGACACCTGGATCGTGGACGACGCCGCGACCGCCCGGAAGGTGCAGGACATGGGCGTGGACGGGATCATCACGAACGCCCCGGACGTGGTCCGGGAGGCGGTCGGCGGCTTCTGAGCGCCCGCGCGGTGACGGGCCCGCGCGGCCGGGGCCTGTCGGCGGCGAGCCGTACCGTGGAGGCGTGGACAGCACCGAGCGGCCCCGCGGGCCGCACCTCGAATGGACCGTCGTCGCCAGCGACATCGGCCCCCTGCTCCTGGCCGCCACCCCCGAGGGGCTGGTCCGGGTCGAGTTCCACGCCGGGCCGGACCGGCTCGACCGGATGGTCGGCCCGCTGGTCTCCCGGCTCGGCGCCGACGCCCGGCGGACCGCGCCGGGCGAGGAGGAGCTGCTGGCCGAGCCGGTGCGCCAGCTCGCCGCGTACTTCGCCGGTTCGCTGCGGCGCTTCGACCTGCCGCTGGACTGGCGCCTCAGCTCCGGCTTCAACCGCCAGGTGCTCCAGGAGCTGGACCGTTCCGTGTCCTACGGATCGGTCGTCGGCTACGGGGAGCTGGCGGCCCGCGTCGGACAGCCCGGCGCCGCCCAGGCCGTGGGCAATGCCATGGGGTCGAACCCGCTGCCGCTGGTGGTGCCCTGCCACCGGGTCGTGGAGAACGACGGCGGCATCGGGGGGTTCGGCGGCGGTGTGGAGACCAAGCGGCAGCTCCTCGCCCTGGAGGGGGTGCTCCCGCAGCCCCTGTTCTGAGCCCGGTGCGACGCCTGTGCCCTGCGGGCCCGGCCCGCGGTGACGGCCCGGTTCCGCCGGACGGTAAGGGGTGGCACACTGCGGCGGTGACTACTGCTGCCGCCGCACCCGGCCCCGCCGCGACCCCCGCACCCCGTGCCGCGCACCCGCGAGGGCGGTGTACGGCGTGACCGCCTCGCCCGGCACGGACCGGCCCGCCCCGCCACTCGGACTCCCGGACCCGGCGCGGCTCCAGAAGCGCACCTCCCGGGTACTCATCGCCGGCCAGATACTCGGCGGCCTCGGCGTGCCCATCAGCATCGCCCTGGCCCCCGTCCTCGCCACCGAGGTCAGCGGCACCGAGGCGCTGTCCGGCTTCGCCTCGACCGCCTCGGTGATCGGCACCGCCCTGGTCTCGCTGCCGCTGGCCGCGCTGATGACCGCGCGCGGCCGGCGCCCCGGGCTGGTCCTGGCGTACGGGATCGGCGCCGTCGGGGCGGGCCTCGTGGTGCTCGCCGCCACGATCAAGAGCTTCCCGCTGCTGCTGCTCGGCATGGCCGCCTTCGGCGCCGCCTCCTCCGCCAACCTCCAGGCCCGGTTCGCCGCCGCGGACCTCGCCGCCCCGGACCACCGGGCCCGGGCCATCTCGGTCGTCGTGTGGGCGTCCACCCTCGGCGCGGTGCTCGGCCCCAACCTGTCCGCCCCGGCGAGCCGCAGCTTCGCGGGGACCTCCATACCCGAGACGGCCGGCCCCTTCGTGTGGGCCGCCGTCGTCTTCGTGCTGACCGGCGCGCTGATCGCCGTACTCCTGCGCCCGGACCCGCTGCTGACGGCCCGGGCGCTGGCCGCACCCGAGGAGCAGACCCGCGAGGGCCGCTCGATCCGCGCCGGGATCGCCGCCGTGAAGGCCTCGCCGCGGGCCCGCCTCGCCCTGCTCACCGTCGCCGTCTCCCACACCACCATGGTCTCGATCATGGTCATGACTCCGATGGACCTGGGCCACCACGGCGCAGGTCTGGAACTCGTCGGGCTGGTGATCAGCGGTCACATCGCCGGGATGTTCGCCTTCTCCCCGCTCATGGGCTGGCTCGCGGATCGGCTCGGACGGCTCTCCGTGATCGGCCTCGCCGCGGGACTGCTCTCCGTCGCCGCGCTGCTCGCCGGGACGGCCGGGCCCAGCCACGGCCAGAGCGCCCTCGGCCTCTTCCTGCTCGGCCTCGGCTGGTCCGCCGGGATGGTCTCCGGCTCGGCGCTGCTGACCGACTCGGTGCCGCAGCCCGCGCGGGCCGCCGTACAGGGCCTGAGCGACCTCACGATGAACACGGCCGCGGGCGTGGGCGGGGCCGCCGCCGGCGTGATCATGTCCCAGGCGAGCTACGGCTGGCTCAACGCCGTCGGGGCCTCGCTGCTGCTGCCGATGGCGGCGCTCGCGCTGTTCACCGCGCGCCGCCACCCCGCGGGCTCCAAGGAGGTCAGTAGCTGATGTGGTAGGCCTTGCGGAGCGTCTCGTGGACGGTCCAGACGGTCTTGTCGCCCTCCCGCAGGACGCAGGCGGAGCCGGGTCCCACCTCCAGGGTCCCGCCGCCCTCGACCTCGACGGTGGCGCGTCCGCTGACCACCACGAACAGCTCGTTCGCCTCGGTGTCGGTGACCACGCCCGGCGTGATCTGCCAGATCCCGCGCACCTGACGGCCGTCGGCCGACTCCCACAGGACCTTGCCGGTGACGACCGGATCGCCGGAGACGATCTGTGCGGGGTCGAGGTCGTCGGGCTCCAACTCCACGTCCGCCACATCGACGGCGAAGGAGGCGGGTGAGGGTGAGGGCGCGGGTGCGGCGGAGTGATCACTGGTGCTCATGGCGCGCCAGCCTAGTGCGGCCCGTCCGCACGGCGCGGTGACCACAGCGTCCAGCGGCGGACCGGCCTACGCGTCACCCTGTCCAGTGGGACCGGGCCGCCGGGCGGTGAGGACCGGCTGGTGGAACCCGGTGTCGGCCGGTGCGTGCCAGGCGGTCTCGCGCAGGCCCGCCTCCCGGGCGAACTCCGCGGTCCGCTCCTGCGTGAGCGCCCAGTACGTGGCGCGCGAGGTCCGGGGCGTCCAGGTGTCGCCGGCCGGAAGCAGCTGGAACAGCTCCAGGTCGTAGCGCTCCGCGTCGGCGTGCCAGTGCCACAGCTGGAAGGTGATCGTCCGCTGCCCGTCCGGGCCGGTGTGGACGTGCGGGGCCTCGCTCTGCGGCCGGGCCCGGAGCAGGTCGGCGTAGGGGCGGGTGGACAGCAGGAGCAGTCCGCCCGGCCGCAGGACCCGCAGGGTTTCGGCCAGGGCGGCGCGCACGTCCGGTGCGGTCAGCAGGTGGGGCAGCGCGTTGTCGGCGCAGACCACGGCGTCGAAGGAGGCGTCCGCGAAGGGCAGGGCCCGCATGTCGGCCGCGGCGACGGGCAGGTCGAGTCCGCGGCGGGCGGCCTCGCCCGCCGCGCGGGCCGCGGAGAGGGGGCTCAGGTCGGTCCCGGTGACCCGGTGGCCCCGTGCGGACAGGCCGAGGGACTGTGTGCCGATGCCGCAGGCGTTGTCGAGCACCGTGTGCGGTCCCGGGCCCAGCGCCGAGGTGAGCAGGGCGTCGAGGGCCCGGCCCTGCCGGGTGACGGACGCCTCCCAGTCCGCGTAGATGAGGTCGTAGCGGTCGGCGAGCCCGTCGTAGAAGCGACGCGTGTCCATGGAGGAACGCTACTCGGACAGCTTTGTGACGGGTGTGGCAGGAGTGCGTTTGGAGGCGCCGGTCCCGTGCCATGGATGGGGACATGTCACAGCACAGAGCAACTGCATCCCTGCCCGGTGGACCGGTCCTGTCGGAAGAGGTACGCGAGGCGCTCGCGCAGGGCAGGCCCGTGGTGGCCCTGGAGTCGACGATCATCGCGCACGGCCTGCCCCGCCCCCGCAACCTGGAGGTGGGCCTCGAACTGGAGGAACTGGTCCGCGCGGAGGGTGCGGTTCCGGCGACGGTCGCGGTCGTCGACGGCGTGGCCCGCGCGGGCCTCGACAAGATCCAGCTGGAGCGGATCGCGGCCGGTGACGGCGTGCGCAAGCTCGGCCACCGGGACCTGGCGCCCGCGCTGGCGACGGGAGCGACCGGGGCGACGACGGTGTCCGCGACGGCCTTCCTCGCGGCCAGGGCGGGACTGCGGGTCTTCGCTACGGGCGGGCTGGGGGGCGTGCACCGCGAATGGGCGCAGACGCAGGACGAGTCGGCGGACCTCTCCCTGCTGGCGCGGACCCGGATCACGGTGGTGTGCGCGGGCGTGAAGTCGATCCTGGACGTGCCGGCGACGCTGCAGCGGCTGGAGACGCTGGGGGTGGGCGTGCTCGGGTACGGCACGGACCGGTTCCCCGGGTTCTACCTGGCCGATTCGGGTGAGCCGGTGGACTGGACCGTGCACCGGCCCGAGGAGGTGGCGGCGGTGATGGCCGCTCAGGACGCGCTGGGCGGGACGGAGTCGGCGCTGCTGGTGGCCAATCCGGTGGCGGCCGGCGAACAGCTGGACCCTGAGCTGCACGACCGGGTCCTGGCCGAGGCCCTCGCCGCCTGCCGCGAGCAGGGGATCACGGGCCAGGCGGTCACCCCGTTCCTGCTGGGGTTCCTCGTACGGGCGACGGACGGGGCCTCGCTGGAGGCGAACCTCGCGGCGGTACGCGGGAACGTGCGGCTCGGTGCCCGCATCGCCGGGGCCTGGGTGGCGCGGGCATGACCGCCGCGGGGGCGCTGCTCGTCGTCGGCGACGTGGTGACGGATGTGGTGGCCATACATCCGGAGCCGCTGACTCCGGCCACCGACACCGCGGCCCGCATCCGCACCCTGCCGGGCGGTGCGGGGGCCAACGCGGCGTGCTGGGCCGCCCGTACGGGGAGCGCGGAGGTACGCCTCCTCGCGCGGGTGGGCACGGAATCGGCGCGGTGGCACGAGCGGGCCCTGGTGGACGCGGGGGTGCGGCCTCGGCTGGTGGTCGACCAGGAGGAGCCGACCGGGACGGTGGTGGCCCTGGTCGGCAAGGACGCGGAGCGGACCTTCCTGACCGACAGCGGGGCCTCGCTGCGGCTGTGCCCGGCCGACTGGGCCCCGTCCCTGCTGGACGGGGCGGCGCACCTCCACCTGTCGGGTTATCTGTTCTTCGCCGACAGCAGCCGGGAACTGGCCGCGGTCGCGCTGCGGGCGGCACGGACCCGGGGGGTGCCGGTGAGCGTGGACCCCGCGTCGGCGGGGTTCCTGGCGGCACTGGGCCCGCAGCGCTTCCTGGACGCCGTGGCGGGCGCGGGGGTGCTGCTGCCGAACGAGGACGAGGCCCGGCTGCTGGCCGGGCTGCCGGAGGGGGCCGGCGTGGCCCGGGCGGCGACGGCGCTGAGCCGGCGGGTGCCGCTGGTGGTGGTGACCCTGGGCCCGGCGGGGGCGCTGGTCGCCGAGCGGGGCCGGATCACGGCCGAGGTGGCGGCCGCGGACCCGGCCGAGGCGGTGGTGGACTCCACGGGAGCCGGCGACGCCTTCACGGGCGCCTTCCTGGCGGCCCGCCTGGAAGGCGCGGACCCGCCGGAATCGGCCCGCGCGGGCTGCCGCGCGGCCGCACGAGCCATAACCCGCCCGGGCGGCCGCCCGTAGGCCCGCGCCGCCGAGCCCCCCTCACTCGCCGCTTCGGACCTGGGCCCGGGCAGCGCCCGAACCAGCCCCCGCCCGCGTTGGGGGCGCGGGCCGGGGCGGCGCCCGGGAGACGGCGCAAGGGGCGGGGCTGGGAGGAGAGAGGCTCCGCGCGGCGGGACCGGCAGGGTCACCGCCCCCGGATCCCCGTCCAGGCGGGGTGCCTGGGGTCATCGGCCCGCACCACCACGTCGGCGGCGGACGCCGGATCCGCCTCGGCCTCGTACCGCGCGAACGCCGCCCCCGTCCACCGCTGCGACTCCTCGGTCCGCCGCGCCAGCGCCCCCGGCGACAGCCGCACGTGGACGCTCAGGTCGAAGGGGAACCACCGCCCCAGCAGCAGCGGCCCGTGCACCAGCAGCACACCGCCGGCCGGGAGTTCGACGTAGGGGCTGCGGGTCGCCCGGTCGGTCACCGGGTCCCACAGGTCCGGCAGCACCCGGCCCGTCCCGCCGGGATCCGTCGGCCCGAACACCTCCCGCCACAGCGCGGCCGTGTCGTACCAGCCGTCCAGGTACGCGTCCACGTCCTGCCGGCCGAACTCGAAGCGGAGGGAGGCGGGCCGCAGGAACCCGTCGGTCGGCACCACCAGGACGGGGCGTCCGCGCAGCCGCAGCTCCTCCGCGAGCCGCCCGGCGAGGGTGCCGGTGTCCGCCGCGGGCGCTCCGTCGATGCCCACGCGCTGCCGGCTGTCCGGCCCGGGGGCGTTGCCGGGGTCGTCGAGGTGGCCGGCGAGCCGCTCGGCCATCCGCTGCCATGTGATCGCTTCCCACTGCACCGGCCCATTGTCAGTGGTCGGCCCTAGCTTTTCCCACGAGGGATCACCGCGGAAAGGGCGCCGGTGGCCCGGCTTTCGGGGAGGGGTCTGTCATGGCTCGGGAGACGACGTATCTGGAGCTGTCGCAGGACGGCGGCGGGGCGCACAAGTTCTACGAGGTGACCGTGGACGGCACGGCGGTCTCCGTGCGCTACGGACGCATCGGCGCGCCCGGCCAGTTGCAGAGCTCCTCGTTCCCGACGACCGAGAAGGCCCGCGCGGCCGCCGCCAAGAAGATCGGCGAGAAGGTCCGCAAGGGGTACGCCCCGGCCGTGCAGGGACAGCGCGCCGCCCGGGCGGTGACGCGCCGCCAGGTGACGTCGGCGCCCTCGACGGCGCGTGCCGTCGCCCCGGTGCTGTGGCGTTTCCGTACCGGCTCCGCGGCCTTCGGGATCCACGTCGACGAGGACCGCTGCTGGGTCGGCAACCAGGCAGGCGACGTGTACACGCTGAGCCACGGCGGTGAGGTGCTGGCCCGCTATTCGCTGCCGGACGGGGTGAAGTGCCTGGTGGCGGACGAGTTCTGGATCTACGCGGGCTGCGACGACGGCACGGTGTACGACCTGTCGTCGAAGGTCCCCTTCGGCGCCTACGCCATCGCGGCGGACGTGGACATCTACTGGCTGGACATCCACGAGGGCGTGCTGAACGTCTCCGACGCGAACGGCGGCCTGACCGTCATCGACCACGAGGACGAGCACCAGTGGTCGCGGAAGTCCTCGGGTACCGGCGCGTGGATGGTCCGGGCCGACGAGCGGGCGGTCTACCACGGGCACAGCGCCGGCGTGACGGCCTACGCGGCCGACGGCACGGGCCAGTTGTGGCACAGCGCCACCCCGGGCGGCGTCCTGTTCGGCTGGCAGGAGGAGCACTCGGTGTACGCGGGCACGGTCCGCAACACCGTGCAGCGGCTGTCGAAGGCCTCGGGGGCGACGGAGGCCACCTACCGGTGCGACGCGGCGGTGTATTCGTGCGCGACCTCGCCGGACGGCCGCCACGTCTTCGCGGGCGACTCCTCCTCCTCGGTCTACTGCTTCGACGCGGACGGGAACCGGCTGTGGAAGCTGGGGACCGGCGGCGGATCGGCGCTGTCGATGCAGTACCTGGACGGGCGGCTCTACCTCGTCACCACGGACGGCTCCCTGGTCTGCGTGGACGCGAGCGAGCAGGCGATCGCGGCGGCCCAGCAGGGGTCGGTGCCCGCGCCGATGGACGTGAAGTCCGCGGCCGCGCTGCCGGTGTTCACCCCGGCCGCGTCGGCCTCGGCGGTGGCGACGGTCTCGATGGCCGCGGTGGCCTCGGACCCGGCGGTCGGCGTGGTGGTCGAGTGCGTCCAGCAGGGCGGCCGGATGCGGGTGCAGGTGGTGTCGAGCGGCTTCGAGTCCTCCTGGAACGTGCAGTTCCCGCGCGGGATCAGGGAGGTCGGCGCCCGGTACGTGGTCGACGACCTGCACGCTGCGTCCGGGGGCTTCTACCGCGTCCGCGGGGAGATCCGCCGACTGGTGTGAGCGCGGCCGGCCCGCTCGGGCGGCGGCTCAGTGGGGGTGCTGCCGGCAGACCTCCGGTGTGGCACCGGAGGGGGCCGGCGTGGGTATGGAGAAGGCGGTTCCCTCGGGCAGCCGGGGGGTCACGTGGAGCACGACCGGCTCGGTGCCGAGGTTGTGGCCCAGGTGTATGTGGCCTGTGCCCGCGGGTTCCACGAAGGCGGTTCCGGGCCGGTGCACCTCGACGGTGAGGTCGTGCAGGACCCGCGTCAGGGTGCCCGCCAGGACGACGGCTTCGAGCCGCATCCGGTGGTAGTGCCAGCCGGTGCAGCCGCCCGGCGGGATGACGATCTCATGGCCCGCCGGGATCGTGGTGACGCATGCCTTTCCGGTGCTCATGCCGAAGCCGATCACCGGCGGCCGTGCCGTCGTCGTCCGCCGTGCGCCCATGTGTTCCTCCTCCGTGGACCGACCCCCGTGGTCAGCGGTCCAGGGCCCACCGTAGGAGGGATCAGGCCGATCCCGGAAGAGTCGGCGAAACCTCAACCTCCCTTCTTCACCAGGTGATATGAGGGGCACAGGGCGGTATCACACCTGTATGAGCCTGGTCGTGTTCGAGTCTGCGAAGCAGATCCACTGCGCGGAGTGCCGGCAGGGTCCCCTCCGGCACCTGGTCCGCGAGGCCGGTGTGCCCCGGTGCCTGGACTGTGCGGATCTGGGGCACCTCGTCTACCTTCCGCGTGGCGATGCCGCGCTCACCCGCCGCTCACGCGAGGCCAGTTCGCTCTCCGCCGTCGTGGTCCGCTTCCACAGGCGCCGCCGCCGGTACGAGCGCCTCGGGCTCCTCGTCGAGGACGCCGCCCTGGCCGGCGCGGAACGCGCCTGTCTCGCGGACTCCGAGGCGCGGGCGCGCCGCCGGGAGCGCGACCGGCTGCGCCGTGCGGCGGAGGACGTCCGCTTCACGGCGGCCTTCGCCGCCGAGATCGTCCGGCTGTTCCCCGGCTGCCCGGCCGACCGGGCCGTGGCGATCGCCACCCATGCCTCGGTGCGCGGCAGCGGCCGGGTGGGCCGCACCGCAGCGGGGCGGGCCCTGGACGAAGCGGCGGTCTCGGTGGCGGTGCGGGCGGCGGTGCGGCACACCGACACCGAATACGACGCCCTGCTGATGGCGGGTGTCCCCCGCTTCGCGGCCCGCGCCCGGCTGGCTCCGCGGATCGACGCCATCCTGGACGGATGGCGCGCCGCCCCGCGGAGCGCGGCTAGTTGAGCCGGAAGCGGCGGTAGAGGAGGACACCGCCGAGCAGCAGGCCTCCGCCCGCGGGCAGCAGGTACCCGGCGCCGTCGGCCCCGGTGTGGGCGAGGGCCTCGGTGTGCCGCGGCGGCGTGGCCTCGGTGACCGGGACGACCGGCGTGGCGGGAGTGACCGGCTTGACGGGGGTGACCGGCTTCTCGACGACGGGAGGCTGGACGGGCTTGCCGGGGGTCGGCTTCTCCACGTTGACGGACGTGTTGCCGTGCGCGGGGTTGCCGATGCCGACCACGTTGACGGAATTGCCGCTGACGTTCAGCGGGAGGTCGACGGGGAGCTGGATCCCATTGCCTGACAATACGCCTGGAGAATCCTTTCCGCGCCCCTCTGCCACGGCTCCCCCGCCGTTCCCGCCGCCCTGCTGCGACGTGGGCGACCCGCCGCCTCCCCGCGAGTCGTTCGCACAGCGGTTCCCGGCCGCGGGGTTCAGCACGCCGACGACGTTCACCGTGTTCCCGCAGAGGTTCACCGGCACGTTCACCGGCAGCTGCACCAGGTTCCCGGACAGCAGACCCGGCGATCGCTCGGCCTTGCCGCCGGCGTCCGCGTCGGCGTGGGCGAGCCCGCTCACACCCGCGACGGCCAGGCCGCCGCCTGCAACGACCGCCGCGATCAAGCCACTTCGACGACTGTGACGCATCACTTTCCTGCCTTCCGGTGGATTTCGGGGCCCAGCCCCGCACCGGAAACAACGCCCCCAAACCCGTACGGGTTATAGAGGTGGTAGGGATTTCACTCAATCGTGTACTGGGTACTGGGTACTTCATGACTGATCGCCCACTGCTGCTCCTCGACGTGGACGGCCCGCTCAACCCCTTCCGTTCCCTCTCCGCCGGACTGCGCGGGTACCGGAGCCACCGCATGTGGCCGGACGTCTGGCTCTCCTACCGCGACCCGGAGACCCGCAGGGCCCGGCGCGGCGCGCGGGTCCGCCTCCACCCGTCCCACGGCGCCCGGCTGCTGGCCCTGCCCTTCGAGATCACCTGGGCCACCGCCTGGACGCACCAGGCCAACACCCTGATCTCCCCGCACATCGGGCTCCCCGGCGACCTGTCCGTCGTCGAATGGCCCGAACTGTTCGCCGAGGACCCCGACGGCCTCTCCTGGAAGACCCGCCACCTGAGGGACTGGGCGGCCGGCCGGCCCTTCGCCTGGGTCGACGACATGATCACCCCGCAGGACCGGGCCTGGGTCGCCGCCCACCACCCGGCCCCGGCCCTCCTGCTGCGCATCCACCCCCGCCACGGCCTGCGGGACCGCGACTTCACCGCCCTGACCCGCTGGGCGGAGGGTCTCAGCGAGTGGCGACCAGCCGGTCCGGCGTCCCTGTGAGCCCGCCCCGGGCGAGGAGGTCCCTGACGTCCGCTTCGAGCGCGCTCCGGATGTCGGACCCCATGCGCTTCCACCCGAAGAGCTCCCGGGTCTGCTGCAGCAGTTCCTCTGTGCTCATCCCAGGGCACTCCAAGGTCAGCTCCCGCATGGCCAGCTGCCGCTCGGCCGGCGAAACGTGGGCGATCCTGCGGGGCTGGTCGTCCAGTGGTGTGCGGACACCCCGCAGGCGCCGACCGGCGACGTCGACGAAGCCGCTCTCGCATTCCGCGACACCGGCACGCACCAGGGCGTCCACCACGTACTGGGCGTTCTCCACCATCCGCCTGCCCGACTTGCCGAGCCCCCAGGCCTCCCGCGCGCGCTGGACCAAGAGGTCCTGATGGACCGGCCCCTCGGCCTCGATGATCTGCGCCAGCAGCCTTCGCAGTACGGGACGCGCCTCCGGGGTATGGAATTCCGGTACCGCCCAGGTGTCGACGGCGACCTCCGCGAGGACGTACCGCGTGCTCCAGTCGCGCACCGGCGCACGGTCCACCAGGAGAACCCGCTCCGGTTCGGGACGGGGTGTCGGGATCCGAGTCTCGGCGGGCGCCACATGCCTGGTCACCGCGCCGCCATCGGACAGCCGTACCGCCTCCGGCCTCGCGAAGGGGTCGGTGGCCACCGCCGCCTCCACGGCCTCCTTCAGCCGGCGCTCCGCCTCCGGACGGTTGCGGTACCAGTCCGTGCCCCAAATTCGGTGCAAGGTCCAGCCGAGACCTTCCAGGACCTGCTGACGCAGCCGGTCACGGTCGCGGGCCGCGCGCGACGAGTGGTACATCGCCCCGTCGCATTCGATGCCGAGCGCGAACGAGCCCTGTGCCGCGGGGTGCCGAATGCCGAGGTCGACCCGGTAGCCCGCGACGCCCACCTGCGGCTGCACCTCGTAGCCCCAGTCGCGCAGTACGGCGAGCACCGACTCCTCGAACGGGCTGTCCGGCTCGGCGTCCGCCACCATGGTGTCCCTGGCAAGGACCGCAGGTCCGTTCTCCGCGTATTCGAGGTAGCGCTTGAGGTGCTGCACGCTCTCGTTGGTGCCGTCCTTGAGCTGGGATCCGTGGAACGAGGCGACCACCTCCACGCGGAACCGAGCTCGGGTGACGGCGACGTTGAGGCGTCGCCATCCGCCTTCCCTGTTGATGGGACCGAAGTTGAGCCCCAGGACGCCCCGCTCGTCCGGTCCGTAACCGAGCGACATGATCATGACGTCCCGCTCGTCGCCCTGGACCGACTCCAGGTTCTTCACGAAGAACCCGTCGAGACGGTCTTCGGTGAAGCAGTGGTCCAGGTCCGGGCGGGCCAGTCGGGCCTGCTGTACGCATTCGTCGATCGCGGTCGCCTGGGCCTGCGACAGCGCCACCACGCCGAGGCTGCGGCCCGGCCTGGTGTCGAAGTGGTGCAGCACGCGCTGCGCCACGGCCTCCGCCTCACCCCGATTGTCCCGGCGGCGCCCCTTGTCGTAGCAACCGTCCGCCTTGAAGAACCCCACCCCGATGTCGGGGCCGCGCTCCACCGCCCCCGGGAAGGTCACCATGCCGTTGCCGTAGAAGGAGCGGTTGCTGAAGGTGATGAGGTCCTCGTGGCGGCTCCGGTAGTGCCAGCGCAGCGGCAGCTCACGCATCGCTCCCGCTTTGCACGCATGCAGCAGCGACTCGAAGGCGTCGGGCACTTCTTCGTCGTACTCATCGCTCTCGTCCCCGACGGCCGAGTCGAAGAACGACGTGGGCGGGAGCTGCTTCTCGTCGCCTGCGACGACCAAGGAACGGCCCCGGTAGACACAGTTGACCGCGTCACCAGGTCTGACCTGCGAAGCCTCATCGAAGATCACTACGTCGAAGCGGTAGTCCGCCGGAAGGTACTGGCTCACCGAGAGCGGGTTCATCATGAAGCAGGGCTTGACCGCCTGGACCACCTCTCGCGCCTTGCCGAGGAGCTCCCGTACGGCCATGTGCCGGGTCTTCTTCTCCGCCTCGCGGCGAATCAGCGAGGCTCCACCCGCGCCAAAGGCCTTGGGCTTACGACTGTTGCACGACTCGATGACGGCGCCGCTCGCCGCATCCACCAGCATCCGGTCGGCCTCGCGGAAGCTCCGTACCCGGGCGTCGAGCTCCGCGGAACGCCCCGTACGCAATCTTCCGTCGGCGGCGAGCAGCGTGTCGGCCCAGAGCTGCAACAAGGCGCGCTCCACGACCTCCGGGAAGGACTCTGCGCCGATGCCCCGCTCCGCGGCCCGGGAGACGAGGTCGTCGAGCCCGCGGCCCGTCAGCACCGAGAGTGCGCTGCGGTAGGTCTGCCATTCCCCGGGGCCCGACGGATCCGCTGCCAGGACCGTCAGAGCACGCTCGGCCTCCTCCAGCGTGCCGCCGATGGCCGGCAACAGCTTCAGCCGACGCGCGTCCTCGAACATCGAGGCGAGCCGCGACGAGGTCTCGGTCCATCGCGCGACCCGCAGGTCCACGGCATCGCACCAGTCGGCGAGAGAACCGCGGACGGCCTGGACCTGCAGCCCGGCGTAACCGTGGTCCCGGTCCGCACCATGGGCGAGCCGGTCGGCCACGGCGCCGGGCTCATTGCTTTCCGCGGTGAGCTCCGCGATCCGGGCAGCGTTGGCCAGGGCCTCGTCGAGCGCCGCGAATCCGTCGACGCCGCCGGGCACGTAGGGGCCCAGTAGCGCCCGGTGCTCCTCGGTCAGCCGCAGCACCCGGGTATGGGCCTGCTGCCAGGTGAGTGCTTGCGCCAGTCTGCCCGGCAGGTGCTTGTCCCAGGCCCCGGTCACGGTGAGGGCGGTCACCGCCTCCCGGTCAGCACGGTACTGACCCTTGAAGCGGGCAGTGATCCCATGGTGGTCCTCGGCGAACCGGCGCACGAGATCGGTGAGGGACCCGTGGTTCAGAACCTGCGGCCCGAACACGTCCTGCGCCGCGCCGCGCGCCGCGTTCTCCTCGCCGAAAGCCTCCTTGAGCTGCTCAGCCGCGGCCTGCGCCTGACGCAAGTGCCCGATGTCGAACCAGTGCGCCGGGGGCCGATTCCCGGCATCCTCCAGATCGACGAGCTCGAACAGCGCGAGCACGGACACGATGTCCAGTGGTTTGCCCAGGCCGAAGCCCTCGGCGAGCTGCGCGATGGCGGGTGAGTGGTCCTCGAACGGCGCGCTCGTCGGAGCTGCGGTGCGTACGGGCAATCCCGCACGGAGGTCGTCCGCGATCCGACGCAGGTCGCGGACGTTTCTCGGAAGGGGCGTGTCGGCCGCCAGGGGCCTGCGTTCCGCGGCAGCCCGGAGCGACTGCAAGGCGTCGACTGCGTCGGCGAGCGCCGTGGTCGCCGATCCTCCGCCCATGGCTTCGGGGTCACGCAGCCCCCACCAGGCGAAGGAGTCGCCTTCCGCGACGGGCCGCCAGGACCGGGCGACCGAGCGGGCGGCCGTGAGCACCTCGTGCAGTGCGGCGGCGCTGAGCGTGTCGGTGACGGCTGCGGCCCCGGAGGTGAGCGTCAGCTGCGGAACCTCTCTCCGGCCGAGCAGGGCGAGCCGGCCGAGTACGTCGTGCAGCGTGCGGCCGAGTGGCTGCCGTTCCTCGTTCATCGCCGCTGCGTAGGCGGACAGTTCCTCGCGCAGCTTCCGGGCCTCATCGAGCTCGTGCTGGGCGGCCCCGGAGGCCCGTACTTCCGTCGTCAGCGCACGGTCCAGCTCCTGGGCGACGGCCTTCTTGCTGGTGTCGCTGCTGTGCAGGGCCAGGACGAAGTCCCCGAGACCGACGTCCGTCAGTCGGTTGCGCACGACGTCCAGCGCCGCGGCCTTCTCACTGACGAACAGGACGCTGCGGCCGGAGTGCATCAGGGCCGCGATCATGTTCGTGATCGTCTGGCTCTTTCCGGTACCGGGCGGGCCGCTCATCACGAACGACCGGTTCGCCAAGGCGGCTGCGATGCACTGGCGCTGCGAGGCGTCGGCGTCCAGGACCAGCGGGGTCCGCTCGGGCACCTGGACCTCGTCGATACGCTCGATCGCGGGCGGCTCGAATCCGATCACGTCGTCCGGGAGACCCGCGTCCGGTCCCAGCCCGATCGCCCGGATGAGGGGGCTGGCGAGGATCGCCGCCTCGTTCTCCTTGAGGTCCTGGTACATGGCCTCCTTGTGGGCGGCGAACATGGCCAGGACGACGCTGTCTCGGACCACCCAGCCCACCTGGCCCGCGGCAGCCGCCCGGGCCCGCGCCAGTACGGCGGCCGCGTCGAGGCAGTCGGTGTCGGCGACGGGCGTCCAGTCGACGCCGAGCTGGGCGAGCTTCACCGCGAGCGCCGGATTGTGCAGTGCGTCCTGCTCCTCGGCCTCCTGCAGTCGGATCCTGCCCGTCCGGTCGCGAACGAGCTGGACCGGGACCAGTACGAGGGGCGCCGAGCTGCTCTCATGGGCTCCCTCCTCGCACCAGTCGAGCATGCCGACGCCAACCCAGAGCACCCACAGGCCGAAGTCGTTGAAGGTCTGGTTCGACTTCTGCCGCAGCTGCCGCAGGGCACTGTCGAGGGCCTGCTGGGTCTGCTTCTGCGTGAGGATCCCGTTGGCCGCCCGAGCGGGGTCCACCCCACGCGGCGCCTTGTCCAGGCTGACGCCGGACTGCTCTTCCTCGGCCTCTTCGACGGGCGCGAAGTCCCAGCCTCGGGCCAGCTGTTCCAGCAGGCTGCCGGCACCGGGTGAGGTGATCTCCAGGGTGGAGGACCTGGTGTGGCGGAAGTTCAGCAGCCTGTTGCGGCCGCCCATGTCGATGAGCGACTCGCGCCAACCGCCCAGCACGGCCCTCAAACGCATCAGACCCGGGTCGGCACTTGCGTCAGAAGGATCGGCATGCGCCGTTCGGCCGTGCATATGGGGGTACCTCCGGGGCAGAAATCGACACGACCAGGCAGAACGGGCCGGTCCGCATCACGTTCCGGATCACCCAATCACACACCGCCAGGCGGGACGCCCAGATCTCACGGATCAGGACGACCGACCCGCACGCCCGCAGGAGGGCAGAACGGCGGCCGCCCGGAGCCCGCTGCGGTCCGGCAGCTCGCCGAGCTGTTCACCCAACTGCTCGACCACCTCGAACGGCAGACAGGGGACCAGGTCACCCTGATGAGTCTGCGCGCCGGGTGAGAGCGGCGACCGGGTCCGGGGAGGGGCGGCCCGTGGGCCACCAGTCGTCGTCGTCCGGGCGGGACTCGTAGGCGTACCAGAGGGCGTCGCGGCCGAGCCGGAGCTGGCGGGTGCGGGCCGTCAGGCGGTTGCGCTCCGGGCGGAAGGCGCCCTGCGACGCGGCGAGGAGCGCGGGGCGGGCCCGGTCGAAGGGGCCGGCCGGCGGATCCCAGGGCTCTTCGAGGGCGGCGAGGGCGGGGCGGCCGCCCTGGCGCCAGGCCGCCGCGGCGCGTGCGAGGTCGGTGGTGGTGCGCCCGGTGGCGCGGGCCAGGTCCCGGTAGAGGGTGCGGGCCGCACCCGTCAGGCCGGCCGTGGGTTCCGCGGAGGCCAGCCGTACGGCGTCCTGCCAGAGGGAGAGCCCGGCGATCGGGTCCTCGCCGGTGGTGAGCAGGGCGAGGGCGCGGGCGGCCGCGTCGGAGGCGAGCTGGTCGAGGGCCAGCGGGTCCGGTGCCGCCGGGTCGGCCGGGTAGGCGGGCGGGAGGCCGGCCGCGGCGGGCGGGGCGAGCGGCGCGGGCAGCGGCGGCAGCACGGTGCGGACGAGGGCCTCCCGGGCCGCGACTGCGGGGAAGTCCGGCGCCGTAGGGGGCTTTTCGCGTGCGGCGTGGGCGGCATTGCGGCGGGTGAGGTCCTCCAGGAGCTCCCGCTCGCCGCGGCCGCGCAGGAGCAGCAGGACGAAGGGGTCCTCGTCGAGGAGGCGGGCCGCGCGGTAGCAGAGGGCGGCGGCGTGCTTGCACGGCGGACGCCCGAAGTCCGGGCAGGAGCAGTGCGGGACGAGCTCGCCCGCCCCGGGCAGGACGGTCCCCGCCAGCGACTGCGGGACCTCGCGCTCCAGGAGGGCGCCCAGCGCCGCCGGGTCGGCCGCGACCTCCTCCAGCAGCTCGCTCCACTCCGGGTCCGCGAAGGCGGGCAGGGTCAGCTCGGTGCGGTACGGGCGGGGCCTGCTGCCCCGGACGTACGCGACGATCCGGCCGGGGGTGACGGTCACCGCGTCGACGTGCCCGGACTCGGCATAGGTACGGCCCCGGGCCAGGCGGGCCGGGTCGCCGGAGGCCCCCTCCAGCGCGGCCACCCAGGCCCGGCCCCACCAGCTCACCGCCTCCGCCCCGGCGGGCACGGTCTCGAAGGTGCGGCGGCGGTCGTCCCGCGCGGTGATCATGCGGGCCTCCGCAGGGAGACCAGGTCGGCGAGCTCGCGGTCGGTCAGCTCGGTCAGCGCCGCCTCGCCCGACCCGAGGACGGCCTCGGCCAGGGCCCGCTTCGCCTCCAGCATCTCGGCGATGCGGTCTTCGACGGTGCCCTCGGCGATGATGCGGTGGACTTGTACGGGCTGGGTCTGGCCGATGCGGTAGGCGCGGTCGGTGGCCTGTTCCTCGACGGCCGGGTTCCACCAGCGGTCGAAGTGGACGACGTGTCCGGCGCGGGTGAGGTTCAGGCCGGTGCCGGCGGCCTTGAGGGACAGCAGGAAGACGGGGACCTCGCCGGCCTGGAAGCGGTCCACGAGTTCCTCGCGGCGGGCGACCGGGGTGCCGCCGTGCAGGAGCTGGGAGGCGATCCCGCGGGCCGACAGGTGCCGCTCGATGAGCCGGGCCATCGTCACGTACTGGGTGAAGACCAGCACCGAACCGCCCTCGGCGACGATCGTGTCCAGCAGCTCGTCCAGCAGGGCGAGCTTGCCCGAGCGGTGCGGCAGCCGCGGGTGCTCCTCCTTCAGGTACTGCGCGGGGTGGTTGCAGATCTGCTTGAGCGAGGCCAGCAGCTTCATGATCATGCCGCGTCTCTCGATGCCCTCGCTGGACCCGATCACGGCCATCGCCTCGTCCACCGCGGCCTGGTAGAGGGACACCTGCTCGCGGGTGAGGGACACCGGATGGTCGGTCTCCGTCTTCGGCGGCAGCTCGGGCGCGATACCGGGGTCGGACTTCTTGCGCCGCAGCAGGAACGGCCGTACCAGCGCGGACAGGCGGGCCACCGCGGCCTCGTTGCCGCCGTCCTCCTCCTGCTGGTGCTCCACCGGGCGGGCGTGGCGGGCCCGGAAGGCGGTCAGTGGCCCCAGCAGGCCCGGCGTGGTCCAGTCGAGCAGCGCCCACAGCTCGGAGAGGTTGTTCTCCACCGGAGTGCCGGTCAGCGCCACCCGGGCCGGCGCCGGGATCGTGCGCAGGGCCTTCGCGGTCGCCGAGTGGGGGTTCTTGACGTGCTGCGCCTCGTCGGCGACGACCATGCCCCAGCGCTGCTCGGCCAGCTGGGCGGCGCTGGCGCGCATCGTCCCGTAGGTGGTGAGCACGAACCCGCCCTCGCAGGACGTCAGGTCGTCGGCACTGCGTCCGCCGCCGTGGAAGCGGCGCACGCGGGTACCGGGGGCGAACTTCTCGATCTCCCGCTGCCAGTTGCCCAGGAGGGAGGCCGGGCACACGACGAGCGTCGGCTCGCGGCGGTCCCGGTGCAGGTGCAGCGCGATGAGGGTGACGGTCTTGCCCAGGCCCATGTCGTCGGCGAGGCAGCCCCCGAGGCCCAGCGAGGTCATCAGGTCCAGCCAGGCCAGGCCGCGCGCCTGGTAGTCGCGCAGGGTGGCCTTGAGCGCGGCGGGCTGCGGCAGCGGCGCCAGTTCCCCCGTCAGCCGGTCGCGGAGCGCGGCCAGCGCTCCCACGGGCACCGCCTCGACCTGCTCGCCGCCGACCTCCGTGGTCCCCGACAGCGCGGCGGCCAGCGCGTCCACCGGGTCCAGCAGGCCCAGTTCGCGCTTGCGCGCCTTGCGCACCAGCTCCGGGTCGACCCGCACCCACTGGTCCCGCAGCCGTACGACGGGCCGGTGGGCCTGCGCGAGCGCGTCCATCTCGCCCGGGGTGAGCCGGTCGCCGCCGAGGGCCAGTTCCCAGGAGAAGGCAAAGAGGTGTTCCGCGTCGAAGAAGGCGGTCCCGTCGGTGGCGGACCCGGGCGCGGTGGACCGTACGACGGCGGTCGCGGACAGCGTACGGGCCAGCTCCCGCGGCCAGTGGACGACGACCCCGGCGGCCGCCAGGCGGTTCGCGGCGACCCCCAGCAGGTCTTCCAGCTCCGGGTCGGACAGGGCCAGTGCGTCGGGCACGGCCTGGTCCAGCAGCCGCAGCAGCGGCGGCCAGACCCGCGCGGCCCGGCGCAGCGCGAGCACGGCGTCGATGCGGGCGCGGGGGCCGAAGCCGGCGCCCGCGGTGCCGGCCCACAGCTGCCCGGCATCGGTGACCAGCGTCGGGTCGGCGAGGCTGTGGACCTGGACGACGGCGGCCCCGGCGCGCCGGCTCTCCTCGCCCTCGGCCTCGTCGAAGAGGCGGAAGGAGGACAGGTCGAGCCGGAGCGACAGCCCGACTCCGGTGTCGGATCCGGCCGCGACCTGCGCGGCCCACTCCTGTATCCCGGGCACCCGCTGCGGTTCCCGGGCGGCGAACGGCCGCCCGGCGGCGACGGCCGCCGCCGGGGTGCGGGGCAGGCTGTCGGCGACGGCGTCGAGGAACGCGCGGACCAGCGCCTCCGGTTGGGGCAGCTGGAGGGGACGGCGCCCGGCGAGGGGCGTCGCGTACCCCTCGTGGGGCAGCGCGGCGGCGATCGCCCTGAGGTGGGCGATGTCGGCGGCGTCGAGCGGGCCCGCGCGCCAGGCGTCGACGCCCTCGGCGGTGAGCCCGGGGAGCAGCCGGCCGCGGGCGGCCAGGGTGAGGGCCTGCGTGGCGGCGGTGCCCCAGGCACGGGTGGCGGGGTGCGCGGCGGGGCTGCGGGGGGCCGGCGCGAGCAGGGGCAGGGCGGCGGCGACGGAGAAGGTCACCGCGGGCACGGTCCGGCTGCGGACCCCGGTGCCGTGCGGCCGTACGACGGTCAGCGGACCCGCTGTGCCCGCCTCGGGCAGGGGGTCCCCGGCGGGCGACCAGAAGGCCACCCGGCCCTCCCGGGGGACGGCCGCGGGCAGGAAGACGGCGGCATGGCGCAGCAAGGCGGAGGCGTGCGGCTGCGGCTGCGGCTGCGGCTGCGTTGTCATGGTGTTCCCCCCTCCCTCACGATGTCCTCCCGGACCTGCCGGCCCCTTCCCCACGAGTCTAGGTGCGGCCACCGACAACACCCCCTGACCTGCGGATTCAGCGGGACCAGCGGCCCTGTTCCAGGGCGTATCCGTAGACGGGCCGACCGGTGGCGGCGCTCGTGCGCAGCGGGCGGCCGCCGTCGTCCAGGCGCAGGGTTCCCGAACCGGCCGGCGAGGACCAGCGCAGGTCGAGGGACCAGTCGCAGTCGCAGCCCGTGGTGGCCGCCACCACCCGCAGGACGACCGGCTCGACGGCCGAGACCCGCATCGGGAAGGACGGGGCGGGCAGCCGGTTCCCGGCGTCGTTCCCGGCGACGGGCCGGGCCAGCGGGCGCGGCGCGTCCAGGTTGACGGCGAAGACGGCCGGGGTGAGGCCGCCGCCGCAGCCCTGCGACATCTCGTAGACGTTCCAGGCGGGCGGTGTGCGGCGCGCCGCCACCCGCACCTCCAGGCCCTCCAGGACCACCGCGCCCCCGCCCGTGCCGTGCAGGGTGACCTCCACGATCTGGTTCCCGGCGTGCACGGCGCGCTGCGCCGAGGCCCAGGCGGGCGCATCCGCCTCCACGGGCGGCGCCGGCACCGATGCGGGACCCCGCTCGGACAGGTAGGCGTGGTCGCAGCCCGCGGCCCACACGTGCGACCGCACCGCCGCCCTGAGGGGCGCCGCCGGCGCCTGGCCGGGGGCGGTCCCCGGCGGCGGGGCAGAGGTCGGGGCCGGGGCCGGTCCCCCCGACGCCGCCGAAGGCGATGCCGGACCCGCCGCCGACCCCGTCGGAGCCGCTCCGTCCGCCGACGGAGTCACCGCCGGGGCAGATGCCGCGGGCCCCCGCGAACCGGCCCCCGGGCCGGCCCCCGTGCCCGTTCCCGTTCCCGTTCCCGTCTGCGGGGTACCCCGGTCGGGTCCGGTCACCGCCACCAGCGCCACGGCCACCGCGCCCGCCGCCAGCCCCGCGGCGACGGCCACGGCCGCCCTGCGCCGGTACCAGGTCGGGCGGACCACCGGCTCCCCCGCCGCTGCCGGACCGACCACCGTCACGGCCGGCTCCGCCGTGAGGGCCGGTGCCGGATCCGCCTCCGCCTCCGTCACCAGCACGGGCACCGGCACCGGCGGCGGATCCGGTGCCGCCGTCTCCGGTACCGGCGTCGGCGCGGCCGCCCCCGCGCGCCGCCGCGCGTCCGCCAGCAGCCACGCCCGGTGCAGGTCCACCGCCTCCGGCGCCGAGGCCCCGCAGGCCCGCGCGAAGCGGTCCACCACCGCGAACTCCGCCGGCAGCGCCTCCCCGTTGCAGTAGCGGTGCAGCGTCGACGTACTCGTGTGCAGCCTGCGCGCCAGGACGCCGTAACTCAGCCCGCCGCGCTCCTTCAGCTCCCGCATCAGCCGCGCGAAATCCTCGGCCTCACTCACGGTGTCCCCCGTCCCGTGTCCCGTGGCTCCGTTCCATGCCAGAGGTGTTCCCCCAGGTGACGGCGCGTACGGGCGTTCCAGTGTCCCGATTTCGCCCCGAACCGTCGCCCTGCGCCCCCGCCGGGGAACAGCCTTGTCAGGCACACCGACTCATTCACGGGGAGAACCGACATGTTCCGACGTACCGACACCGCTGCCACCCTCGCCACCGCCTTGGTCGCGGCGGCCGCCACCCTCGTCCTCACCACCTCGACCTCCGCCGCGGCCGCCGGCGCACCCGGTTTCCTGACCGGCACCGACCTGCCGCCGCACCCGTCGTCCCCCTGGTACTCCGGCGAGATCACCAAGGGGCTGCCGGAGACGGCACCGTTCTGCCTGGAGGGCGTACTGCCGACGGCGGGGAGCTGGCACCGCACCTTCGGCACGGAGGTCGACACCGGTGCCGTGCAGGTCTCCGTACGGGCCGCCTCGCCCTCGGCGGCCGCCAAGCTGGTCGGCACGCTGGAACGCAAGGTCGCCGCGTGCGCCGCCGACTGGCTGCGCACGACCCCGGGCGGCACGGCCTCCTGGCAGGACTACGGGACCCTGCCCGTCGAGGAGGGTGCGCACCTCTACGGCGTCCACACCTCCATCCCGGAATCCGAGCCGGGCGTCCACCTCTACGGGATCGGGCGCGACGGCTCCACCGTGACCGTCGTGCAGTGGGGGCAGATGGGCGACCTGTCGCAGGCGCCGGTCGCCGCCTTCAAGAAGACGACCACCAAGGCCGTGAACAAGCTCAACCCGTAGCCCGGCCCGGCCGGCCGCCCGGCCGAGTGGGACCATGGACAGCGAGAGGCGATGACCATGCGTTCCGGGAACGAGCCGGTGACAGCCCGCAGTCCGCTGCGGCTGCGGTTCTGGCTGGGTGTGTGGGGGCTGGTCTGGTCCGCAGCGGGGACGGTCGCCTTCTCGCTGGCGGGCCGTCCCGGATGGGCGGCGGCGTGCGGGGCGCTGGCGGTCGTGGTGGGCGTGGACCTGTTCATGATCGTGCGCCACATCCACCAGGGCCCCCACTACCAGCCCGGCCGGGACATCCCCCCGTACGAGCCGCCCGACAGCCGCTGACCGGCGCCCGGCCGGATCAGGCCTGTTCCTCGAAGCGGGCCGCCGCCAGGTACTCCGGCTGCGGGTCGAGGGCGGCGGCCAGCCGGAAGTGCCTGCGCGCCTGCTCCGGCCGTCCCGCGCGCTCGTGCGTGCGGGCGAGCGCGAAGTGGGCGAAGGCGTTGTCCGGCTCCCGCTCCAGCACCAGCTCGAACTCCAGCTCGGCCGGACGCAGTTGGGCGGCGGCGAAGAAGGCCCGGGCGCGCAGCAGCCGGGCGGCCGTGTTCTCCGGGTGGGCGGCGATGACCGAGTCGAGCAGCTTGACCGCGCCGCGCGGGTCGCGTGCGGCGAGCAGCTGCTCGGCCGCCCGGAAGTCGATGACGTGTGTTTCCGGGCTGGACGGCGTGGGACGCGTGGTCTCGGACACGGTATGGATCCTTCCCTCTACCGGCGCGTTCAACGCCCCCGCCCCACGCGCTATTCCATGCACACGTCAGGCGGCGGCGTTTCCCGGGGCCCGGCCTGGGCCCGGCCCGAGGCCCGCGCCGTCAGCTCTTCCCACACCTTGCGCACCTGCGGCTCCAGCGCGTCCAGCGGCCCGTCGTTGTCGATCACGAGCGTGGCCACCGCCAGCCGCTGCTCGCGCGTGGCCTGCGCGGCCATCCGGGCCCGGGCCTCCTCCTCGGCCATCGCGCGCAGTGCGGTCAGCCGGGCCAGCTGCGTCGCCGGGGCCGCGTCCACGACGACCACCAGGTCGTAGAGGGGTGCCAGGCCGTTCTCGGTGAGCAGCGGTACGTCGTGGACGACGATCGCGTCGGGGCCCGCGGCCGCCTCCAGCTCGGCGGACCGGGCGCCGACCAGCGGGTGCACGATCGCGTTGAGGGTCCGGAGCTTGTCCTGGTCTGCGAAGACGATGGAGCCCAGCTTGGGCCGGTCCAGCGTTCCCTCGGGGGTCAGCACCTCTTCCCCGAAGGCCGCGACGACGGCCGCGAGCCCCGGCGTACCGGGCTCCACGACCTCCCGCGCGATCCGATCGGCGTCGACGACGATTGCCCCGTACCCCGCCAGCAGTCGCGAGACCTCGCTCTTGCCGGCACCGATTCCGCCCGTCAGGCCCACTTTCAGCATGCCCCGCAGCTTAGGCCCCCGTACACGCGTGCGGGGGTCGGACCCCCGCACGGGGCCTCAGCCCTCGCCCTCGCGCTCCGCCAGGAACCGCTCGAACTCGCGGCCGATCTCGTCCGCCGACGGCAGCTCCGCCGGCTCGGCGATCATGTTGCCCCGGGTCTCGGCCCCTGCGGCGGCGTCGTACTGGTGCTCCAGCCCCTGTACCAGGGCGACCAGCTCCTCGTCGCCCTCGCGGATCTGCCGGTCGATCTCCGTCTGCGTACGGTGCGCCTCGGTCCGCAGCGCGTGCGCCACGGCCGGCAGCACCAGACCGGTCGCCGCCGTGATGGCCTCCAGCACCGTCAGCGCGGCGTCCGGGTACGGGGAGCGCGCCACGTAGTGCGGCACGTGCGCGGCGACGCCGAGCACGTCGTGCCCGGCCTGGGACAGCCGGAACTCCACCAGGGACTCGGCGCTGCCGGGGACCTGGGCCTCGTCGAAGGGGCTGCGGTGGCCCGGCATGAGGTCGGTCCGGTTGCCGTGCGGGGTGATGCCGACGGGCCGCGTGTGCGGGACGCCCATCGGGATGCCGTGGAAGTTGACCGAGAGCCGGACCCCGAGGCGCTCGACGATCTGCCGGACGGCGACGGCGAAGCGCTCCCACTCCACGTCCGGCTCCGGGCCGGACAGCAGCAGGAACGGCGCCCCGGTGGCGTCCTGGACCAGCCGCACCTCCAGCCGCGGCTCCTCGAACTCCGCCCAGTGGTCGCGCTGGAAGGTCAGCAGCGGACGGCGCGCCCGGTAGTCCACGAGCCGGTCCGCGTCGAAGCGGGCGACCACCTGGTGGGGCAGCGTGTCCAGCAGCCGCTCGACGATCTGCTCGCCGGCCTCTCCCGCGTCGATGTACCCCTCGAAGTGGTACAGCATGACCAGCCCGGCCGAGTCCTGGGCGACCGCCAGGTCCGCCACCGCCAGACCCTTGGCATCCCATTCGTACAAGCCCTGTGGATCAAGCACCGCCACCACTCCTCCTCGTCTCGTTCTCTGCCAAGAACGTCCAAGGCTGCGCCGCCATTCCCCAGTTGGCCCCCTTCACAGGAACGCAATGGATCACGCGGATCACACGCGTCACGGGAACCCGGGACCTGGAACCCCGGGGACCCGGAACCGCGGAACCGCACCGGGAACGCGGTGAGGCCCGCCCCCCGAAGGGGACGGGCCTCACCGTCGTACTCAGTCAGCTCTGCTCACACCGGAGTGCGATGCGCGCTGCGATCAGCTCTGGCCGCCGGCCAGCTTCTCGCGGAGCGCGGCCAGGGCCTCGTCCGACGCCAGGGCGCCGGAGGTCTCGTCCGACTCCGAGGAGTAGGAACCACCCGAGATGCCCGCACCGGCGTTGCCACCGGCGACCGGGGCGGCAGCGCCCTCGGCAGCAGCGGCCTCGTCGGCCTCGCGGCTCTTGATGACCTGAGCCTGGTGCTGCTCGAAGCGAGCCTGCGCCTCGGCGTACTGGGTCTCCCAGGCCTCGCGCTGCTTCTCGTAGCCCTCGAGCCAGTCGTTGGTCTCGGGGTCGAAGCCCTCGGGGTAGATGTAGTTGCCCTGGTCGTCGTAGGACGCGGCCATGCCGTACAGGGTCGGGTCGAACTCGACCGACGCCGGGTCGGCACCGAAGGACTCGTTGGCCTGCTTCAGGGACAGCGAGATCCGGCGACGCTCGAGGTCGATGTCGATGACCTTGACGAAGATCTCGTCGTTGACCTGGACGACCTGCTCCGGGATCTCCACGTGGCGCTCGGCCAGCTCGGAGATGTGGACCAGACCCTCGATGCCCTCGTCCACGCGGACGAACGCACCGAACGGAACCAGCTTGGTGACCTTACCCGGGACGACCTGACCGATCTGGTGCGTACGGGCGAACTGCTGCCACGGGTCCTCCTGCGTCGCCTTCAGCGACAGGGAGACACGCTCGCGGTCCATGTCGACGTCGAGGACCTCGACGGTGACCTCCTGGCCGACCTCGACAACCTCGGACGGGTGGTCGATGTGCTTCCAGGACAGCTCGGAGACGTGAACCAGACCGTCGACGCCACCCAGGTCCACGAAGGCACCGAAGTTGACGATCGAGGACACGACGCCGGAGCGGACCTGACCCTTCTGCAGGGTGGTGAGGAACGTCTGGCGAACCTCGGACTGGGTCTGCTCCAGCCAGGCGCGGCGGGACAGGACCACGTTGTTGCGGTTCTTGTCCAGCTCGATGATCTTCGCCTCGAGCTCCTTGCCCACGTAGGGCTGGAGGTCGCGGACACGACGCATCTCGACCAGGGAGGCCGGGAGGAAGCCGCGGAGGCCGATGTCGAGGATGAGACCACCCTTGACGACCTCGATGACGGTACCGGTGACGATGCCGTCTTCTTCCTTGATCTTCTCGATCGTGCCCCAGGCACGCTCGTACTGAGCGCGCTTCTTGGACAGGATCAGACGGCCTTCCTTGTCCTCCTTCTGGAGAACCAGGGCCTCGATCTCGTCGCCGACCTTGACGACCTCGTTCGGGTCGACGTCGTGCTTGATCGAGAGCTCGCGGCTCGGGATCACGCCTTCCGTCTTGTAACCGATGTCGAGCAGGACCTCGTCCCGGTCGACCTTCACGATGACGCCGTCGACGATGTCGCCGTCGTTGAAGTACTTGATCGTCTCGTCGATCGCGGCGAGGAAGGCTTCCTCGTTACCGATGTCGTTGACCGCTACCTGCGGAGTGGTAGAGGTGGTCTCGGTGCTGCTCGTCATGTGGGAAAGGGCTCCGGTTACGGACAGAAAGTCGTAGGTACTGCTACGCCGGGAGCCCTTATCGGCATCTGCCGAAGAAGCCGGACAGCCAAGGAAGCCCCTGATCCGCACAAGCGGTGAGGGCCTCGAAAACCGAGGGGACATCAACAGATGCAAGCGCAGCCTGCTAGGTCTGAGGAGCACAGGCTCGCAGCGCAACTTGTAGCATACGGGGGCGGCCGGACAGGGTCAATGCGCGAAGGCCCACACCCCGGGCGGATCACCGCACAACCGGCACAATTCATGGGCGGGAACGCCCTGATGGCGGTTCCTGCCACATCCCAAGACATTCGCAGACTACGACGACGGGCCCCATGAACCAAGAGGACGACGCCCCCGAAGACGCGTACGCGGCCGATCCGGACTCCGCGGACGACGCCGAGGCCACGCGCCGTGACGCGGGGGAAGCGGAGAGCAGCCGGGCGAGCCGCGGCTGGTGGGACCGCAACGCCGACGAGTACCAGAGCGAGCACGGCGCCTTCCTCGGCGACGACCGCTTCGTGTGGGGGCCCGAGGGGCTCGACGAGGCGGACGCGGCCCTCCTCGGCCCCGCCGACACCCTCAAGGACAAGGACGTGCTGGAGATCGGCGCCGGCGCCGCCCAGTGCTCGCGCTGGCTGGCCGCCCGGGGCGCCCGCCCGGTGGCCCTCGACCTCTCCCACCGCCAGCTCCAGCACGCCCTGCGCATCGGCGACGACGTCCCCCTGGTCGAGGCCGACGCCGGCCGGCTCCCCTTCCGCGACGGCTCCTTCGACCTCGCCTGCTCCGCCTACGGCGCCGTCCCCTTCGTCGCCGACCCGGTGAACGTCATGCGCGAGGTGCGCCGCGTGCTGCGTCCCGGGGGCCGCTGGGTCTTCTCCGTGACCCACCCGATCCGCTGGGCCTTCCCCGACGAGCCCGGCCCCGAGGGCCTGACCGTCTCCGCCTCCTACTTCGACCGGACCCCGTACGTCGAGCAGGACGAGCAGGGCCGCGCGGTCTACGTCGAACACCACCGCACCCTCGGCGACCGCGTCCGCGACGTGGTGGCGGGCGGCTTCCGCCTGCTCGACCTCGTCGAGCCCGAGTGGCCCGAGTGGAACGGACAGGAGTGGGGCGGCTGGTCCCCGCTGCGCGGCAATCTAATCCCCGGCACCGCGATCTTCGTCTGCGAGAGGGCCTGACGCCTTGATCCGCCAGGCCGCCCTCGACGCCCTCCCCGTACGCGAGGCCCTGCCCGGGCTCGTCTCCGCGCTCGACGGGCACGGCACCGCGGTGCTGTGCGCGCCGCCGGGGACCGGAAAGACCACGCTGGTGCCGCTGGTGCTCGCGGGCCTGGTGGGCGGCGGGCCGCGGCGCCGGGTGGTCGTGGCCGAGCCGCGGCGGATCGCCGCCCGGGCCGCGGCGCGCCGGATGGCGTGGCTGCTGGGCGAGCAGGTCGGCGGCTCGGTCGGCTTCACGGTCCGCGGCGAGCGGGTGGCCGGCCCCGGCACCGTGGTGGAGGTGGTGACCACCGGGGTGCTGCTCCAGCGGCTCCAGCGCGACCAGGAGCTGGCCGGCGTGGACGTGGTCGTCCTGGACGAGTGCCACGAGCGGCACCTGGACGCCGACACGGTCGCCGCGTTCCTCCTCGACGTACGGGAGACCCTGCGCCCGGAACTGCGGCTCGTGGCGGCTTCGGCGACGACGGACTCCGCCGGCTGGGCCCGGCTCCTCGGGGGCGCGCCGGTGGTGGAGGCGGCGGGCGTCTCGTACCCGGTGGAGACGGTGTGGGCACCCCCGGCCCGTCCGGTGCGGCCCCCGCACGGGATGCGGGTGGACCCGGCGCAGCTCGCGCACGTGGCCTCGGTGGTGCGGCGGGCGCTGGCGGAGCGTTCGGGTGACGTGCTGGTCTTCCTTCCCGGCGTCGGGGAGATCGCGCGGGTGGCGGGACAGCTGGGCGGCGTGGACGCGGAGGTGCTCCAGGTCCACGGCCGGGCCCCGGCGGCCGTGCAGGACGCGGCGCTGACCGCCTCGGACCACCGCCGGGTGATCCTCGCGACGGCGGTGGCGGAGTCGAGCCTGACCGTCCCCGGGGTGCGCGTGGTGGTCGACTCGGGGCTGGCCCGCGAACCCCGGGTGGACCATGCCCGCGGGCTGGGCGCGCTGGCGACCGTACGCGCCTCCCGTGCGGCCGGGCGCCAGCGGGCGGGCCGGGCCGGGCGTGAGGCGCCGGGCACGGTGTACCGCTGCTGGACGGCAGCCGAGGACGGCCGGCTGCCGGCGTTCCCGGCGCCGGAGATGCGCATCGCCGACCTGGCGCAGTTCGCCCTGCAGGCGGCGTGCTGGGGCGACCCGGACGCGTCCGGGCTGGCGCTGCTGGACGCGCCGCCGGCCGGGGCGATGGCCGCGGCGCGGGAGGTGCTCGTGGCCGTCGGCGCGGTGGACGCGGCCGGGCGGCGCTGCGCGAACAGGGCCTGATCCCGAGGCCGTTGCCGCAGATCCGGATGGTCCGCTGGCTGCGGGCCCCCCGGGAGACCTTCGGCGCGTGGTCCCTCATGCTGCTGGAGGGGGTGCG
>NZ_SSBM01000024.1:0-122180 GCF_004795115.1 Streptomyces sp. A0592
AACCCCGGTAACCCTGGGAACCCCGGTAACCCTGGGAACCCCGGTAACCCTGGGAACCCCGGTAACCCTGGGAACCCCGGTAACCCTGGGAACCCCGGTAACCCTGGGAACCCCGGTAACCCTGGGAACCCCGGCAACCCCGGGAACCCCGGCAACCCCGGGAACCCCGGCAACCCCGGAACGCCTGGCACCCCGGGCAACCCTGGCAACCCGGGCACCGGTACGGGCACCCCCGGCAACCCGGGTACCGGCACCGGGACCGGGGCGAACCCCGGTCTCGCCGCCACCGGCTCCGGTGACGTCCTGACCGCCGGCCTCCCGATCGCGGGTGGCCTGCTGCTGGCCGGCACTGTGCTCTACCGCCGGTCCAGGAACGCCGCCTGACGGTTGCTCACGACGCGGGCCCCGCCCCCGGGGCCCGCGCTCACCAGGTCGCGCGGACCTGGCGGATGATCCGGCGGCGCAGCCGCACGCGGCGGCTGCCGTCCCGGTGCAGGCTCAGCCGGTCGATCTCCCAGTTCCCGTACTCGGCATGGTCGGTCAGCAGGCGGGTCGCTTCCTTGCGAGGAACCCCGCGGGGCACGTACACGTCGACAAATTCGTATTCCGGCATCGCATCTATTGTGCGGGCAGAGCCCTGCTACGGATAGCGTCTGCTCTATGTCTGATGCCGCTCTGCCCACTGTTGCCGAGGTCCGCGCCGCCGCCGAGGCGGTCAAGGCCGCGCTCGACCGTCACCTCGCCGCGGTCGAGCGCAGGATCGGGGACGAGGATCCGGACGTCTACGCCGCCTTCAACGAACTCGCCGCCGCCGCCGAGGAGTACGACGAACTCCTCTACGACCGCTACGACGAGGTCACGCCCTTCGAGATCCCGACGCCTGAGGACGGCGTCCCGTACACCGGCCCCGCCGAACCCGCCGCCTTCAGCGTGCTCATCCGCCGCGACTACGCCGTCGTCGAACCGGCGCGGCTGATCGCGCAGGCCGAGCGCGTCGCCGCCCACGACCGGGACGCCGACTTCGTCCACGACGGGGGCAGCGCCGACGCCCTCGGGGTGCTCTTCGGGGAGTACGAACCCGACGAGATCGCCTCCCGCTACAAGGACTTCGGGCTGGAGGAGGGCGACTCCACGCTCTGGATCGCCGCCTCGGAGGAGGTGGCGGAACCGGGGGAGTGGCTGGGCTCGCCCTTCGGGCACATCGACCCGCAGGACGTCCTGCACCGGTTCGACGTCAGCTCCGTCTTCGACGAGGAGACGGACGGGTTCGACGACGTCGAGGAGGAGGACGAGGACGAGGACGCGGACAAGGACGAAACCGCCCGGCCGGGCCTGACGACCCCCGCCTGATCGCGCGCCGCAGACCATGGCCGTGGCCTCCCGCCCCTCGGGGCGGGAGGCCACGGCCGACTACTGCTCCGGCTGTTCGCCCGCTGCCGCCAGGGCCTTCAGCAGACCCGCCAGTCGCGTCGTACGCGGCTTGGGCAGCACCTCGGCGACCGCGCGCGGCAGCGCCTGGTCCACGCCGTGCACCACCGACAGGTGCCGCTCGGCCCGCCCGAACGCCGTGTAGACCCAGTCCCGCGACAGGGCCTGTGCCGCGTCACCCGGCAGTACGACGACCACCGCGGGCCAGCGCGCGCCCACCGCCTGATGCGCCGTCATCGCCCAGCCGTGCCGCACCTGGGACTCGACGAGCTCCTTCGGTACGACGATCCGCGCGCCCGCACGGTCCAGGTGCAGCCCCTGGGCGTCGGCCGACACGACACGGGCCGCCAGGGCCCGCCCCGGGGACGGCACGTGGACCACCCGGTCGCCAGGGTCGAAGCCGCCGAACCGCCCCGGGCCGGGGTTGAGCCGCTCCTTGAGCGCGGCGTTCAACGCCCGCGTCCCCGCGGAGCCGCCGTGCCCCGGGGCGATCACCTGCACACTGTCCGCCGGGATCCCGAAAGCCCGCGGCACCGACTCCGCCACCAGCTGCACCGCGCGGTGCACGGCCTCCCCGGCGTCCTGCACCGGCACGATGACGACCTCCTTGCCGGGAGCGTCGACCTGGTTCAGCTCCCCGATCCCCACGCCGGAGACGAGCTCGCCGAGGGGGCCCGGGTCCGGGGTGCGGGAGACCAGCTGCGGGCAGGCACGCGCCGCCAGCAGATCGGCGAACACCCGCCCCGCCCCCGCGGAGCCGAGCACTCCGGGGTCCCCGGACAGGACCAGCCTGGCCCCGTCGGGCACGCCCTCGACCAGCGCGGCCGCGCTCTCCACGTCCAGCTGCGGCGCGTCCAGCACGACCAGCAGGTCCAGTGCGAACTGCCCGTCCGCGTCCCGCCCGGGCCCCTCCTGACCGGACAGCAGCCCCGCCACCGTCACCGCGTCCGGGCCGCCTGCGGCGTGCGCGGCCACCCAGACGCGCAGTCCCAGCTCACGGGCGGCCGCGGCCAGCGCGAGCGGCTCGGCCCGGCCCGCCTCACCACCTGTATGGGTGACCAGGCCATGGCCGGCCACCGCGCGGATCAGCTCGGCGGTGGACCGGTCCGGCGCGGCCGCGGCGGCCTGCTCCCAGTCCGCCGGGCCGCCGAAGGTGCCGGCCAGCCGGGCCAGGCCGTCGGCCAGGCTCTCCTCGGCCATCGCGGCGCCCTCCAGGCCCACGAGGACCCGTACGGGCTGCTCCTCGCCCTCCTCCTCCACCGGCGGGCCGAGGGGCTCGTGGAAGACCAGGACCGAGGCCTCCGCGATGGCCCGCTCCAGCGCCTCCGCCGGATCCGGTACGCCGTACTGGGCCAGCGCCTTCTCCAGGACCGGGGCCTCCAGCGCGGTGTGCCCCTTCAGGCCCGCCTGGTCCAACAGCCAGCCCACCAGGACGCCCGTGCGCCGCTCGTCCCCAGGTCCGGACCCGGCGCCCAGCACCGCGCGGGCGAAGCCGTCGGCCTGCGTCGGGCGCACGGCGGGGACCGCCAGCAGCCGCCACGGGTTCTGCGCGAGCTCCTCCGCGGCTCCGTCGCCGAGGGCGGCCGCCACGGCGCCCGCCAGTGACTCGGGAGCGCCACCGCGGGCCAGGACGGCCCGTACGGCGTCGACGGCGTCGGCGGAGGGTGCGGGGGCCGGCGCGGGCGCCGGAGCGGCCGGACGCGGTGCCGGGGGAGCGGGGGCCGGCTTGCGGGGCGCGGCCGGGGCCTCGTCGAAGTAGACGGCGGAGGGCTTCTCGCCGCTCTCCACGGCCCGTACGGCGGCCAGCAGGTCGGCGGCCTTCCCGCTGAGCTTCGCGCCGGCCTCGACGGGGTGGTCCCGCTCGGCCTTGCGCCGGGCGATCCGCTCCCGCTCGATCTTCTGCGCGGCCAGCTCGGCCTGGGCCTCGCTGAGCCCGCCGCCTGCGGCGGGCTCAGCCCCGGCCTCCTGGGCTCCGCCCTCGGCCCCACCGTCCACTCCGGCCCCGGCACCGGCCTCGGGTGCGGCGTCGTCCTCGGGCCCTGCGGGGCTTTCCCCCGCCCCGCCCCTTCCCGGAACCGGGGGCTCCGCCACCGGGCCCCCCTCACCGGCTTCGCCCTCGCCCGGGCCGTCCCCGCCGGCTTCGCCATGCGGTTCGGCAGGCCCCGACCCGGGCCCGCCCGCATCGGCCGGGTCCCCCGCGTCAGCGGTGCCGGCCCCGAACCCGTCCGAGTCGGCCTGCACCCCGGCCCGTTCCTCCGCGGCAGCGGTGTCGGCTTCGCCGTGCGGTGCGGCAGCCGTGGCTCCGGGCCCGTGCGTGTCGGCCCGGTCTTCCGCGTCGGCGGTGTCGGCCTGCGTCCCGGCCGGTTCCTCCGCGGCAGCGGTAGCGGTATCGGCCTGACGGTCCGTACTCACAGCGTGCTCCAGTCCTGATCGGGATAGCGGTGCTCCGGTGCCGACACGTCGTCCAGCGCCCGGCAGATCTCCTCCGGAAGACTAAGCTCCTCCACCGACAAAGCCGCCGCGAGCTGCGCCGACGTCCGCGCGCCGACGATCGGTGCGACCACCCCCGGGCGGTCCCTGATCCACGCCAGGGCCACCTGGAGCGGGGTCACGGCCAGCCCCTGGGCCGCCGTCACCACCGCGTCCACGATCCGGCCCGCCGCCTCGTCCAGGTACGGCTCCACCAGCGCGGCCAGGGACTGCGAGGCGCCCCGGGAGTCGGTCGGCGTGCCGTCCCGGTACTTGCCCGTCAGCACTCCGCGGCCCAGCGGGGAGGAGGGCAGCAGGCCGACCCCCAGGTCCAGCGCGGCCGGCAGCACCTCCCGCTCGACGCCGCGCTGCAGCAGGGAGTACTCCATCTGCGTCGAGGCGATCCGGGTGCGCACCCCGGGGGCCGCGAGCTGCCAGGTCGCCGCCTTCGCCAGCTGCCAGCCGCAGAAGCCGGCCACCCCCGCGTACCGGGCCCGGCCACTGCTCACCGCCAGGTCCAGGGCCTGCAGGGTCTCCTCCACCGGGGTCGCCGGATCGAAGGCGTGCACCTGCCACAGGTCGACGTAGTCGGTGCCCAGCCGGTCCAGCGAGTCGTCCAGGGCGGCGAGCAGATGGCCGCGCGAACCGTCGAAGCGCCGGTCCGGATCGGGCACGCTGCCCGCCTTGGTCGCGATGACCAGGTCCCGGCGCGGGACGAGCCCGCCCACCAGCCGCCCGAGGAGGTACTCCGCCTCCCCGTCGCCGTACACGTCGGCGGTGTCGACGAGGGTGCCGCCCGCCTCCCAGAACGTCTTCACCTGCTCGGCGGCGGCTTCCTCGCCGGTGTCGCGGCCCCAGGTGAGGGTGCCGAGGCCGATCCGGGAGACGCGCAGTCCGGTGCGGCCGAGATGCCTCTGCTCCATGAGCGCTGAGACTACTGGGGCGCTGACGCGGAGCACCCGGGCGCGCTACAGTCCCCGCACACCAACGTTACTGATCGGTACACCGCTAAGGGGACGACACATGCGGCTCGGCATCAATCTCGGTTACTGGGGCGCGGGCATGGACGCCGACAACCTCGCCGTCGCCCAGGAGGCCGACCGCCTCGGCTACGACGTCTGCTGGGCGGCGGAGGCCTACGGCTCGGACGCCCCGACCGTCCTTGCCTGGGTGGCCGCCCAGACCGAGCGCATCGACGTCGGCTCGGCGATCCTGCAGATCCCCGCCCGCCAGCCCGCCATGACCGCGATGACCGCGGCCACCCTCGACTCGCTCACCAAGGGCCGTTTCCGGCTCGGCCTCGGCGTCTCCGGCCCGCAGGTCTCCGAGGGCTGGTACGGCGTCAAGTTCGACAAGCCGCTCGCCCGCACCCGCGAGTACGTGGAGATCGTCCGCAAGGCCATGTCCCGCGAGCGGCTGAGCTACGAGGGCGAGCACTGGACCCTGCCGCTGCCCGGCGGGCCGGGCAAGCCGATCAAGCTGACCGTGCACCCCGAGCGCGAGCACATCCCGCTCTACATCGCGGCCATCGGGCCCAAGAACCTGGAGCAGACCGGCGAGATCGCCGACGGCGCCCTGCTGATCTTCCCGGCCGCCGAGCACCTGGAGGCCACCGCGCTCACCCACATCCGGGCGGGCCGCGAGAAGGCCGGGCTGACGATGGACGGCTTCGACGTCTGCCCGACCGTCCCGCTGGCCCTCGGCGAGGACGTGACCGCCCTCGCCGACATGTTCCGCCCGTACACCGCCCTGTACGTGGGCGGCATGGGCAGCCGGAAGCAGAACTTCTACAACCAGCTGGCCCAGCGCATGGGCTACGAGAAGGAAGCCGCCGAGATCCAGGACAAGTACCTGGCCGGCGACAAGGCCGGCGCGGCCGAGGCCGTTCCGCACTCGCTGATCGACTCGACGACGCTGCTCGGCCCGGTGGAGCGGATCGCCGACGGGATGCGGGCCTACGCGGAGGCCGGGGTCACCACCCTCACGCTCGCCCCGGCCGGCTTCACCCTGGACGAGCGGATCGCCGCCCTGCGCGCCGGCACCGAGGCCATGGAGCGCGCGGGCCTGGCCTGAGCCGGTCGGCTGCCGCCGAGGGGTTCTGCGGCCGTGGTGGGGGCTCGGGGGGTCTTCCCCGCCACGGCCGACACAGCCAACAACGCGCCGGACGCCCGCGGGGTTACGCACGCGGGCCCGGCCGGGGGTTCGTTCATTCGGACGAGTAGCGCCACCCCTCGGTTGCCCGCCCGGCGGACCGGCGTTTGACTCGTTGCATGCTCTCTGCCCGCAGCCTGTTCCAAGAGATCGTCGACAACGACGACTCCTTCCAGCTGTTCTGCTCCATCGCCGCCAGCGGGGAAGCCCAGGGCGGCTGGGAGAACGCCCGTATCGCGGCCCTGGTGCCGGACGCCATGCGCGACCTCGCGCCCAAGATCACCCGGCACGGGGCCGACGAGGACAAGCACGGCCGGATCTTCCACGCCCTGCTCCGCAGACGCGGCCTGGAGGCCGTCCCGGTACCCCCCGAGACCGACTACACGATGCTCCTGGAGCGCCGCGGCATCGGCCTCGCCCACGACAAGCTGCGCCGCCAGGAGGCACTGAGCGAGGACGACATCGTCGTCTACCTCGCACACAGCCGCGTCACCGAGCAGCGTGCCGCCGACCAGATGGACATGCTGGTCCGGTACTTCGGCGACCACCCCGTGGTGGGCAAGGCCATCCACATGATCAGCAACGACGAGGACAACCACCTCGCCTACTGCCACGAGGAGCTGCTGCGGCTGGCCCGCGCCGGCCACGGCCGGACCATCCAGCGGGTGCTCCGCGAGAGCGCGCTCGCCGAGATCTCCGTCTACCGCGACGTGAGCCTCGCCGTGATGGACCACATGGGGCGGCTGCTGCACTGGCCCGCGCCCAAGGCCGCCCTGCTGGCCGCCGGCATCCGCGCGATGTACGCGTACGAGCGCTTCAGCGGCTGGCACCGGATGGTCGACCTGCGGATGCCCGAGCGGCGCAACGCCCTCGGCGGCGCACCCGTCACCACTCCCGAGTACGCCTAGGGTGCCGGCGGCGGCTGCCCCGGCCGCGCTGCCGTGTTCAGAGCCAGCCCCGGCGCTTGAACATCCGGTGCAGGCCCAGGCAGGCGCCGGCCATGAGGGCCAGTACCGCCGGATAGCCCCACCACTGGTGGAGCTCGGGCATGTGGTCGAAGTTCATCCCGTAGATCCCCGCCACCATCGTCGGCACGGCCGCGATCGCCGCCCAGGCCGAGATCTTCCGTACGTCGTCGTTCTGCCGCAGGCCCGTCTGCGCGAGGTGCGCGGCCAGCGCGTCCGACAGCAGCCGGTCCAGGCCCTCGATGTACTCGCTCGCCTTGGTCAGGTGGTCGGCGACGTCGCGGAAGAACGGCTGGGCGTGCTCGTGGACGAAGGGCACCTGACCGAACGCGAGCCGGTCCATCGGCGCCAGCAGCGGGTTCGTCGCCCGCCGGAACTCCAGCACCTGCCGCTTGAAGCCGTAGATCCGGGCCGCTGTGTTCTTGGTGTCCGAGGCGTTCGGGGCGAAGACCTCCGCCTCCAGTTCCTCCAGGTCCGACTGGAGTTCGGCCGCGACCTCGATGTAGTGGTCCACCACCGCGTCGGACACGGCGTACAGCACCGCCGTCGGGCCGTGCCGCAGTACCTCCGGTTCCTGCTCCAGCCGGTGGCGCACGGCGGCCAGCGGGGCCCCCTCGCCGTGCCGGACCGTGACGACGAAGGAATCGCCGATGAACAGCATCAGCTCCCCCGCGGACACCGTGTCCGTGGCCTCGTCGTAGAGCACCGGCTTCAGTACGACGAACAGCGAGTCGTCGTACACCTCCAGTTTGGGGCGCTGGTGGGCGTTGAGTGCGTCCTCCACCGCGAGCGGGTGCAGGCCGAACTCCCGGCGGACGTGATCGAACTCCGCCTCCGTCGGCTCGTACGTGCCGATCCACAGGAAGGCGTCACCGCTCGCCCGGGCCTCGTCCAGGGCGTCGGAGAAGTCCTGGGGACCCTCGGCGCGGCGACCGTCCCGGTAAATCGCGCAGTCGACAATCACGCCGAACATTCTCCCCCGCCGCCGACGGGCCCGCACCCGTCCGGCACCGCCTACGCTGGCCCCCATGGCCACGCTGATCCTCGTACGACACGGGCGGTCCACCGCCAACACCGCAGGGCTGCTCGCCGGGTGGACCCCCGGCGTGGGACTCGACGAGCGCGGCGCCGAGCAGGCCGCCGCGCTCCCCGGACGGCTGGCGGGCGTGCCGCTCGCCGCCGCCGTCACCAGCCCGCTGCAACGCTGCCGGGAGACCCTCGCGCCCCTGATGGCGGCGAGGCCCGAGCTGGAACTCCACACCGACGAGCGGATCGGCGAGTGCCACTACGGCGACTGGTCCGGACGCAAGCTCTCCGAGCTCTCCGACGAACCGCTGATGAAGATCGTGCAGCAGCACCCGTCGGCGGCCGCCTTCCCCGGCGGCGAGTCCATGCGCGCCATGCAGGCGCGCGCCGTGGACGCCGTACGCGACTGGAACGCGCAGATCGAGGAGAGCGACGGCAGCGACGCCGTCTTCCTGATGTGCTCGCACGGCGACATCATCAAGTCCCTTGTCGCGGACGCCCTGGGCATGCACCTGGACCTCTTCCAGCGCATCCACGTCGACCCCTGCTCGGTGACGGCGATCCGCTACACGCCGACCCGCCCGTTCGTGTTCCGGCTCGGCGACACGGGGGACTTCGGCTCCCTCGTGCGGCGCCCGGCCGCACCCGAGCCCGTCGCCTCCGACAAGGACGCCGAGGACTCCGGGAACGCCGTCGTGGGGGGCGGCGCAGGCGCGGCGTGATCGCGCGGCGCAGTAGGGTGGACGGGCCCACACACGGGCGCAGATCCGCCCCTGCCGCCGAGACTTGGAGACTGGACGTGCCCCGTCAGGTGTTCCTCTACGACCCGCCGGACCGCTTCGTGGCCGGCACGGTCGGCTTGCCGGGACGCCGTACGTTCTTCCTGCAGGCCTCCTCCGGCCCCCGCGTCACCAGCGTCTCCCTGGAGAAGACCCAGGTCGCCGCACTGGCCGAACGGATGGACGAGCTGCTGGACGAGGTCGTGCGGCGCACCGGCGGAAACGCCCCGGTCCCCGCCATGGCCCCGACGGAGGCCGCCGACACCGCCCCGCTGGACGTCCCCGTCGAGGAGGAGTTCCGCGTCGGCACCATGGCCCTGGCCTGGGACGGCGAGGAACAGCGGATGATCGTCGAGGCCCAGGCCCTGGTGGAGCTCGACGCCGAGTCCGACGAGGACCTCGCCGAGGCGGAGGAGAGGCTGCTCCAGGACGAGGAGAACGGCCCGCCGATGCTGCGGGTCCGCCTCACCGGCGCCCAGGCCCGCGCCTTCGCCAAGCGCGCCCTGGACGTGGTCAACGCCGGCCGCCCGCCGTGTCCGCTGTGCAGTCTGCCGCTGGACCCGGAGGGGCACGTGTGCCCGCGCCAGAACGGCTACCGGCGCCAGGCGTGACGGGCCAGGGGGACATGCAGGTGCACATGGAGGAGCTGCTCGCCAAGGGCGAGCTGACCGTCGTCGGCCGGATCCGGGAGGCGTCCAACGCGGTCCTGCTGTGCACCGTCACGTACGGCGGCGCGAGCGCCGACTGCGTCTACAAGCCGGTCAAGGGGGAGCGGCCGCTGTGGGACTTCCCCGACGGCAGCCTCGCCCAGCGGGAGGTCGCCGCCTACCTGGTCTCCGAGGCCACCGGCTGGGGCCTGGTGCCCGCCACCGTGCTGCGCGACGGACCCTACGGCGAGGGCATGGTCCAGCAGTGGATCGAGGCCCGGCAGCCGCAGGAGGACGCTCCCGAGGACGGGCTCCTCGCGCTCGTCGACGGCGAGGAGGCCGGTGAGGGCTGGAAGCCCGTGGCCTTCGCCCAGGTCGAGGAGGGCCGCACCGCCCTGCTCGTCCACGCCGACGACCCCGGGCTGCGCCGGCTCTCCGTCCTCGACGCCGTGATCAACAACGGCGACCGCAAGGGCGGGCACCTGCTGCCCGCGCCCGACGGGCGGATCTACGGCATCGACCACGGCGTGAGCTTCCACACCGAGGACAAGCTGCGCACCCTGCTGTGGGGCTGGGCGGGGGAGCCGCTGCCCGACGAGGCCCGCGAGGCGCTCGCCGCGCTGGACGCGCAGCTGGCCGAGGGAGCCCCCCTCGCCACCCGGCTGGCCGAACTGATCACGGCGGCCGAGCTGGCCGCCGTACGGCAGCGGGTGGCGCACATGCTGCGCACCGGAACGCATCCGCTGCCGTCAGGGCAGTGGCCGTCGATCCCCTGGCCACCGGTCTGATCAGGCCACCGGCTGTACGCACAGAACCGGCCAGACCGCAAGAGCGCCGATCAAGACAACAGTGCAGGTCCAGTTCGTTTCCGGAACATCCGTCCGGTTAGGCTCGACACATGCATGCCTGGCCCGCTTCTGAGGTCCCCGCCCTTCCTGGCAAGGGCCGCGACCTCCAGATCCACGACACCGCGACCCAGGGGACGATCACCCTCGCCCCCGGTCCCGTCGCCCGCATCTACGTCTGCGGCATCACCCCGTACGACGCGACCCACATCGGTCACGCGGCGACCTACAACGCGTTCGACCTCGTGCAGCGCGTGTGGCTCGACACCAAGCGGCAGGTCCACTACGTCCAGAACGTCACGGACGTGGACGACCCGCTCCTGGAGCGGGCGCTGCGCGACGGCCACGACTGGACCGAGCTGGCCGAGCGCGAGACCGCACTCTTCCGCGAGGACATGACGGCCCTGCGGATGCTGCCGCCGCAGCACTACATCGGAGCCGTCGAGGCCATACCCGGCATCGTGCCGCTGGTCGAGCGGCTGCGGGACGCGGGCGCCGCGTACGAGCTCGACGGCGACGTCTACTTCTCGGTGGAGTCCGACCCGCACTTCGGCGGGGTCTCGCACCTCGACGCCGAGGCGATGCGGCTGCTCTCCGCGGAGCGGGGCGGCGACCCCGACCGTGCGGGCAAGAAGAACCCGCTGGACCCGATGCTGTGGATGGCCGCGCGCCCGGGCGAGCCGAGCTGGGACGGCGGCTCGCTGGGCCGCGGCCGGCCGGGCTGGCACATCGAGTGCGTCGCGATCGCCCTGGACCACCTCGGCATGGGCTTCGACATCCAGGGCGGCGGCTCCGACCTGGCCTTCCCGCACCACGAGATGGGCGCCTCGCACGCCCAGGCGCTGACGGGCGAGTTCCCGATGGCCAAGGCGTACGTCCACGCCGGCATGGTCGCCCTGCACGGCGAGAAGATGTCGAAGTCCAAGGGCAACCTCGTCTTCGTGTCGGCGCTGCGCCGCGCCGGGGTGGACCCGGCGGCGATCCGCCTGGCCCTGCTCTCGCACCACTACCGGGCGGACTGGGAGTGGACGGACGCCGTCCTCGACGAGGCCGTGGCCCGCCTGGAGCGGTGGCGCGCGGCGGTGTCCCGGCCGGACGGCATCCCGGCGGACGCGGTGCTCGAAGAGGTCCGCGAGGCCCTGGCGAACGACCTGGACGCCCCCGCGGCGCTCGCGGCCGTGGACCGCTGGGTGGAGCTGCAGAACGCCACCGACGGCGATGACGAGTCCGCCCCCGGCCTGGTCTCCCGCACGGTCGACGCCCTCCTGGGCGTGGCCCTGTAGCACCCGTCGAGATGCCCCCGGCCCCACCAGGGCCGGGGGCATCTCCGCACCCGGACACCGGGAAATCCAGCCTCGCCGGCGTTGAGGCGCGGGGTGCGGGGCGGAGCCCGGCGAGACCCCACCCCGCCCGGCTACGCCTCCGGGGTGTCCTCGCCCGGCTCCTCCGGCGGAGCCTCCGGCGGCGGTGGGGACACCGGCGGCTGCGGCTTCGGGGGCCGGGGGAGACCCCCGCTCGTGTCCCGCAGGTACGAGCCGTCGCCCGGCTCCGCCGCCGGGCCCGCCGCCGGGTCGCGGCGCCGCAGGTACCTCTCGAACTCCCGCGCGATCGCGTCGCCCGAGGCCTCCGGCAGGTCGGCCGTGTCCCGCGCCTCCTCCAGCGTCTGGACGTACTCCGCCACCTCGCTGTCCTCGGCGGCCAGTTGGTCCACGCCCAGCTGCCAGGCGCGGGCGTCCTCCGGCAGTTCGCCCAGCGGGATCCTGATGTCGATCAGGTCCTCCAGCCGGTTCAGGAGGGCCAGCGTCGCCTTCGGGTTCGGCGGCTGCGACACGTAGTGCGGCACCGCCGCCCACAGCGACACCGCCGGCACCCCGGCGTGCGTACAGGCCTCCTGGAGGATGCCCACGATGCCCGTCGGGCCCTCGTACTTGGTCTCCTCCAGGTCCATGGTCCGCGCCAGGTCCGCGTCCGAGGTGACCCCGCTCACCGGCACCGGCCGGGTGTGCGGCGTGTCCCCGAGGAGCGCCCCGAGGATGACCACCATCTCGACGCCCAGCTCGTGCGCGAACCCGAGGATCTCGTTGCAGAACGACCGCCACCGCATGGACGGTTCGATTCCGCGTACCAGCACCAGGTCGCGCGGCTTGGCCCCGCCGATCCGGACCACCGAGAGCCGGGTTGTCGGCCACGTGATCTTCCGTACCCCGTTGTCCAGCCACACCGTGGGCCGGTTGACCTGGAAGTCGTAGTAGTCCTCGGCGTCCAGAGCCGCGAAGACCTCGCCCTTCCACTCCCGGTCCAGGTGTGCGACCGCACCGGAGGCCGCGTCACCCGCGTCGTTCCAGCCCTCGAACGCGGCCACCATGACCGGGTCGATCAGCTCGGGCACGCCCTCAAGCTCGATCACCCAGGTCTCCTTCCGAAGTTCCTTGCGTACGTGGGCCAGCCTAAGCCTTGAGGGGACACCGGCCACAGCCCACGACAGAGGGGCGGTTCCCCTCGGAACCGCCCCTCTTCCCCACCTGCGTGAGAGCTATGCCTTGCGGGCCAGCATCTCCTCGACCCGGGCCTTCACGGAGTCGTCGTCCAGGCCGCGGATCGTCACCGTCGTGCGGCGGCGCAGCACGTCGTCGACCGTCTCGGCCCACTCGTTGTCACGGGCGTAGGCGACCTGCGCCCAGATCTCCGGACCGTCCGGGTGGATGCGCTCGGCCAGCGCCGGGTCCTCGTTCGCCAGGCGGGCGATGTCGAAGGCGAGGGAGCCGTAGTGCGAGGCCAGGTGGCGCGCGGTCAGCGGGTCCATGCGGGTGCCGGGCTCACGGTCCACCAGCAGCCGGTGCGCGACCGCGTTCGGGTTGGCGACACCCGGCAGCGCGATCCGGCGCACGAGGGACTTCACGGGCTCCATGTCCTCGGTCAGCGGGCTGCCGGGGAGCTTTGCCAGCTTGTCCATGACGACGCGGCCGATGTGGCGGTAGGTGGTCCACTTGCCGCCGGCGACCGAGAGCATGCCGCCCGCGCCCTCGGAGACGACGGTCTCGCGCTTGGCCTTCTCCACGCCGCCGGGGCCGCCGGGCAGCACGCGCAGGCCGGCGAAGGCGTACGTCATCAGCGAGCGGTCGAGGTCGGCGTCCTTCACCGAGAAGGCCGCCTCGTCCAGGATCTGCTGGATGTCGGACTCGGTGGCGCGCACGTCCGCCGGGTCGCCCTCGTACACCTCGTCGGTGGTGCCGAGCAGCAGCTGGTCCTCCCACGGGAGGGCGAAGGTGATGCGGTACTTGTCGATCGGGGTGGCCATGGCGGCCTTCCACGGCGACTTGCGCTTCATGACGATGTGCGCCCCCTTGGAGAGGCGGATCGACGGCAGCGAGTGCTTGTCTTCCATGCGCCGCAGGTGGTCCACCCACGGGCCGGTGGCGTTGAGCACGACGCGTGCGTCGACCCCGAACTCGGTGCCGTCCAGGCGGTCCTTGAGCTCGGCGCCGGTGACCCGGCCGTTGGTCTTGCGCAGGCCGGTGACCTCGGCGTGGTTGAGGACGACCGCGCCCGACTCGACGGCCGCGCGGACCGTCATGACGGCCACGCGGGAGTCGTTCATCTGGTGGTCGTAGTAGACCGCGACGGCCTTGAGGTTGTCGGTCTTCAGACCGGGGTTGTCGGCGACGGCACGGGCCGGGGATATGACCTTGCCCATGCCGTCGCCGAAGGCCGAGAGGGCGGAGTAGGCGAAGACGCCCGCGCCCAGCTTGGCCGCACCCACCGGACCGCCCTTGTAGACCGGCAGGTAGAAGGTGAGCGGGTTGACCAGGTGCGGGGCCACGTCCTTGGCCAGCACCCGCCGCTCGTGGTGGTTCTCCGCGACCAGCTTGACCGCGCCGGTCTGCAGGTAGCGCAGGCCACCGTGGACGAGCTTGGAGGAGGCCGAGGAGGTGGCGCCGGCGAAGTCGCCGGCGTCCACCATGGCAACCCGCAGACCCGACTGCGCGGCATGCCAGGCCACCGAGGTGCCCAGGATTCCACCGCCGATGACCAGCAGGTCGTACGTGGCCTTCGCCAGCTGCTCGCGGGTCTCGGCACGGCTCGCGTTCGCGCCGGCGGTCGGGTGCGTACCCAGGGCGGGGACGCTCTGCAGGGTGCTCATATCTCTTTCAGCTCCTCGTCGATTGACTCAGCTGGTGCGGATCAGCTGGCGTCTTCGTCGTCGACCCAGCCCATGGAACGCTCCACGGCCTTGAGCCAGCTCTTGTACTCGCGGTCCCGCTGGTCGGCGGGCATCCGCGGGGTCCACTCCGCCGCGCGGCGCCAGTTGGCGCGCAGGGCGTCGGTGTCGGGCCAGAAGCCGACGGCCAGGCCGGCGGCGTAGGCGGCGCCGAGGCAGGTGGTCTCGGCGACCATCGGGCGCACCACGGGGGCGTCCAGGAAGTCCGAGAGCGTCTGCATCAGCAGGTTGTTGGAGGTCATGCCGCCGTCGACCTTGAGGGCGGCGAGCTCGACGCCCGAGTCCTTGGTCATGGCGTCGGTGATCTCGCGGGTCTGCCAGGCGGTGGCCTCCAGGACGGCACGGGCGATGTGCGCCTTGGTGACGTACCGGGTGAGGCCGGCGATCACACCGCGGGCGTCGGAGCGCCAGTATGGGGCGAACAGGCCGGAGAAGGCCGGCACGAAGTAGGCGCCGCCGTTGTCCTCCACGGAGGAGGCCAGCGTCTCGATCTCGGCCGCGGACTTGATCAGGCCCATCTGGTCGCGCATCCACTGGACGAGCGAGCCGGTGACGGCGATGGAGCCCTCCAGGGCGTAGACCGGCTTCTGGTCGCCGATCTGGTAGCCGACCGTGGTCAGCAGGCCGCTGTAGGAGTTGATGATCTTGTCGCCGGTGTTCATGAGCATGAACGTGCCGGTGCCGTACGTGGACTTGGCCTCGCCCTCGGCGAAACAGGTCTGGCCGAACAGCGCGGCCTGCTGGTCGCCGAGCGCCGAGGCGACCGGGACGCCGGCGAGGACGCCGTCCTTGACGTGGCCGTAGACCTCGGCGGAGGACTTGATCTCGGGGAGCACGTTGAGCGGGACGCCCATCGACTCGGCGATCTTCTCGTCCCAGGCCAGGGTGTGCAGGTTCATCAGCATGGTGCGCGAGGCGTTGGTGACGTCCGTGACGTGCGCACCGCCCTGGGCGCCACCGGTGAGGTTCCAGATGACCCAGGAGTCCATGGTGCCGAAGAGGATGTCGCCGGCCTCGGCGCGCTCGCGCAGGCCCTCGACGTTGTCGAGCAGCCAGCGGACCTTCGGGCCCGCGAAGTAGCTCGCCAGCGGCAGGCCGGTCTCGCGGCGGAAGCGGTCCTGGCCGACGTTGCGGCCGAGCTCCTTGCACAGGGCGTCGGTGCGGGTGTCCTGCCACACGAGCGCGTTGTGGACCGGCTCGCCGGTGTGGCGGTCCCACAGCAGGGTGGTCTCGCGCTGGTTGGTGATGCCGATCGCCTTGACGTCGGCGGCGGTGATCTCGGCCTTGGAGATGGCGCCGGCGACGACCTCCTGGACGTTGGTCCAGATCTCGGTGGCGTCGTGCTCCACCCAGCCCGGCTTCGGGAAGATCTGCTCGTGCTCCTTCTGGTCGACGGCGACGATGCGGCCGTCGCGGTCGAAGACGATGCAGCGGGAGGAGGTGGTGCCCTGGTCGATCGCGGCGATGAAGGGGCCGGTGCTGCTGGTCATGATGGCTGCTCCTGGCAGGTCTGGTGAGTAGGCGGAATCAGGAGTGCGATGCGGATCTTACGAGCGCTGCAGATGCTGATCAGGCGAACGCGATGTTGTAAAGACCGCCGGCGAGCACGGCACCGACGAGCGGGCCGACCACCGGGATCCAGGAGTATCCCCAGTCCGAGCCGCCCTTGTTGGGGAGCGGCAGCAGGGCGTGGACTATTCGGGGGCCGAGGTCGCGGACCGGGTTGATGGCGTAGCCGGTCGGGCCACCGAGGGAGAGGCCGATACCGACGACCACGAAGGACGTGATCAGGACACCGATGACGCCGAGGCCCTTGCCGCCGTCCTGGAGGCCCTGGGTCAGGATCGCCAGGACCAGGACGGCGGTGCCGATGATCTCGGTCGCGAGGTTCTGCACGACGTTGCGGATCTCGGGGCCCGTGGAGAAGATGCCGAGCACGGGGCCGGCCACGTCGTGCGGGTGCGGGTCCTCCGGGCCGAGCTTGGCGTCGCGGATGTGCTCCGGGTCGGCCAGGTGGGCGCGGAACTGGCCGTAGTACGTGACCCACATGATCACCGCGCCGAGCATGGCGCCCAGCAGCTGGCCCGCGAAGTAGACGGGCGTGTCGCCCCACTCGCCGGTCTTGACGGCGAGGCCGACGGTGACCGCCGGGTTGAGGTGCGCACCGGAGAGCGGCGCGGACACGTAGGCCGCGATCAGGACCGCGAAGCCCCAGCCGAAGGTGATCGCGAGCCAACCCGCGTTGCGGGCCTTGGAGCTCTTGAGTGTCACTGCGGCGCAGACGCCACCGCCGAGCAGAGTGAGCAGGGCGGTACCGATGGTCTCGCCGATGAAGATGTCGGAGCTGGACACCCGCGACTCCTTACGTACGTCCAGGGGTGGGCGGACACCGGGTCCCTCCGGTGGTTCCGCGCACTCGGTGAGTGCTGCACCGGTCCTTGGCCTTGTCGCATCCTAGCGCGTATTGCCGGTAGGTGTTCGACAATGCCGACCGATGAACGGCAGTTTTCCGCCCAGGTGAAGAACGCGTCAAGGGTCGGCCAGGCCAATGTGTCGGATCGTTACCCATAGGTGCGATCAGCCAAATCCAGCCATTCGAAGGCCGGGATATGGCGAAAAATGGGCAGAAGGGGGCCAGGTGATGGCCGAAGCCTGCTAAAGGGAGGTCAGAACCGGCCTGCGCCGAGATCGCGTGAAACGGAGCGCGCACAGTCGCGCACCGACGCCACGAGGGCAGCGCGGGGCTCGCCGTCCTCGCCGCACACCCGTTCCACGGCGCCCGCCACCGCCACCGCGCCCACCGGCATCCGGCGCCGGTCGTGGATCGGCGCCGCCACCGAGGCGATGCCCTCCCACGTCTCCTCGACGTCCGCGGCCCAGCCGCGCGCCCGGGTCAGGCCCAGGATCTCCTCGAAGCCGACGGGGTCGGTGGTCGTACGGGGGGTGAAGGCGTCGCGCTCCACCTCCAGCGCCTGGGTGTGCGCGACCGGGTCGTACGCCGACAGCACCTTGCCCAGGGCGGTCGAGTGCAGCGGCTGCATGGCCCCGACCTCCAGCACCTGGCGGCTGTCGTCGGGCCGGAACACGTGGTGCATGATCAGCACCCCGCTCTGGTGCAGCACGCCCACGTACACGCTCTCGCCGCTCGCCCGGGCCAGGTCGTCCGTCCACACCAGGGCGCGGGCGCGCAGCTCGTGGACGTCGAGGTAGCTGTTGCCCAGGCGCAGCAGCTCGGCGCCCAGCTGGTAGCGGCCCGAGGCCGGGTCCTGCTCCACGAAGCCCTCTGCCTGCAGGGTGCGCAGGATGCCGTGGGCCGTGCCCTTGGCCAGCCCCAGCGACGAGGCAACGTCGGAGAGCCCCAGCCGGCGCTCTCCGCCCGCCAGGAGTCGCAGCATCGCAGCGGCTCGTTCGAGCGACTGGATGTTCCGTGCCATCGCGCAGCCTCCTGCTGACCTTCGTTACTACTGACCATCTTGACGCGGTTCGACAATGCTGAACAGTATCGGTCGATGCCGACCTCGCGCACCGTCGGAGATCTGTTCGCCGTACGGTCGCCGGGACATCCCGCGCCACGTTCCCGCCACAGAATGCAGTCCGCCACGTGGGACACCCACACCGGGGCCGGTGCCTCGCGGTTACCCTGGCCGCGTGCACCCCTGACACAGCGGGGGCGCAAAGCCGACAGCCGTCGCATCCCAGGGAGCACTCCATGGCCTCGTTGCCGAACCCGTCCGCCGACACCCAGACCCGGGCCGACGCCCTCCGGGAGGCGCTCGCGACCCGCGTGGTCGTCGCCGACGGAGCCATGGGAACGATGCTCCAGGCGCAGGACCCCACCATGGAGGACTTCCAGCAGCTCGAAGGCTGCAACGAGGTCCTCAACATCACCCGCCCCGACATCGTGCGCTCCGTCCACGAGGCGTACTTCTCGGTGGGCGTGGACTGCGTCGAGACCAACACCTTCGGCACGAACTACGCGGCCCTCGCCGAGTACGACATCGCCGAACGCAACTTCGAGCTGTCGGAGGCGGGCGCACGCATCGCCCGCGAGGTCGCCGACGAGTTCACCGCCTCCACCGGCCAGCAGCGCTGGGTCCTCGGCTCCATGGGCCCCGGCACCAAGCTCCCCACGCTCGGCCACATCGGCTACGCCCAGATCCGCGACGCCTACCAGGTCAACGCCGAGGGCCTGATCTCCGGCGGCGCCGACGCGCTGCTCGTCGAGACCACCCAGGACCTCCTGCAGACGAAGTCCTCGATCATCGGCGCCCGCCGGGCCATGGAGGCCCTCGGTGTCACCGTCCCGCTGATCTGCTCCGTCACCGTCGAGACCACCGGCACCATGCTCCTCGGGTCGGAGATCGGCGCGGCCCTGACCGCGCTGGAGCCCCTCGGCATCGACATGATCGGCCTGAACTGCGCCACCGGCCCCGCCGAGATGAGCGAGCACCTGCGCTACCTCGCGCGCAACGCCCGCATCCCGCTCTCCTGCATGCCCAACGCCGGCCTGCCCGTCCTGACCAAGCAGGGCGCGCACTACCCGCTGACCGCCGCCGAGCTCGCCGACGCCCAGGAGACCTTCGTCCGCGAGTACGGCCTCTCCCTGGTCGGCGGCTGCTGCGGCACCACCCCGGAGCACCTGCGCCAGGTCGTCGAGCGGGTCCGCGGCACGGCCGTCGTCCAGCGCGACCCCCGGCCCGAGCCCGGCGCCGCCTCGCTCTACCAGACCGTCCCCTTCCGCCAGGACACCTCGTACATGGCGATCGGCGAGCGCACCAATGCCAACGGTTCCAAGAAGTTCCGCGAGGCCATGCTGGAAGGCCGCTGGGACGACTGCGTCGAGATGGCCCGCGACCAGATCCGCGAGGGCGCGCACATGCTCGACCTCTGCGTGGACTACGTCGGCCGCGACGGCGTCGCCGACATGGAGGAGCTCGCCGGCCGCTTCGCCACCGCCTCCACCCTGCCGATCGTCCTGGACTCCACCGAGGTTCCCGTCATCAAGGCGGGCCTGGAGAAGCTCGGCGGCCGCGCCGTCATCAACTCGGTGAACTACGAGGACGGCGACGGCCCCGAGTCCCGCTTCGCCAAGGTCACCCGGCTGGCCCAGGAGCACGGCGCCGCGCTCATCGCGCTGACCATCGACGAGGAGGGCCAGGCCCGCACCGTCGAGCACAAGGTCGCCATCGCCGAACGCCTCATCGAGGACCTCACCGGCAACTGGGGCATCCGCGAGTCCGACATCCTCATCGACACGCTGACCTTCACCATCTGCACCGGCCAGGAGGAGTCCCGCAAGGACGGCATCGCCACGATCGAGTCGATCCGCGAGCTCAAGCGCCGCCACCCCGACGTCCAGACCACGCTGGGCCTGTCGAACATCTCCTTCGGCCTGAACCCGGCCGCCCGCGTCCTGCTGAACTCCGTCTTCCTCGACGAGTGCGTCAAGGCCGGCCTCGACTCGGCCATCGTCCACGCCTCCAAGATCCTGCCGATCGCCCGGTTCGACGAGGAGCAGGTCACCACCGCCCTCGACCTGGTCTACGACCGCCGCACCGAGGACTACGACCCGCTGCAGAAGCTGATGGCCCTCTTCGAGGGCGTCAACACCAAGTCCCTGAAGGCGGGACGCGCCGAGGAACTCCTCGCCCTGCCCCTGGACGAGCGCCTGCAGCGCCGCATCATCGACGGCGAGAAGAACGGCCTGGAGGCCGACCTCGACGAGGCCCTCCAGACCCGCCCCGCCCTCGACATCGTCAACGACACCCTCCTGGAGGGCATGAAGGTCGTCGGCGAGCTCTTCGGCTCCGGCCAGATGCAGCTCCCCTTCGTCCTGCAGTCCGCCGAGGTCATGAAGTCGGCCGTGGCCCACCTCGAACCGCACATGGAGAAGACCGACGACGAGGGCAAGGGCACCATCGTCCTGGCCACCGTCCGCGGCGACGTCCACGACATCGGCAAGAACCTCGTCGACATCATCCTGACCAACAACGGCTACAACGTCGTCAACATCGGCATCAAGCAGCCCGTCTCCGCGATCCTCGAAGCCGCCCAGGAGCACAAGGCCGACGTCATCGGCATGTCCGGCCTGCTCGTGAAGTCGACCGTGATCATGAAGGAGAACCTGGAGGAGCTGAACCAGCGCAAGCTGGCCGCCGACTACCCGGTGATCCTCGGCGGCGCCGCCCTCACCCGCGCCTACGTCGAGCAGGACCTCCACGAGATCTACGAGGGCGAGGTCCGCTACGCCCGCGACGCCTTCGAGGGCCTGCGCCTCATGGACGCCCTCATCGCCGTCAAGCGCGGCGTGCCCGGCGCCACCCTGCCCGAGCTCAAGCAGCGCCGCGTCGCCAAGCGCGACGCTCCCGCCCTCCAGGTGGAGGAGCCTGAGGAGACCGGAGGCCGCTCCGACGTGTCCGTCGACAACCCGGTGCCCACCCCGCCGTTCTGGGGCACCCGGGTGGTCAAGGGCATCCCGCTCAAGGACTACGCCTCCTGGCTGGACGAGGGCGCCCTCTTCAAGGGCCAGTGGGGCCTCAAGCAGGCCCGCGCCGGCGGGGCCACGTACGAGGAGCTCGTCGAGAGCGAGGGCCGCCCGCGGCTGCGCGGCCTCCTGGAGAAGCTGCACACCGAGAACCTCCTGGAGGCTGCCGTCGTCTACGGCTACTTCCCCTGCGTCTCCAAGGGCGAGGACCTGATCATCCTCGACGACGCCGGCAACGAGCGGACCCGCTTCACCTTCCCGCGCCAGCGCCGCGGCCGCCGCCTGTGCCTCGCGGACTTCTTCCGCCCGGAGGAGTCCGGCGAGACCGACGTCGTCGGCCTCCAGGTGGTCACCGTCGGCTCGAAGATCGGCGAGGCCACCGCCAAGCTGTTCGCGTCCGACTCCTACCGCGAGTACCTGGAGCTGCACGGCCTGTCCGTCCAGCTCGCCGAGGCCATGGCCGAGTACTGGCACGCCCGCGTCCGCGCCGAGCTCGGATTCGGCGGCGAGGACCCGTCCAAGGTCGAGGACATGTTCGACCTCAAGTACCGCGGCGCCCGCTTCTCCCTCGGCTACGGCGCCTGCCCCGACCTGGAGGACCGCGCGAAGATCGCCGACCTCCTCCAGCCGGAGCGGATCGGCGTCCACCTCTCGGAGGAGTTCCAGCTCCACCCGGAGCAGTCGACGGACGCCATCGTGATTCACCACCCCGAAGCGAAGTATTTCAACGCACGCTGAGCTCCGGCGACGTACACTTGTCGGTCCCATACAGGCCGGTCGCCTGTTCCCCCGGGGATGCCCCGCGGGAAGAGGTGACCGGCCTTCTCGTCCCTTCGAGAGGCACGCGCATGACGAGCACCGTTCCCGCCCCGGTCACCCGCACGGCCGACGGCTCGGCCCTGCAGGCGGTTCTGCTCGACATGGACGGCACCCTGGTGGACACCGAGGGCTTCTGGTGGGAGATCGAGGCGCAGGTCTTCCGCGAGCTCGGCCACCGGCTCGAGGACGCCTGGCGCGACGAGGTCGTCGGCGGGCCCATGACCCGCAGCGCCGGCTTCCTGATCGAAGCCACCGGGGCCGCCATCACCATCGCCGAGCTGAGCGTCCTGCTCAACGAGCGCTTCGAGGCCCGCATCGCCGACCGGGTCCCGCTCATGCCGGGCGCCGAGCGGCTGCTGGCCGAGCTGGCCCGGCACAACGTGCCCACCGCCCTCGTCTCCGCCTCTCACCGCCGGGTCATCGACCAGGTCCTGCTCACCCTCGGCCGCGACCGGTTCACGCTGACGGTCGCCGGCGACGAGGTCGCCCGTACCAAGCCGCACCCCGACCCGTACCTGCTCGCCGCGCGGACGCTGGGCGCGCACCCCTCCCGGTGCGCCGTCATCGAGGACACCCGTACCGGAGTGGCGGCCGCGGAGGCCGCCGGCTGCCGGGTCGTGGCCATCCCCTCGGTCGGCGTGATCGAACCGGCCCCCGGGCGTACGGTCGTCCGCTCGCTGGAGGACGTCGACCTCGCCTTCCTGCGCTCCCTCATCGCCCCCATGAACTGAGAGTGACGACGGGCGGGTCCGGAGCCCGGCCCGCGCCCCGCTCAGGCGCGCGACCCACCCAACTGGACACATCGGCATGCAGTGCCCTACATCGGTATGCATTGCCACGCAATGGAATCCCCCGAGCACGCTCTGTACCGAATGGAACCCCGTCGGGCCGCGTCCCGACGGAAGGATCTTCCGTCTCAGGCCCCGGAGGCTGAAATTCCATCCCCTCCGGTGCTGTTGCGCAGGGTGACCTTGGTCACGCGCCACACCCCCGAAGGACCTGTCCGGGGACCCCGACGGCTTCCAATGTGTCCACATTGATCAGCCCCTGACCGAATCTGCGCAGCCCTGCCTGCGAACAGGCAGTTCGCTCCGATCACGGTGCGATTACGCCCCAAGTCCGGCCAGTTCCAGCCATCCCGCCCCGGACCACTAGTGTCGAGCCGGGCACTGCGCCGCACCCAGCCGCGTCCCGGACACACACCCCTGTTCCGGACCGCGTGGACCGATCGTCACAACACCGGCCCGATCGTTCCGCCCTGAACGGGCGACCGCCGCGAGTGCCCTCCACACCGCTTTGAGCAAGTGCCGGTTACAGGGAGTACTTCCAGCATGAACCGCAAGACCATGGTGCTGACGGCCGCGGCCGGACTGCTCACCCCCGCGCTGGCCGCATGCGGCACCGCGAGTGGCGGAGGAGCCGGATCCGCGGCGATCGTCGTCGGGACCACCGACCGGTTCGAGGCCGCAGACTTCGCTCCCGCCCCCTTCGACCCCGCCTACGCCTACGACGCCGGCGCCTGGAACATCCTGCGCCAGACCGTCCAGACGCTGATGCACACCCCCCGCGGCGGCGGCCAGCCCGTCCCCGAAGCGGCCTCCGCGTGCCGCTTCACCGACTCCGGCAACGAGAGCTACCGCTGCACCCTGCGCCCCGGGCTCAAGTTCGCGAGCGGCGACCCGCTCACCGCCAAGGACGTCAAGTTCTCCATCGACCGGGTCCTCGCCATCAAGGACGAGAACGGCCCCTCCTCGCTGCTCTCCACCCTCGACAACGTCGAGGTCAAGGGCGAGGACACCGTGGTCTTCCACCTGAAGACCCCGGACGCGACCTTCCCCTTCAAGCTCTCCACCCCCGCCGCCGGCATCGTCAGCGAGAAGGACTACGACGCCAAGAAGCTCCGCGAGGGCTTCGAGGTGGACGGCTCCGGGCCCTACACCATGAAGGCCGAGGTCAAGGAGAACCGCCTCGTCCGCGCCGTCTTCAGCAAGAACCCCCATTACAAGGGCGACATCAAGCTGCAGAACGACAAGGTCGAGCTGCGTACCTACCCCGACTCCCCGGCCATGGGCAAGGCCCTCACGGACGGGAAGATCCACATGGTCTCCCGCACCCTGTCGCCCGCCCAGATCACCGAGCTCAGCGCCAACCCGCCCAAGGGCGTCAAGCTGGTCCCGATGCCCGGCCTGGAGATCCGCTACCTCGGCTTCAACACCGACGCGCCCGTCGTCAAGGACAAGGCCGTGCGCCAGGCGCTCGCCGCCGCCGTCGACCGCGGCGCGCTGATCTCCAAGGTCTACGGCAAGTCCGCCCAGCCGCTCTACTCGCTGGTCCCCACCAGCGTGACCGGCCACGTCAACTCCTTCTACAACAAGTACGGCGACGGCAACACGCCCAAGGCCGCCGCGCTGCTGAAGGAAGCCGGGATCAAGACCCCGGTCAAGCTGACGCTGCACTACACCAACGACCACTACGGCGACGGCACGGCGGCCGAGTTCGAGGCCCTCAAGGCCCAGCTCAACGCCACCCAGCTGTTCGACATCACCGTCCAGGGCAGCGAGTGGGCGGAATTCCGCCCCGCACAGAAGAAGGGCGACCACGCCGCCTACGGGCTCGGCTGGTTCCCCGACTACCCGGACGCCGACAACTTCCTCGCCCCGTTCCTGGAGCAGGACAACTTCCTGGGCACGCCGTACGCCAACAACGCGGTGCGCACCAGGCTCCTCCCCGAATCCCGGCGCGCGGTCGACCGTAACGTCGCCGCACCCGCGATCACGGAGATGCAGGACATCGTCGCCGAGGACGTACCCGTCCTGCCCCTGTGGCAGGGCAAGCAGTACGTCGCCGCACGCGACGGGATCACCGGAGTGGAGTGGTCGGTCAACGCCATCTCCGACCTCCAGTTGTGGGAGCTCGGCCGTGGCGTAAGCGGCTGAGCAAGGCAAAGACCGGCAGCGGGTGTCGCGGGCCGGAGCAACGAAACAGTTCGACTGTGAAGGACGTTCGCGTGAATCGACGTAACCAGTGGCTGGCGGCCCCGCTCGGCGCGGCCACCGCCGCCGCGCTGCTCAGCGGTTGCGGTTCGACCGATGGCTCCAATGCCGGCAGCGGCAAGGGCGTGGTCATGGGCATATCCGACAAGGTGAAGTCCACCGACCCGGCCTCCGGCTACGACCCGGGCTCCTGGCTGCTCTTCAACAACGTCTTCCAGTCGCTGCTGAGCTTCCCCAAGGGCGGAACCACCCCCGAGCCCGACGCGGCCCAGAGCTGCGGCTTCGAGGGCGGCGACAGCAAGCTCTTCAAGTGCACGCTCAAGTCCGACCTGAAGTTCAGCAACGGCAACGAGCTCACCTCGAAGGACGTCAAGTACTCCTTCGAGCGCACGCTGAAGATCAACGACGAGAACGGCCCCGCCGTCATGCTCGCCTCGATCGCCGGCATCGACGCCCCGGACGAGAAGACCGTCGTCTTCCGCCTGAAGACCTCCGACGCCACGTTCCCGAGCAAGATCGCCTCGGGTGCGGGCTCCATCGTCGACCACCGCGAGTACCCGGCCGACAAGCTCCGCACCGACAACAAGGCCGTCGGCTCCGGCGTCTACAAGCTCGACTCCTTCAGCGAGAAGAGCGCCTCCTTCTCGGTCAACGAGTCCTACACCGGCAAGGCCAAGGCCAAGAACACCGGCGTCACCCTGAAGTTCTTCAACGGCGACCAGGCCGGCCTCAAGACCGTCCTGGAGAGCGGAGACGTCGACTTCGCCTTCCGCGGCCTCGCCGCGAAGGACATCGCCGCCCTCGCCTCCAGCAAGACCGGCGACGAGAAGGTCGACGTCGTCCAGGGCACCGGTGCCGAGGTCGAGCACATGGTCTTCAACATGAACGACCCGGTCGTCGGCAAGCTCCCCGTCCGCAAGGCCATCGCCTACCTCGTGGACCGAGAAGCCCTCGTCAAGGACGTGTACGCCGGAACCGCCACCGCGCTGTACTCCATCGTCCCGACCGGCATCGCCGGCCACACCACGCCGTTCTTCGACCGCTACGGCGGCACCCCGCAGCCCGAGAAGGCCAAGGCCGTCCTCAAGGCCGCGAACATCAACGGCAAGGTCAAGGTCACCCTGTACTCGACCCCGTCCCGCTACGGCCCCTCCACCGACCAGCAGTTCGAGGTCATCGCCAAGCAGCTCAACGACAGCGGCCTCTTCGAGGCCGACGTCAAGTCCGTCGAGTACGAGCAGTACGAGCAGGACATCCAGGCGGGCAAGTACGGCATCTACGTCAAGGGCTGGGTCCCCGACTACCCGGACGCCGACAACTTCACCCAGCCGTTCTTCGGCCCGGGCAACGTCCTGAACAACAACTACGACAACAAGGAGATCACCGGGACGATCATCCCGTCGACCTCCGCGAAGTCCGACCGCACCGCGGCCAACACCGACTACAACCGGCTCCAGGACATCGTCGCCGACGAGCTCCCGCTCCTCCCGCTCTGGCAGGGCAAGCAGTACGCCGTCACCCGCCAGAACGTCAACGGCCTGCAGTGGTCCCTCGACGCCTCCACGGTCTTCCGCTTCTGGGAGATCAGCAAGGGCTGATCCGGGCCGCCCCCGGACACACCACGGGGCCGCACGCGCGAGATCCACTCGCACGTGCGGCCCCGTGCCCGTTCCCCACAGCCACAGCCACAGCCACAGCCACAGCGTCCGCGTCCGCTACTGCGCCCCGGGGCGCACCAGACCGCTCTCGTACGCGTACACCGCCGCCTGCACCCGGTCACGCAGCCCCAGCTTCGTCAGAACGTGCCCCACGTGCGTCTTGACCGTCGTCTCGCTCACGAACAGGTCCGCCGCGATCTCCGCGTTCGACAGGCCCCGCGCCACCAGCTTCAGCACCTCCACCTCGCGCTCGGTCAGCGTCCCCAGCGTGTCCGGGACCCGCTCCTCACCCGACGGCAGGTGCCCCGCGTACTTGTCCAGCAGCCGCCGCGTGATGCTCGGCGCGAGCATCGCCTCACCCGCCGCCACCACCCGGATCGCCTGCACCAGCTCGACCGCCGGCGCGTCCTTCAGCAGGAACCCGCTCGCCCCGGCCCGCAGCGCCTCCACCACGTACTCGTCCAGATCGAACGTGGTCAGCACCAGCACCTTCGCCGGACCGTCCCGCCCCGGACCGGTGATCTGGCGCGTCGCCTCGACCCCGTCCATCCGCGGCATCCGGATGTCCATCAGCACCACGTCCGGCTGGAGCGCCCGCACCTGGTCCAGCGCCTGCAGGCCGTCCCCGGCCTCGCCGACCACCGCCAGCTCCTCCTCCGCCTCCAGGATCATCCGGAAGCCGGTGCGCAACAGTGGCTGGTCGTCGACCAGAAGAACGCGGATGGCCACGGGCGATACCTCGTATTCGTGGGACGGCTCGGACGGACACGCCCATTCTGCCCTGACCCGACGATCAAGAACTCCCGCCCCCGGGGCCGCTGCCACGGCGGACCTTCCCGGCTGACAGGCTGAGGGGGTGAAAGCCTGGAGCACCGCCACCGAGAACGAACTGCGACGCCTGATCAACGCGTGGGATCCGATCGGCGTCGCCGACGACGTGCGCGGCGAGTACGACTGCATGCTCGCCCCCCTCCTCGGACGGCTCCGCAGCGGCGCCGACCGGACGGAGATCGCCGACTTCCTGCAGCACGAACTGCAGGACCACTACGGTCTCGAATCCCCGTGCCCGCAGGCCGACGCGACCGCCGCCCGGCTGGTCGCCTGGTGGGCATCGACCGGCCCTGCCCGCGGCGCCGCCCGCACCGACACGCCCTAAGCGCCCTCCGGACTCCCGCCCGGCCTCGGCACCACCGGCAGCGGATACACCGGGGGAGTACCACCGAACTCCGGACACGACGCCCGGTGGTCGCACCACCCGCACAGCTTCGTCGGCCGCGGCCGCCACTCACCCGTCGCCGTCGCCTCCCGGATCGCCTCCCACAGCGCCAGCAGCTTGCGCTCCACCCGCTCCAGATCCGCCACCACCGGGTCGTACGTCAGCACGTCCCCACTGCCCAGATACACCAGCTGCAGCCGCCGCGGCACGACCTGCTTCAGCCGCCACACCACCAGCGCGTAGAACTTCATCTGGAACAGCGCACCCTCCGCGTACTCCGGCCGCGGCGCCTTCCCCGTCTTGTAGTCGACGATCCGCACCTCACCCGTCGGCGCCACGTCCACCCGGTCGATGATCCCGCGCAGCCGCAGCCCCGACTCCAGCTCCGTCTCCACGAAGAACTCCCGCTCCACCGGCTCCAGCCGCGTCGGGTCCTCCAGCGTGAACCAGCGCTCGACCAGCCCCTCCGCCTCCGTCAGCCACCGCGCCAGCGCCGCCCCCTCGTCACCCTCCGGGAACAGCTCCGCCAGCTCCGGCCGCGACCCCAGCAACCGGTCCCACTGCCCAGGGATCAGCTCCTTCGCCCGCGGCGCCGTCCGCTCCTGCGCGGGATGATCGAAGAGCCGCTCCAGCACCGCGTGCACCAGCGTCCCCCGCGTCGCCGCCGCACTCGGCTTCTCCGGCAGCTTGTCGATCACCCGGAACCGGTACAGCAAAGGACACTGCATGAAATCGCTCGCCCGGGAAGGAGAGAGCGAAGAGGGCGCCACAGCGCTGGGGCTGGCGGCTTCGGCCGCGCCGGGCACGGCACCGGGGCTCGTCGTCATGCACAAAACCCTACGACCCGCCACGGACAGCACGCGCATACCATCGACGCCAAGCCCCCTCGCACTGCATGATCGGAGCATCACCAGGCGCTCACACACCGCGCCGTACGCGACGAGAACCACACGTGAACCCCCAGCACCGAACGAAGGACAGACGTGGCAGACACCGACCAGACCGGCGAGCGCGATAACCGGCGCTCGGGACCGGGCGGCGGACTCCTCATGGGCCGCCCCTTCGGCGTGCCCGTCTACGTCTCACCCAGCTGGTTCCTCGTCGCCGCCCTCATCACCTGGGTCTTCGGAGACCAGCTCGACCGCGTCCTGCCGGACCTCGGACCCGTCCGCTACCTGGTCTCCCTCTTCTTCGCCGTCGCCTTCTACGCCTCCGTCCTCGTCCACGAACTCGCCCACACCGTCGCCGCCCTCCGCTTCAAACTCCCCGTCCGCCGCATCCAGCTCCAGTTCTTCGGCGGAGTCTCCGAAATCGAGAAGGAGTCCGAGACCCCCGGCCGCGAATTCGTCCTCGCCTTCGTCGGCCCCCTGCTCTCCCTCCTCCTCGCCGGCGGCTTCTACCTCGGCATGAAGGCCGTCGACCCGGCGACCGTCCCCGGCGTCCTCCTCGCCGGCCTGATGATCTCCAACCTCCTCGTCGCGGCCTTCAACCTGCTCCCCGGCCTCCCCCTCGACGGCGGCCGCATGCTCCGCGCCGTCATCTGGGGCATCACCGGCAAACCCATGGCCGGCACCGTCGCCGCCGCCTGGGTCGGCCGCGCACTCGCCGTCGCCGTCCTCCTCGGCCTGCCCCTGCTCACCCACACCGGCTTCCTCGGCAACCGCACCGAGGAGATCGGCGGCATGGACACCGTCATGGACGCCCTCCTCGCCGCCATCCTGGCCGCCATCATCTGGACCGGAGCCGGCAACAGCCTCCGCATGGCCCGACTGCGCGAACACCTCCCCGAACTACGCGCCCGCAGCCTCACCCGCCGCGCCATCCCCGTCGAGAACGCCACCCCCCTCTCCGAAGCCCTCCGCCGCGCCAACGAAGCCGGAGCCCGCGCCCTCGTCGTCGTCGACGGCCACGGAGACCCCACCGCCATCGTCCGCGAGAGCGCCATCGCCTCCGTACCCGAGCACCGCCGCCCCTGGGTCGCCGTCAGCACCCTCTCCCAGGACCTCACCGACGGCATGAAGGTTTCCGCGGAACTCACCGGCGAAGAACTCCTCGACCACCTCCGCGCCACCCCCGCCACCGAATACCTCGTCCTCGAACCCGGCGGCGCCATCTACGGCGTCCTGTCCACCCTCGACGTCGAGAAGGCCTTCGTGAAGGCCATGGCACGGCCCCAGTCCTGAAGCCAATACACTGGTCACATGTCCGAACCGACCGGTGCCGCCCGCCGACGCGGGCCCTTCAAGGTCGGGGACCAGGTTCAGCTCACCGACCCCAAGGGCCGCCACTACACCTTCACGCTCGAAGCCGGGAAGAATTTCCACACCCACAAGGGTTCCTTCCCCCACGACGAGCTGATCGGTGCCCCCGAAGGCAGTGTTGTCCGTACCACGGGGAACGTCGCGTACCTCGCGCTGCGCCCCCTGCTCCCCGACTACGTCCTGTCCATGCCCCGCGGCGCCGCCGTGGTCTACCCCAAGGACGCGGGCCAGATCCTGGCCTTCGCCGACATCTTCCCCGGCGCCCGCGTCGTGGAAGCGGGCGTGGGCTCCGGCTCCCTGAGCAGCTTCCTGCTGCGCGCCATCGGCGACCAGGGCATGCTCCACAGCTACGAGCGCCGCGCGGACTTCGCCGAGATCGCCACCGCCAACGTGGAACGCTACTTCGGCGGCCCCCACCCGGCCTGGCAGCTCACCGTCGGCGACCTTCAGGACAACCTGTCCGACACCGACGTCGACCGCGTCATCCTGGACATGCTCGCCCCGTGGGAATGCCTGGAAGCCGTCTCCAAGGCCCTCGTCCCCGGCGGCATCCTCTGCTGCTACGTGGCCACCACCACCCAGCTGTCCAAGACCGTCGAGTCCATCCGCGAGATCGGCTGCTTCGCCGAGCCGCAGCCGTGGGAGTCGATGATCCGCAACTGGCACGTGGAAGGCCTGGCCGTCCGCCCGGACCACCGCATGATCGGCCACACCGGCTTCCTCGTCACCGCCCGCCGCCTCGCCGACGGCGTCGAGCCCCCCATGCGCCGCCGCCGCCCCGCCAAGGGCGCCTACGGCGAGGACTACGAGGGCCCCGGCAGCGACCGCTCCGCGTAGGGACCCTCCACCCCCTCCGCCGACCCAACACGAAGGCGCTGTGGTGCAGTTCCCCCGACCCCGGGGGAACTGCACCACAGCGCCTTTTCGTTGTCTCCGTACCGACCTCGGACCCTGCCGTTCCACCCCCGTGTGAGGTGTGGCACGATGCTGGCTCCCCGTCACCCTTCGCACAGGAGACACCCCGCGTGCTGCACACCCCCGCCACGCTGGCAAACCCGGACACCCTGGCCCACACCCGGCCCAGGCCCCTCCACTGGCTCGCCACGGCCACCGCCATGGCCGCCGTCATAGCCGCAGCGGGATTCGTACAGCCGGCCACCGGCAGCCCGGCCGCCGCCGAGGAGCCCGTCGCCAAGGGGCCGCAGGCCGTCGCCCCCGACGCTGCCGCCGTCACCTACCCCCTCGACTGCAAGGGCGCGCCCCAGGCCGTCACCGCCACCGCCCAGGGCGACCTCGACGGCGACGGCCGCCCCGAAACCGTGGCGGCCGTCCGCTGCGACGCGGGCTCCGGCACCCCGCCGCACGCCCTCTACGTCCTCACCCAGGCGCCGGCCGAAGGCTCCCGCCCCCGCGTCGTGGCCACCCTCCTGGACACCCCGCAGCGCCAGACCGTCACGGAACTGACCGTGCGCGACCGCAGCGTCACCGCGAGCCTGCTCGGCTACTCCGGCCCCGAGGTGCCCCGCTGCTGCCCCGACAAGAAGCAGCTCGCCAAGTGGCGCTGGAGCGACGGAAAATTCCGCCAGGAGCTGACGGACTCAGCCGCCAGGAGTGTTTGAAACGTCACTCCGCGTCCGGACCGAAGACCTCCACCCCGTCCGAAACGCGCCTTACGTGGATGCAGTCACCCGGACATTCCTTCGCCGAGTCCACCACGTCCTGAAGCAGCGGCAGCGGCACCGGAGTGGTCGCCCCCACCTCCTGCAGAAGCTCGTCGTCCCCGCTCTTCACGTACGCCAGACCGTCGATGTCCAGCTCGAACACCTCGGGCGCGTACTGCGCGCAGATGCCGTCCCCGGTGCAGAGGTCCTGGTCGATCCAGACCTCAAGCGGCTCGCCGGTCCCACCGGTGCCGCCCGTCGGAGCCTCCTGCTGCACGGTCATATCTCCTGCCGTTCCCTGCGGTGAGTGATCCATCCCGGTCACAAGCCGCAGCAAGTCGCACGGGCCCTGACGGGTGTTGAACACTTCGACCTTACAACCGGCTGCTTCCCGAGTTTGATGGGTGGGTATTTCCTTGGCGTGAGGGAGTACGCAAGGGTGAAGATCGGACACACCTCTATCGTCTTTGTGATCTAGGGGTTTCAATCACCACCAGCCCAGGTAGGGTCAGGAAGCGTCCAGCTCCCCTTGGAGGAGGTGAGGACCGTGGCAGCCCACGACGACGACATCAACCGCGGCATCCGGCCCGCGCGAGGGTCCGAGGACCCCGCCGGCCAGGTTGCCTATCTCGAGCAGGAAATCGCCGTCCTGCGACGTAAGCTCGCCGACTCTCCGCGACACACGAGGATTCTCGAAGAGCGGATCGTCGAGCTCCAGACAAATCTGGCCGGCGTCTCCGCACAGAACGAACGACTGGCGAATACCCTCCGTGAGGCCCGCGACCAGATCGTGGCCCTCAAGGAAGAAGTCGACCGGCTCGCACAGCCGCCGGCAGGCTTCGGTGTCTTCCTGCAGGCCAACGAGGACGGCACCGTCGACATCTTCACCGGAGGCCGAAAGCTCCGCGTGAACGTCAGCCCCAGCGTCGACCCGGAAGACCTCCGGCGCGGCCAGGAGGTCATGCTCAACGAGGCCCTCAACGTGGTCGAGGCCATGGAATTCGAGCGGGCCGGGGACATCGTCACCCTCAAGGAGATCCTCGAGGACGGCGAGCGCGCCCTGGTCGTCGGGCACACCGACGAGGAACGGGTGGTGAGGCTCGCCGAGCCGCTCCTGGACATCACCATCCGTCCCGGCGACGCCCTCCTGCTCGAACCCCGCTCCGGCTACGTCTACGAGGTCGTCCCCAAGAGCGAGGTCGAGGACCTGGTCCTCGAAGAGGTCCCCGACATCGACTACGACAAGATCGGCGGCCTGGGCGACCAGATCGAGCTGATCCGCGACGCGGTCGAGCTCCCGTACCTCTACCCCGACCTGTTCAAGGAACACGAACTGCGGCCCCCGAAGGGCATCCTGCTCTACGGCCCGCCCGGCTGCGGCAAGACGCTCATCGCCAAGGCCGTCGCCAACTCCCTTGCCAAGAAGGTCGCCGAAGTGACCGGACAGGCCCAGGGGAAGTCGTACTTCCTGAACATCAAGGGCCCCGAGCTCCTCAACAAGTACGTCGGCGAGACCGAGCGGCACATCCGCCTGGTCTTCCAGCGGGCCCGCGAGAAGGCCAGCGAGGGCACCCCCGTCATCGTCTTCTTCGACGAGATGGAATCCCTCTTCCGCACCCGCGGATCCGGAGTCAGCTCCGACGTCGAGAACACCATCGTCCCCCAGCTCCTCGCCGAGATCGACGGCGTGGAGGGCCTGGAGAACGTCATCGTCATCGGCGCCTCCAACCGCGAGGACATGATCGACCCGGCCATCCTGCGCCCCGGCCGCCTCGACGTGAAGATCAAGATCGAGCGTCCGGACGCCGAGGCCGCGAAGGACATCTTCGCGAAGTACCTCAAGGCCTCGCTGCCCCTGCACACGGACGACCTGTCCGAGCACCAGGGCTCCACGGCCGGCACCGTCCACAGCATGATCCAGACCGTCGTCGAGCAGATGTACGCCGAAACCGAGGAGAACCGCTTCCTCGAGGTCACGTACGCCAACGGCGACAAGGAAGTCCTCTACTTCAAGGACTTCAACTCGGGCGCGATGATCCAGAACATCGTGGACCGTGCGAAGAAGATGGCCATCAAGGCCTTCCTCGAACACAACCAGAAGGGCCTCCGGGTCTCCCACCTCCTCCAGGCGTGCGTGGACGAGTTCAAGGAGAACGAGGACCTGCCCAACACCACCAACCCGGACGACTGGGCCCGAATCTCCGGCAAGAAGGGCGAGCGGATCGTATTCATCCGCACGCTCGTCACCGGAAAGCAAGGCGCGGACACCGGACGCTCCATCGACACGGTGGCGAACACCGGTCAGTACCTCTGAAGCGGAGCGGCTGCGGATGCCCTCCCCGGGCATCCGCAGCCGACTGCTTTACCCGACCGCTTTACCGGCCGTATTCCAGCCGGTGACAGGGCAGATTCAATGACGGAAATGATCTCCCCACGAGCGCGCAGTGGTTCTAGGCTCTTCCGTACCGCCGGTCGCGCAGTGCGGGGACGGGCACCGCACAGTCACACGCACCGGAGCACCAGCGGTACTTGAGCGCCGCCCCCGAAGGGGGGCGCCGCCGGGCAAGGAGGGCCGCATGACCGTACGGCGAGTAATGGGGATCGAGACGGAGTACGGGATCTCCGTCCCCGGTCACCCGAACGCCAATGCCATGCTCACCTCGTCCCAGATCGTCAACGCCTACGCGGCGGCGATGCACCGGGCGCGACGCGCCCGCTGGGACTTCGAGGAGGAGAACCCGCTGCGGGACGCCCGCGGCTTCGACCTCGCCCGCGAGGCCGCCGACAGCAGCCAGCTGACCGACGAGGACATCGGCCTCGCCAACGTCATCCTGACGAACGGCGCACGGCTCTACGTCGACCACGCACACCCCGAGTACAGCTCCCCGGAGATCACCAACCCGCTCGACGCCGTGCTCTGGGACAAGGCCGGCGAGCGGATCATGGCCGAGGCCGCCGTACGGGCCGCCCAGCTGCCCGGTGCCCAGCCGATCCACCTCTACAAGAACAACACCGACAACAAGGGCGCCTCCTACGGCACGCACGAGAACTACCTGATGAAGCGGGAGACCCCCTTCTCGGAGATCGTGCGCCACCTGACCCCCTTCTTCGTCTCGCGACAGGTCGTGACCGGAGCGGGACGCGTGGGCATCGGGCAGGACGGCCGCGAGCACGGCTTCCAGATCAGCCAGCGCGCGGACTACTTCGAGGTCGAGGTCGGCCTGGAGACCACCCTCAAGCGGCCCATCATCAACACCCGGGACGAGCCGCACTCCGACGCCGAGAAGTACCGCCGGCTCCACGTGATCATCGGCGACGCGAACCTCTCGGAGATCTCCACCTACCTCAAGCTCGGCACCACGGCGCTCGTCCTGTCCATGATCGAGGACGGGTTCATCGGCGTCGACCTGGCCGTCGACCAGCCCGTACGCACCCTCCACCACGTCTCCCACGACCCCTCGCTGAAGTACCTCATCACGCTGCGCAGCGGCCGGACACTGTCCGCCGTACAGCTCCAGATGGAGTACTTCGAGCTGGCCAGGAAGTACGTGGACGAGCGTTTCGGCGCGGACGCGGACGAGCAGACCAAGGATGTGCTGGCCCGCTGGGAGGACGTGCTGGGCCGGCTGGAGAGCAACCCCATGAGCCTGTCGGGGGAGCTGGACTGGATCGCCAAGCGGGAGATCCTCGAGGGCTACCGGCGCCGCGACGGTCTCGACTGGGACGCGGCGCGGCTGCACCTGGTGGACCTCCAGTACTCGGACGTACGGCCCGAGAAGGGCCTCTACAACCGTCTGGTGGCCCGCGGAAAGATGAAGCGGCTGGTGGAGGAGTCCGCGGTGGAGCGGGCCCAGAGCAAGCCTCCGGAGGACACCCGGGCGTACTTCCGCGGCCGCTGCCTGGAGCAGTACGCGGACGACGTGGCGGCGGCCTCCTGGGACTCGGTGATCTTCGACCTCCCGGGCCGGGACTCGCTCCAGCGGGTCCCGACGCTGGAACCCCTGCGGGGGACCCGCAACCACGTCAAGGAGCTCCTGGACCGCTGCCGCACGGCGGAGGACCTGGTCCGGGTGCTTTCGGGGCAGTGAAGGGGCCTCGGCGGGCCTGAAATGCGATCGGTCCGGGAATCATGAGAAGAACCGGACTGTGAAAGTACGGGGACGAATGTCGGACCCTCCCTATAGGGTCCGACGTAGGGTCTGATCTTGAGAGATCCCGAATCCCGGGGTCTCTCGACATGAGCGTGCGAACCGAGCGGGGTGAGGTAGACATGGCGACCAAGGACACCGGCGGCGGACAGCAGAAGGCGACGCGCTCGACCGAGGAGGTCGAGGAGGCCGCGGTCGAAGAATCGACCGACCTCAAGGAGCGCCAGGAAAAGCTCTCCGACGACGTCGACTCCGTACTTGACGAAATCGATGATGTGCTCGAAGAGAACGCTGAGGATTTTGTTCGAAGCTTCGTTCAAAAGGGTGGCGAGTAGAGACCTCTGCCTTCGAAATGAAGGTGGCCCTGGTGGGCTAGGGCCATGTCGACCGAATCGAAGCTGTGCCGTGGGTGTGGCCAGCAGCAACCGCTCAGTGCGTTCGCCGCGAACCGCTCCACCAAGGACGGCCTGCAGGCCCGGTGCCGATCATGCGTCGCCGCCTATGGGGCAGAGCACTACCGGCGCCGGCAGGCCGCCAAGGGCAAGGCGGTCTGGGTCCGGGCGGAAGTGCCACCGGGTTGGAAGCAATGCCGTTCCTGCGGGGAGGTCAAGCCCCACAGTGAGTGGCACAAGAACGCAACCGCACCTGATGGGCTCGCCACCTGTTGCAAGCCGTGCAAGCCGTGCAAGGCGGCGCGCGGCAGGGCGGGCCATCTCAAGCGCGCTTACGGCATGAGCGAGGATCAGCGCGACGAGATGATCGCTGCTCAGAATGGGGTCTGCGTGATCTGCCAAGAAGGGCTGGCCGAGCATGTGGATCACGATCATCAGACGGGTAAGGTCCGAGGCGTACTGTGCTTCAGCTGTAACGCAGCCCTGGGGCAGTCAAGGATCGGCCGGACGTCATACGGCGTGCAGCCGCTTACGTGGAAGGAAACCTGTGGAACCCAACACTCGTAGCACAGGGCGTCTACCGGCAGCCTTCCTGACGCCGGGGTCCTCGTCCTTCATGGACTTCCTGGGCGCGCACTCGCCCGAGATGCTGCCCGGCAACCGCAAGCTGCCGGAGGGTGTCATCGAGGCGCCGCACGGGACGACCATCGTGGCCGCCACCTTCCCCGGCGGGGTCGTGCTCGCCGGTGACCGACGGGCGACCATGGGGAACATGATCGCGCAGCGGGACATCGAGAAGGTGTTCCCGGCCGACGAGTACTCCGCGGTCGGCATCGCCGGTACGGCCGGCCTGGCCGTGGAGATGGTCAAGCTGTTCCAGCTGGAGCTGGAGCACTTCGAGAAGGTGGAGGGGGCGACCCTCTCCCTGGAGGGCAAGGCCAACCGGCTCTCCACCATGATCCGGAGCAACCTCGGCATGGCGATGCAGGGCCTGGCCGTGGTGCCCCTCTTCGCCGGCTACGACGAGGGCAAGGAGAAGGGCCGGATCTTCTCCTACGACGTCACCGGCGGCCGCTCCGAGGAGCACGGCTACGCGGCGACCGGTTCCGGTTCGATCTTCGCGCGGGGCTCCATGAAGAAGCTCTACCGCCCGGATCTGACCGAGGAGCAGGCCACCACGCTGGTGGTGCAGGCGCTGTACGACGCCGCCGACGACGACTCGGCGACCGGCGGGCCGGACCTGTACCGCCACATCTACCCGATCGTCACCGTCATCACGGACGAGGGGTTCCGAAGGCTGACCGACGAGGAGTCGCAGGAACTCGCCCGTTCGGTCACCAACCGCAGGCTGGAGCAGCCCGACGGCCCGCGCGCCGCCCTGCTCTGACCATCCGTCGCTTCGTAGGAGCCCAGAAGAAAGGGACGGAAAGCCGGTGTCGACTCCGTTCTATGTGTCACCCCAGCAGGCCATGGCCGACCGGGCGGAATACGCCCGGAAGGGCATCGCCCGCGGTCGCAGCCTTGTCGTGCTGCAGTACGCCGACGGCATCGTGTTCGTCGGCGAGAACCCGTCCCGCGCGCTGCACAAGTTCAGCGAGATCTACGACCGGATCGGCTTCGCGGCCGCCGGCAAGTACAACGAGTACGAGAACCTGCGGATCGGCGGTGTGCGGTACGCGGATCTTCGCGGATACACCTACGACCGTGACGATGTGACGGCCCGTGGGCTGGCCAACGTGTACGCGCAGACGCTCGGCACGATCTTCTCCTCGGCCGGTGAGAAGCCGTACGAGGTGGAGCTGGTGGTGGCCGAGGTCGGTGCGACGGCCGCCGGCGACCAGATCTACCGGCTGCCGCACGACGGTTCGATCGTGGACGAGCACGGCTCGGTCGCGGTCGGCGGCAACGCCGAGCAGATCAGCACCTACCTGGACCAGCGCCACCAGGACGGTATGACCCTGTCGGAGGCGCTGAAGCTGGCGGTGGCGGCGCTGTCCAGCCAGGCCAACGGTGCCGACAAGGCGATTCCGGCCGAGCGGCTGGAGGTGGCGGTGCTGGACCGGACCAGGTCGCAGCAGCGCAAGTTCAAGCGGATCCGGGGCCGGCAGCTGTCGCGGCTGCTGGAGGCGGACGTGCCGGCCGCGGCGCAGGCGGACGCGGTGTCGAACGACGAGGCTCCGGAGGACGACGCGGAGTAGCGGGCAGGACCAGGATCGGGTGCGTGGCCCCGGTCGCCCCTCGCGGGGTGGCCGGGGCTTCGCCGTGTCCGCAGGTCAGTCGGTGGGGGCCGGGCCCGTGGAGTCGCGGACGACGAGGGTGACGGGGATGTCGGGGGCGGTCCAGGGGGTGCCTTCGAGGACGGCGAGGAGGGCGGTCATGCCCTGTTCGCCGACGCGTTCGGCGGGGAGGTGGACCGTGGTGAGCTCGGGTTCGACGGCGGTGGCGAGGGCGAGGTCGTCGAAGCCGGTGACGGAGAGGTCCTCGGGGACGCGCAGGCCGAGGCGGCGGGCGGCCTTGCAGGCGCCGGCGGCGAGGATGTCGTCGTCGCAGACGATGGCGGTGGGCCTGCCCAGGGGGGCCGCGAGGGCGGCCTCCATGGCTGTACGGGCGTCGTCGGCGGTGAGGCGGGACCGTACGGTGCGCAGCTCGGTCCCGGGGCCCAGGAGGGTCGTGAGGGCCTCGGCGCGGGTGGTGAAGGTCCAGGTGTCGACGGCGGAGGCGAGGTGGAGGAAGCGCCGGTGGCCGAGGGCGAGGAGGTGCTCGGTGACCTGGCGCATGCCGTCGGCCATGGCGAGGTTGACGTGGGCGGCGGAGCCCGTGGCGCGGGGGTCGCTGTCGAGCATGACGAGGGGGAGGGTGTCGCCGCCGATGGCGTGGAGGGCGTGGGCGGCCATGGAGGAGGCGATGACGCCGTCGAGGGCGGCGCGGGCGGAGGCGAAGGGGTCGCGGGCGGGGCCGGTGCCGTCGGGGGAGGGGTAGAGGACGACGCCGAAGCCGTGTTCGGCGGCGACGCGGGCGGCGCCGGTGTAGACGCGGGCGAAGAACTCGTTGGTGAGGGCGGGGACGACGAGGAGGGCGGTGCGGGTGGAGCCGAGGCGGAGGTTGCGGGCGGCGAGGTTGGGGCGGTAGCCGAGCCGGGTGGCGGTCTCGCGGACGAGGGCGGCGGTGCGTTCGGAGACGCGGCCGGGCCATTTGTCGCCGAGGACGAGGGAGACGGTGGCCTGGGAGACCCCGGCGGCGGTGGCCACGTCCCGGCTGGTGGGTCTCGTCACACGGGGCTCCTGCAGTGCGAGGTCAGAGGTGGTTGCGCGGTCCGTGGGGTGGACCCGTGGACTGTGGCCATGGTACGTATGACGAGTCAAGTTATACGTATTACCCCGGCTGGAGCCGGGCAGAAGGGGGCCGTCATGGCCGCGGGATACGCGGAGCTGCTGCGGACCCGGCACGCCGCGAGGCTGCTGGTGGGCACGCTGGTCGGCAGGCTGCCGAACGCCACGGCGCCGATCGCGATCGTGCTGTTCACGCGCGCGGAGGGCGGCAGCTACAGCCTGGCGGGGGCGCTGGCCGCCGTGTACGGGCTGGCGAACGCGGTGGGCCAGCCGCTGCTGGGACGGGCCGTGGACCTGTTCGGGCAGCCGCGGGTGCAGCTGCCGGCGGCGCTGCTGTCCGCGCTCGGCATGCTGTGGCTGGCGCTCGCGGGCACCGGGTCGGTGGCCGTGGCGTACGCCGCCGTGGTGGTCGGCGGGCTCTTCACGCCGCCGCTGGAGGGCGGACTGCGGGCCCTGTGGCCGGGCGTGCTGGGGGGCCGCGAGGAGAAGGTGCACGCGGCGTACGCGATGGACGCGGTGGCTCAGGAGGTCATGTTCACCGTCGGTCCGCTGCTGGTGACGCTGTTCGTGGCGGTGTGGTCGCCGGCCGGGGCGCTGCTGGCGCTGAACGCGATCGGGGTGCTGGGTGCGCTGTCGGTGGTGGTCAGTGAGCCGTCGCGGACGTGGCGCTCGGAGCCGCGGGAGGCCCACTGGCTGGGTGCTCTGCGGTCGCGGGGGCTGCTGGCGCTGCTGGGCGCGTTCTTCTTCGTGGGCATGGCGCTGGGTTCGATCACGGTGGCCGGTGTGGCCTACGCGGACGACAACGGGGGCCAGGCCGTGTACGGCTGGCTGATGGCGGCGCTGGGGCTGGGTGCGCTGATCGGCGGCGTGTTCTACGGGGCGCGCCAGTGGGCGGGTGCGCCCGAGCGGCGGCTGCGGCTGCTGGTGGCGCTGCTCGCGGTCGGCTACCTGCCGCTGCTGCTGATCCCGGGGCCGGTGGCGATGACGGCGCTGGCGGCGCTGTCGGGGGTGTTCCTGGCGCCGTCGTTGGCGTGCGCGTTCATCGTGGTGGACCGGCACGCGCCGGCGGGCACGGTGACGGAGGCCTTCTCGTGGCTGGTGACGTTCTTCGGTGTGGGCGCGGCGATCGGTACGGCGGCCGCGGGGCCGGCGGTGGAGCTGGGCGGCACCGCGTGGGGCTTCGGCGTGGCGTGTGCCGCGGGCGGTGCGGCGCTGCTGGTTCTGATGGTGACTCAGGGGGTGCTGTCAACTGCGGGCCACAGCCGTGCGGTGGCGGGCTCGGTGCGGGGAGTGCCCGACGGAGCCGGTGAAATGGCCCCGCAGGCCCGGTCGGCGCAGTGACGGGCGGGCGCGTCGGTGCGGCGCGCCCGTGGCTCTCACCGGTCGTCCGCCCGGTGTTCGGCGGCCTCCTCGGGGGAACTGATCGAAACGGCGGCACCGAACCCGGTTTCAGAAGAGGGCAGAAGGCGTAATGTTCAGTCATGGACCGCCGCATTTTCGGGCTGGAGAACGAGTACGGCGTCACGTGCACGTTCAGGGGACAGCGCCGACTGTCTCCTGACGAAGTGGCGCGCTACCTCTTCCGCCGTGTCGTGTCATGGGGCCGCAGCAGCAATGTCTTCCTGCGGAACGGCGCCCGCCTGTACCTCGACGTGGGTTCGCATCCGGAATATGCAACTCCCGAATGTGACAACGTGACCGAGTTGGTCACGCACGACAAAGCAGGCGAGCGCATTCTCGAAGGACTGCTCGTCGACGCCGAACGCCGCCTGCACGAGGAGGGAATCGCGGGCGACGTCTATCTCTTCAAGAACAACACCGACTCGGCGGGCAACTCGTACGGCTGCCACGAGAACTACCTGGTGGCCCGGCACGGGGAATTCTCGCGCCTGGCGGACATTCTCATCCCGTTCCTCGTCACGCGTCAGCTGATCTGCGGCGCCGGCAAGGTGCTGCAGACCCCTCGGGGCGCGGTCTACTGCGTGAGCCAGCGGGCCGAGCACATCTGGGAGGGTGTCAGCTCCGCGACGACGCGTTCGCGGCCGATCATCAACACGCGCGACGAGCCGCACGCGGACGCGGAGCGGTACCGCCGCCTCCACGTGATCGTGGGCGACTCGAACATGTCCGAGACGACCATGCTGCTGAAGGTCGGGGCGACCGACCTGGTGCTGCGCATGATCGAGGCGGGCACGGTGATGCGGGACCTGACCCTGGAGAACCCGATCCGGGCGATCCGCGAGGTCAGCCACGACATCACGGGTCAGCGCAAGGTGCGCCTGGCGAGCGGCCGGGAGGCCTCCGCGCTGGAGATCCAGCGGGAGTACTACGACAAGGCCGTGGACTTCGCCGAGCGCCGGGGCATCCGTACCGGCGTGGTGGACCAGGTGCTGGAGCTGTGGGGCCGCACGCTGGACGCGATCGACGCCGAGGACCTGGACCGGATCGGCACCGAGATCGACTGGGTGATGAAGTACCAGCTGATCGAGCGGTACCGGGGCAAGCACAACATGACCATGTCGAATCCGCGGGTGGCTCAGATAGACCTCGCCTACCACGACATCCACCGCCGGCGCGGGCTGTACTACCTGCTGGAGCGCAAGGGGCAGGCGGCGCGGATCTGCAACGACCTCAAGATCTTCGAGGGCAAGTCGGTGCCTCCGCAGACGACGAGGGCGCGGCTGCGCGGCGACTTCATCCGCCGGGCGCAGGAGCAGCGGCGGGACTTCACGGTCGACTGGGTGCACCTGAAGCTCAATGACCAGGCGCAGCGCACGGTGCTGTGCAAGGACCCGTTCCGGTCGGTCGACGACCGTGTGGAGAAGCTGATCGCCGGCATGTAGGCAGTCTGCGGGCAGCGGGTGTGACGTCCCACTTCTCACCAGGGCCCCGTACGTTTCTCGTACGGGGCCCTGTGCACGGCTTAGAGTGGCGGGCGACCGCCTTGCCGTCTGAGATCTGAGGAACCCGTGCGCCGACTTGCCGGCCTGCTTGTCGTACCCCTTCTGCTGCTGTCGACAGCGGCGTGTGGCGACGACAGCGGCTCCGACTCCGCCCAGATGAAGAACGGGGCGCCCGCGATCACGAAGGGCGCTGAGTTCGGGGAGACTCCCACCCTGTCGAAGGGGAAGGGCGAGCCGCCCAAGGAGCTGAAGGTGGTGACCGTCAAGGAGGGCACCGGGCCGGCGCTGAAGAAGGGCGACATCGCCCAGGTCAACTACTACGGCCAGGTGTGGGACGGCACCGAGCCGTTCGACCAGAGCTTCGGCAAGGGCCAGCCGTTCGACGTGACGATCGGCGCGGGCGCCGTCATCAAGGGCTGGGACCAGGGCCTGGAGGGCCAGAAGGTCGGCAGCCGTGTCGAGCTGGTGATCCCGCCGGACCTGGGTTACGGGGAGCAGGGCTCGCCCCCGAAGATCAAGGGCAACGCCACGCTGGTGTTCGTCGTGGACATCGTCAAGGGCGCCACGGTCCCGGCCTCGGCCACGGGCAAGGAAGTCGCCCAGGACAACAAGGACCTGCCGAAGGTCGGTACGAACACGGACGGCAAGGAAGTCTCCGTGGCCGTCCCGAAGGACGTCACGCCGCCGGCGAAGCTGGTCTCCAACTACGTCCTCGAGGGCGACGGTCCGGCCGTGACGGACAAGAACAGTGTCGTCGTCAAGTTCCACGGCAAGACGTGGAAGGACGACAAGACGTTCGAAAGCACCTACACCTCGGGCCAGTCGGTGACGTGGCCGCTGGAGCAGCTGCAGGTGAAGGGTCTCAAGGACGGCATCGTCGGCAAGAAGGTCGGCAGCCGCATCCTGCTGGTCATCCCGCCGGACATGGGCTTCGGCGACAAGGAGCAGGGGACGATCCCGGCGAACTCGACGCTGGTCTTCAGCCTCGACATCCTCGCGGTGATGTAAGACTGTCCCGGTTGTCCCATCAGTTTTGAGGAGCAGTTCCGTGAGCAGCAAGCCTGAGAAGCTCGAGAAGCCCGAGATCGACTTCCCGGAGGGCCCGGTCCCCACCGACCTCGTCATCGAGGACATCTGGGAGGGTGACGGCGCCGAGGCCAAGGCCGGCTCGCGCGTCTCCGTCCACTACGTCGGCGTGGCGTTCTCCACCGGCGAGGAGTTCGACGCCTCCTGGAACCGCGGCTCCGCGCTGCAGTTCCAGCTCGGTGTCGGCCAGGTCATCGCGGGCTGGGACAAGGGCGTCCAGGGCATGAAGGTCGGCGGCCGCCGCAAGCTGACGATTCCCGCCCACCTCGCCTACGGTGACCGTGGCGCGGGCGGTGCGATCGCCCCGGGCGAGACGCTGATCTTCGTCTGCGACCTGATGGCCGCCTGATACCGGGCCGCCGACAGCGTGAGGGCCCCCGCCGTGAGGCGGGGGCCCTCGCTTTTGTCCGGGACCGCCGGGACGGTACGGTCAACGGTCACGAGTGTGTCGAGGAACGGGGGATGGGCGTCGATGGCGATTGCCAAGGCCGAGCGTCTGATGAATCTGGCGCTGTGTCTGCTGGGGACCCGCCGGCCGCTGAGCAAGCGCGAGCTGCGCGGTTCCATCGAGGCCTACATGGAAGCCGGCAACGACGAGTCCTTCAACCGCATGTTCGAGCGGGACAAGGACGACCTGCGTGAACTCGGTCTGGTGATCGAGACGGTGGAGAACCTGGAGGGGGAGACGGGCTATCTGGCCCGCCGGGACAGCAACCGGCTGCCCCCGGTCTCCCTGGACGCCGAGGAGGCCGCGGCCCTGGGGCTGGCGGCCAAGGTCTGGCAACAGGCCCGCCTCGCGGGAGCCGCCAGCGGCGCCCTGCAGAAGCTGCGGGCGGGCGGGATGCCGGAGGCGGACAACCCGTACGAGGGCCAGCACAGTGCCATCGAGCCGCGCATCCCGGTCCACGAGGCGGCCTTCGAGCCGCTGATGCTGGCCTGCCGGGACCGCCGGCCGGTGGTCTTCGACTACCGCAAGTCCACCGCGGCCCGGCCCGAGACCCGTCAGGTGGAGCCCTGGGCGCTGGAGTGCTGGCGCGGCCACTGGTACCTGGCCGGCTACGACCGTGACCGCGGGGCGGAGCGGGTGTTCCGGCTGTCGCGGATCACCGGGAAGGTCCGCTCGCGCGCGGCGAAGTACACCGCGGAGGTACCGGACGTGGTGACGGTGCGGGAGACCGTGGCGAGCTGGGCCGGGGAGAGCGCGGACCGCTCGGCGCTGATCCGGCTGCGGGCCGGGGCGGGCTACCCGCTGCGGGCCAAGGCCACGGCGGTGCGCGAGGGCACGGACGGCTGGGACGAGCTGGAGATCCCCTACGGGCACGGGCTCGACGCCTGGCTGGTGGAGTTCGGCCCCGACGTCGTCGTGGTCGGACCCGCCGATCTGCGGTCGGACGTGGTGGACCGGCTGCGGGCCGTCGCCGGCGCCTGACACGCTGTCCGGGTACCGCCCGCCGTCCGGGTACCGCCCGGCGTCCGGGTACCGCCCGCGGTGCGGGGCCGGGGCCGGTCCGCCCGCCGCACCATTCGAAACCGCGACATCCACAGACGTGCCCTGAGGGGGAGACGTACCAGCATGGCTGCCAACGCCATCGACCAGACCCGCCGGATGCTGTCCCTGGTGACGTACCTGCGCGAGCGCCCGGGGGCGCACGTCGCCGACGTCGCGCGTGCCTTCGGCATCACCGAGGACGAGCTGATCTCGGACCTCGACGTGCTGCCCATGTGCGGGACCAGCTTCCGGGGCGGGGACCTGCTCGACATCGACACCGACGGGGAGCGCATCTGGTGGCGCAATCCCGACGCCTCGGGGGAGTCCACCGCCGAGCCGCTGCGGCTGGCCGCCGACGAGGCGACCGCGCTGCTGGTCGCCGCGCGCGCCGTGGCGACGCTGCCGGGGCTGCGCGAGAGCGACCGCGACGCCCTGCTGCGGGCGACCGCCAAGCTGGAGGCGGCCGCGGGCGAGGCGGCCGGGGCCAGCTCCCGGCTGTCGGTGACCTTCGAGTCCGAGGGCGGGGTCTTCGCCGACGTCGACCGGGCCATCGCGGAACGCCGGCGGCTGTGGCTGCGCTACTACTCGCCGGCCCGTGACGAGCTCACCGAGCGCGAGGTCGACCCGATCCGGCTCTTCGCGGTGGGGCACACCTACATGGAGGGCTGGTGCCACCTCTCCGAGGCCCGGCGCACCTTCCGTCTCGACCGGGTGGCCGAGATCCGGCTGCTGGACGAGCGGGCCGAGCCGCCCGCCATCGAGCCTCGCGACCTGTCCGAGGGCCTCGTCCAGCCGTCCGCCGAGGACCCGGAGGTCGTGGTCGAGGTCGGGCCGGGCGGGCGCTGGGTCGCCGAGTACTACCCGCACGACAGCGCCGAGGAGCTCGCGGACGGTGGCCTGCGCATCACGCTGCGCAGCCCGGACCCGGCCTCGCTGCGGAGGCTCGCGCTGCGGCTGGGCCGCGAGGGGCGGATCGTGGCGCCCGCCGAGCTGGCGGACAGTGCGCGCAGCGCCGCCCGGGAGGCACTCGCGGGGTACGGGGAACAGGCCTGAGGGGAACGCGGTCGATGTCGCCAACGTCCGGGCCGGTCGCCTTCAAGGCCTCCTGTCCCGAGTGCCGCGCCCGCTTCGAGCTGGACGCGGGCGCCCTGCGGCTGGCCATCGGCGGCAGCCGCAGGGCCACCTTCTACTCCTTCACGTGTCCTGAGTGCGGCGCCGCCGTCCGCAAACCTGCCGGCGACCGCATCGTGGAACTGCTGACCGGTGGCGGCGTGAGCACCCTGCGCAGCATCTGAGGCGGCCGGTGGCCTAGGCTCGGCCCCATGCTGTGGCCGATGTTCGCAATTGCCCTGGGCTTCCTCGGAGTCGCCGTGCTCGCCGCGGCGGCTGTGCGCGTGTACGCGGAGGTGCGCAGGCTCTCCGCCGAGGTCGCGCTGGCCAGCCGCCGGATCACCGCCGCATCGGCCGATCTGGAGCGGGAGGCGGCGGGGCTGGCGCGGGCGGGCGGCGACGTGCGTCCGTAGTGAACGCGACAGCCGTGTGACCGGGGGGTTGACAACCGGCCAGGACGCAAGACGGGGTACGCCGGGGGATTGCCGGGCGTTAACCCCCTGGGGTTACGATCCTCGGTAGAGACAGTCCCAGGCGCCCGTGCCGGTGTGCTGTGAACCTCGGAGAAAAGGAAGATACCTATGTTCGGCAACCTCAGGGGTTGGGAAATCTTCGTCATTCTCGGAGTCATCATCCTGCTGTTCGGCGCCAAGAAGCTCCCCGACATGGCCCGCTCCCTCGGCAAGTCGGCCCGCATTCTCAAGAGCGAGGCCAAGGCCATGAAGAAGGACGGCGAGTCCGACGACGCGGCCGCGGCTCCGGCCGCCGACCCGTCGGCGCAGGCCCCGGTCGCCCCGCGCACCATCCAGGCCGCGCCCGGTGACGTCACCAGCTCCCGGCCGGTCAGCGAGCCGAACCGCACCGCCCAGGGCTGACGAACGCCCGTCACGCCAGTCATCTGCAACGAGACAAGGGACGTGGGTTGCTCAAGTCTGCCCGCAAGCAGGGGAAACAAGAACGACAGGCAAAGGACGCCGAAGGGCGCATGCCTCTCGTCGAGCACCTGCGCGAACTGCGTAACCGCCTGCTGAAGTCGGTCCTGGCGATCCTCGTCATCACGATCATCGCGGCCTTCTTCTACCGGGACATCATCAACTTCCTGCTGAAGCCGATGCTGGACTCCGTCGGCTGCACGAACGGTGTGGTGACCCAGCGCAACGGGCGCCCCTGCGCCGACATGACCGTGAACGGTCTGATCTCGGCGTTCTCGATCGCCCTGAAGGTCTCGCTGATGGCCGGCGTGGTGCTCTCCGCACCGGTGTGGCTCTACCAGCTGTGGGCGTTCGCCGCGCCCGGGCTGCACAGCCACGAGAAGAAGTACGCGCGGAGCTTCGTCGCGGTCGGCGCGCCCCTGTTCATGGCCGGCGCCGTGCTCGCGTACAAGATCCTCCCGCAGACCGCGATGATCATGCTCGAGTTCACGCCCGACCACGCGCGCAACCTGCTGCCGGTCGACGACTACCTCGACCTGGTCACCCGCATGGTGATCGTCTTTGGTCTGGCCTTCGAGCTGCCGCTGCTGCTCATCCTGCTGAACTTCACCGGCGTCCTCACCGGCAAGCGCCTGGCGGGCTGGTGGCGGGGCATGGTCCTCGGCATCACGGTCTTCGCCGCCTTCGCGACGCCCACCGGTGACCCGCCGACGATGCTCGCGCTGGCCCTGCCCATCGTGGCCCTCTACTTCGCGGCCGTCGGGCTCTGCCTCCTCAACGACCGCCGCCGCCGGCGCAACGACCCCGACGCCGGGCTGAGCGACGACGAGGCCTCGGAGCTCGACCTGACCCCGGCCCCCATAGGCGAGATCGAATCGGCGCCGGCCCCCACCGCCCTGCCCGGGCAGGCCGACGGCGGTCGCCAGCGGATCAACGGGTACGACGACGCCACCTGACGCGCGGGCCCCGGGCCCGCCCGGGCGGTGCAGCCGGGGGTGACCGAGGCCCTGGAAGGGGCTCGGGTACATTCCCGGGGGTGAGCTACGAGGTCACCCTCTTCGTCAATCCCACCGCGGGACGCGGCCGGGGCGCGCACGCCGCGCAGCCGGCCGCTTCCGCTCTGCGGGCGGCCGGTTTCTCCGTACGGACCCTGGTGGGCGCCGATGCCCCGGACGCGCTGGCCCGGCTGACGGCCGCCGTGCGCGAGGGCACCGGCGCCGTGGTAGCGGTCGGCGGGGACGGCATGGTCTCCCTGGCGCTCCAGGCGCTCGCGGGCACCCCGGTGCCGCTCGGGGTCGTCGCGGTGGGCACCGGCAACGACTTCGCACGCGCGATGGGCCTGCCCGTACGGGAGCCCGCGCAGGCCGGCCGGATGGCCGCCGAGGCGCTCAAGGAGGGCCGGATCCGCGAGACCGACCTCGGGCGCGTGGGAGCCACCTGGTACGGGACCGTGCTGTGCTCCGGCTTCGACTCGAAGGTCAACGACCGCGGCAACCGGATGCGGCTGCCGGCGGGCCGTTTCAAGTACGACCTGGCGATGATCGCGGAACTGGCCGCCTTCCGGCCCTTCCCCTACCGCATCACCCTCGACGACGGCCCGGTGATCGAGACCGAGGCCACGCTGGTCGCCGTCGGCAACGGCTCCTCCTACGGCGGCGGCATGCGCATCTGCCCGGGCGCCGTGGCCGACGACGGACTCTTCGACGTCACCGTCGTCGGCGACTGCAGCCGGGCCACCCTGCTGAAGGTGTTCCCGCAGGTCTACCGGGGCGGACACCTCTCCCATCCGAAGGTGAGCGTCCACCGCGCGCGGAAGATCACCCTGGAGGCGCCCGGCCTGACCGCCTACGCGGACGGGGAGCCGCTGGGGGCCCTTCCCGTGACCGCCGAGTGCGTACCCGGAGCGGTCCGCCTCCTCACATAAATGATCGCGACTGTTGTCAGACCCGGCGGGTAGGCTCGACAGCAAGATGACCGAAGAACTCTCACCCGCCGAGCGGTACGCCGCTGCCCGGATCCGCGCCGCCGAAGAGGCCTCCGCCCTGGCCCCCTTCCGCGAGATGTACGACTTCGACCTGGATCCGTACCAGGTGGAGGCCTGCAAGGCGCTGGAGGCCGGCAAGGGCGTCCTCGTCGCCGCCCCGACCGGCTCGGGCAAGACCATTGTCGGCGAGTTCGCCGTGCACCTGGCCCTCGCGCAGGGCCGCAAGTGCTTCTACACGACGCCGATCAAGGCGCTCTCGAACCAGAAGTACGCCGACCTCGTCAAGCGCTACGGCGCCGACAAGGTGGGCCTGCTGACGGGCGACAACAGCGTCAACTCCGAGGCGCCGGTGGTCGTGATGACCACCGAGGTGCTCCGCAACATGCTGTATGCGGGCTCCCAGTCGCTGCGCGGCCTCGGCTACGTCGTGATGGACGAGGTCCACTACCTCTCCGACCGGTTCCGCGGAGCCGTCTGGGAGGAAGTGATCATCCACCTCCCCGAATCGGTGACCCTGGTGTCCCTCTCGGCCACCGTGTCCAACGCCGAGGAGTTCGGCGACTGGCTGGACACCGTGCGCGGCGACACCGATGTGATCGTCTCGGAGGAGCGGCCCGTCCCGCTGTGGCAGCACGTCATGGCCGGCCGCCGGATCTACGACCTCTTCGAGGAGGAGTCCGACCACGGCGGCCGCGGCTCCGCGCGCCGGGAGGTCAACCCCGACCTGCTGCGCATGGCGCGCGAGGAGAACAGCCGCACCTACAACCCGAAGGACCGGCGGCGCGGCAAGATGGTCCGCGAGGCCGACCGCGAGCGCGAGCGGCGCTCCCGCGGCCGGATCTGGACCCCGTCCCGCCCCGAGGTCATCGCCCGCCTCGACAACGACGGGCTGCTGCCCGCCATCAACTTCATCTTCAGCCGGGCCGGCTGCGAGGCCGCCGTCCAGCAGTGCCTGTACGCAGGCCTGCGCCTCAACGACGAAGCCGCCCGGCTCAGGGTCCGCGAGATCGTGGAGGCGCGCACCGCCGCCATCCCCACCGAGGACCTGCACGTCCTGGGCTACTACGAGTGGCTCGAAGGCCTGGAGCGGGGCATCGCCGCCCACCACGCGGGCATGCTGCCGACCTTCAAGGAAGTCGTGGAGGAGCTCTTCGTCCGCGGCCTGGTCAAGGCCGTCTTCGCCACGGAGACCCTCGCGCTGGGCATCAACATGCCCGCGCGCACGGTGATCCTGGAGAAGCTGGTCAAGTGGAACGGCGAGCAGCACGCCGACATCACCCCGGGCGAGTACACGCAGCTGACCGGCCGGGCCGGCCGGCGCGGCATCGACGTCGAGGGCCACGCGGTCGTGCTCTGGCAGCGGGGCATGGACCCGGCCGGCCTCGCCGGGCTCGCGGGCACCCGTACGTATCCGCTGCGCTCCAGCTTCAAGCCGTCGTACAACATGGCCGTCAACCTGGTCAGCCAGTTCGGGCGGCACCGCTCGCGCGAGCTGCTGGAGACCTCCTTCGCGCAGTTCCAGGCGGACCGCTCGGTCGTCGGGATCTCCCGGCAGGTGCAGCGCAACGAGGAGGGCCTGGAGGGCTACCGGGAGGGCATGACCTGCCACCTGGGCGACTTCGAGGAGTACGCGCAGCTGCGCCGCGACCTCAAGGACCGCGAGACGGAGCTGGCCAAGCAGGGCGCGGCCCAGCGGCGGGTGCAGGCGGCCAGTTCGCTGGAGAAGCTCAAGCCGGGCGACATCATCCACGTGCCGACGGGCAAGTTCGCCGGGCTCGCGCTGGTCCTGGACCCGGGCGTGCCGGCCGGACGGGTCCACGGGCACCGCGGGTACGAGTACGCCGAGGGCCCGCGCCCGCTGGTGCTCACGGCGGAGCGGCAGGTCAAGCGGCTCGCCGCGATCGACTTCCCGGTCCCGGTCGAGGCACTGGACCGGATGCGGATCCCCAAGACCTTCAACGCCCGTTCGCCGCAGTCCCGTCGGGACCTCGCCTCCCAGCTGCGGAGCAAGGCCGGGCACATCACCCCGGAGCGGCGCTCCCGCGGCCGGGCGGCTGCCGCCGACGACCGCGAGATCGCCAGGCTGCGCACCGAACTGCGGGCGCACCCCTGCCACGGCTGCGACGAGCGCGAGGACCATGCCCGCTGGGCGGAGCGCTACCACCGGCTCCAGCGGGACACGCAAGCGCTGGAGCGGCGGATCGAGGGCCGGACGAACACGATCGCCCGCACCTTCGACCGCATCCACGCACTGCTGACCGAGCTGGACTACCTGCGCGAGGACGAGGTCACCGTGCACGGCAAGCGGCTCGCCCGGCTGTACGGGGAGCTCGACCTGCTGGCGTCCGAATGCCTGCGCGCCAGGATCTGGGAGGGCCTGAGCCCCGCGGAACTGGCTGCCTGTGTATCGGCGTTGGTCTTCGAGGCCCGGCAGTCCGACGACGCGGTCGCGCCGAAGGTGCCGGGCGGTGCGGCGAAGGCGGCGCTCGGCGAGATGGTCCGCATCTGGGGCCGGCTCGACGCGCTGGAGGAGGAGCACCGCATCAACCAGGCGGAGGGCGTGGGCCAGCGCGAGCCGGACCTCGGCTTCGCCTGGGCGGCGTACCAGTGGGCCTCCGACAAGAGCCTGGACGAGGTGCTGCGCGAGGCGGAGATGCCGGCCGGCGACTTCGTGCGCTGGTGCAAGCAGGTCATCGACGTGCTCGGGCAGATCGCGGCGGCGGCCCCCTCGGCCACCGGCGACAACGGCAGCACGGTCGCGAAGAACGCCCGCAAGGCTGTGGACGCGCTCCTGCGGGGCGTCGTGGCGTACAGCTCCGTCGGCTAGCGGGTGTCCTGCGGGACGCGGTGACCGGCCGCCGCGGGGAGGAACTCCTCCGCGCGGCGGCCGAGTCGTGTCAGCGGCCGGGGGCGCAGGGGGCGCGGTCCGCCGGGGGGCCGGTCTCCCAGCCGGGGCGGTCGTGCCAGGCTTGGAGGGTGCGGGGGCTCTCGAAGCGGTGGGCGGCGCCGGTGACCGGGTCGGTGAACGCCAGTACCCGGGCCAGGAGTTGCAGGGGCCGGCGGTAGTCGTCCGGGGCGGGATCGGCCACCTCCGGGTACACCGGGTCGCCCAGGATGGGCAGGCCCAGGCCGTTCATGTGCACCCGCAGCTGGTGGGTGCGGCCGGTGTGCGGGGTCAGCCGGTAGCGGCCCAGGCCGCCGCGGACGCCGACGAGCTCGATCAGGCTCTCGGCGTTGGGCGGGCCGGGGACCTCGGTCGCGGCGATCACCCCGCGGAGCTTCTCGATCCGGCTGCGGACGGTGCGCGGGAAGGTGAGCGCCGGGTCGAGGGGTGCGAGGGCCTCGTACTCCTTGTGCACCTCGCGCCGCTGGAAGAGGAGCTGGTAGGCGCCGCGGTCCTCGGGCCGGACGCTGAACATCACCAGGCCGGCGGTGAGCCGGTCCAGGCGGTGCGCGGGGCTGAGCCCCGGCAGGCCGAGCTCCTCGCGCAGCCGGGCGAGGGCGGTCTCGGTGATGTGGCTGCCGCGCGGGGTGGTCGCCAGGAAGTGCGGCTTGTCCACGACCAGCAGGTGCTCGTCCCGGTGCACCACGCGGACTGCGAACGGCACCCGGGGTTCGGGTTCCATGTCGCGGTGGAACCACAGGTGGGCGCCGGGCTCGTACGGGTCCCGCGCGTGCAGGACCCGGCCGCCGGGGCCGAGGACCCGGCCCGCGGCCAGCAGCCGCGCCATGGATTCCTCGCCGCGGGTGCCGGCGTAGCGGGCGGCGAGGTAGCTGCCGAGGTCCGGCCAGGTGCCGTCCGGGTCGGGCGGCAGCCGGAGCCGGACCGGGTCGATGCCGGCCCGCTGGGGGAGGGGCGAGGGGGGTGCCTGGGCTCTGCGTCTCATCGGGGGTCAGGCTATGCGGCTACGGCTACTGCCGGGTGAAGGTGCCCAGGTGGTTCTCGTCGAGGTACTCCACGCGGAACTTCCCGTCCGTGAAGAACACGCCGGTGCGGCCGATGGCGTTCTCGCCGGTGGTCTCGAAGCTGAAGGTGTCGCCGTCGTAGTGCGTCAGCGGGAAGCGCAGGGGCTTCGGGCCGAGGGCAAGGGTGAGCGCGCCTGCGTTGTCGGCGGTGACGGTGGCCCTGCCGTAGTACGGGTTGTCGTAGGTGCCGGTGTACGCGGCGCTGTCGCGGGCCGGCTTCGCACCGGAGGGCGGGTGGGCGTAGTCGGTCTCGGACCGGCCTGCATCGAACGTCTGGGCGTAGCTCGCGCCCGCGAGCGACATCCAGTCGGCGGTGGGCTTGCCGTACTGGGCGGTGTCGAAGAAGTCCAGGGCGACGGCGTCGGCCAGGCCGACCGGGGCGGCGTTGGTCAGGACGACGATGCCGAGCTTCTCCAGCGGCAGCATCGTGACGTTGGTGTTCGCGCCGAGGGCGAAGCCCCCGGAGTGGCTCAGGCGCAGCCGGCCCGCGTCGTCGTAGGAGACGTTCCAGCCGAGCCCGTAGAACTGCGGGGTGCCGCGGCCGGTCACGGGCTGGGACACGATCTCGGGCTGGTAGGTGCGGGCGAGGGCGTCGGCGGGGACGATCCGCTTCCCGTCGAGGCTGCCGGTGTCGAGGTGGAGCCGCAGCCAGCGGGACATGTCCCGGACGGTGGAACTGGCCCCGCCCGCCGGGGTCTGGGCGTCGGCGTCGCGGACGTAGCGCGGGCTCCAGGTGCCGTCCGGGTTGCGCACGTGGCCCCACGCCCGGTCCGGGGACGTGGCGTAGGCGTCGAACTCGGTGCTGGTGCGGGTCATCCCGGCGGGCTTGAAGAGCTTGTCCTCGCTGAGTTTCTGCCAGCTCACGCCGTGGTCGCGGGCCACGGCCTCGGCGGCGGCGGTGAGCCCGAAGTTGGTGTACGCGTAGCTCGCGCGGAAGGGGCTCAGCGGCTCTTCGCGCAGGTGGCCGAGGATGTACGCCCGGTCGTAGCCGAGGTCCTCCAGGAGGTCCCCGGCGTGGTCGGGGAGTCCGCTGCGGTGCGAGAACAGGTCGGCGGGCGTGACGTGCGAGGTGACCCAGGGGTCCTTGAGGGCGAAGCCGGGGAGGGAACCGGCGAGGGGCTCGTCCCAGGCGCCGGGATCGGCCAGGGCGGCGGCGACGGTGGTGGAGGACACGGGCTTGGAGACGGAGGCCAGCTGGAAGACGGTGTCGGGTTCGACCTTGGCGCTCTCGCCGGTGCGGCGGAGTCCGAAGCCCTTGAGGTAGACCACCTTGTCGTTGTGGACGACGGCCACCGCGACGCCGGGGACGCCGGTGCGGCGCATCTTGTCCGTGACGGAGCCGTCGAGGGCGGCGACGGCCTTGTCGACGGCGGCGTCCGTGAGTTGGGGGCGCGGCGCGGGGGGCGGGCTCGGTGCCGCCGCGGCCGCCGAGGCGGTGAGGAGGACCGCGGCACCTGCCGCCCCGAGGGCGCGGAGCGTACGCATGCGTACATTGTCCCGCCGTGCGCCTTGGCGCGCGCGTCGCGGCAGCCGGGGCTCCGGTGCCACCGCGGGGGCGCCGCCCCTTGGCCCCCGCGCCTCAATGCCGGCGGGGCTGGATCGGGCGGGGCTGACCCGGACTGCGGTGCCTCGGGCAAAGGCGGCGCTGGATCGGGCGGGCGCGTTCCGGACCGAGGTACCTGGAGCGCGGGCGGGGCCGGAACGGGGCGGGCGCTGCCCCCCACCCGGGGCGCCTCGAACTCCCCTGGCCGGCTGGGCGGTGCCCCCCGGCGGGGCCGGGGAGCCGACGGGCGGCAGGGCCGGCGTGTACGGGCCCGGGGCCCGTAGCCCAGGGGCCCTGTGGCCAGGTGGCCGCGGGGCCGGGCCGCGTGGGTCTACGCGCCGGGGCGGGTGCCGTGACCGCGGACCGCCCCGGAAGGGTCAAGCGGCCGCGCGGTGCTCTTGTTCCTGCTCGACCGTGGCGTTCCAGTCGCGCTTGATCGCGCGCCAGCCCTCGTCCGTCTCGCCCAGGCGCCAGTAGCCCGAGATCGACAGGCGCTCGCGTGCGATGCCGCGCTCCAGGCGGAGGTGGCGGCGCAGGTCCTTGACGAAGCCGGCCTCGCCGTGGACGAAGGCGTGGACGTCCGCGGAGGGGAACTCCATGGCCTGGACCGCCTCGACGATGGCCTCGCCGACCGGGCGGTCGCCGCGGTGCAGCCAGAGCGGGGTGATGCCGTCGGGGGTGGCGATCTTCAGCTCGTCGGCGGGGCCGTCGATCTCCACGATGGCGTGGACCTTCGCACCCGCCGGCATCCGCTCCATCGCCGCGGCGATCGCCGGCAGGGCGCTCTCGTCGCCGATCAGCAGGTGCCAGCCGGCCGCCGGGTCCGGGGCGTAGGCGCCGCCCGGGCCGAGGAACCGTACGAGCTCGCCCGGCTGGGCCCGGGCCGCCCAGGGGCCGGCCAGGCCCTCGTCGCCGTGGACGACGAAGTCGAGGGTCAGCTCCCGGTGCGCCGGGTCCCAGTTCCGCACGGTGTAGGCGCGCTGGCGCGGCCACTGCGCCCGAGGAAAGTCGGCGCGGATGCGTTCCAGGTCCCACGGGGCGGGGTAAGTGACACCCTCGGGAGCGAAAAGGAGTTTCACGTAATGGTCGGTGTACTCGCCCGCACCGAAGTCGGCCAGCCCCTCACCGCCCAGCACGAGCCGCACCATGTGCGGCGACAGCCGCTCGGTGCGTACGACAACGGCGGTGCCGACAGTGCGGCCGCGTCCTTCTGCCACGGTGACTCCCTGACTCCCATGAAACTTAGCCTTACCTAAGTTAGCACCTCAGGAGTGCAGAGCGCCGCTCAGACGGGACACAGCGCCGCCCAATCCCCACCGATGGGCTAGTGCGTCGACCAGCTCGGGCTGCGCCGGGACCGCCGGAAGGGCCGCGTCGAACTCCGGAAGCGGCACGTCAGAGGCCACTTGGACCACCTTCGGGGCCACCGCGAGGTACGGCCGGGACTCATCCAGCCGCTTGCGCTGGGTGGGCGTCAGCTTCGACTTCGGGTCGCCGGTCGCCGCGATGATCCCCGCCAGGTCGCCGTACGCGTCGAGGAGTTTCGCCGCCGTCTTCTCGCCGATGCCGGGAACGCCCGGCAGGCCGTCGCTCGGGTCGCCGCGCAGCAGGGCGAGGTCCGCGTAACCGGGGCCGTCCACCCCGTACTTCTCCCGCAGCCACGCCTCGTCCGTCACCTGGAGGGTGCCCACGCCCTTGAGGGGGTACAGCACGCGCCGCTGCCGGGCGTCGTCCACGAGCTGGTACAGGTCCCGGTCGCCGGTGACGATGTCGACCGGTCCCGTCGCGCGGGCGGTGAGCGTCCCGATCACGTCGTCCGCCTCGTACCCGGCGACGCCGACCCGGGCGATGCCGAAGGCGTCCAGGGCCGCCTCGATGATCGGCACCTGCGGGGCCAGCGTGTCCGGGGTCTCCTCCACGTCGGGGCCCGTCTCGGTCTCGACGGCGACCCGGTGGGCCTTGTACGAGGGGATCAGCTCCACCCGCCAGTGCGGACGCCAGTCGGCGTCCATGCACGCCACCAGGTCGTCCGGCCGGTGGTCCTGGACCAGCCGGGCGATGAAGTCGAGGAGCCCGCGCACGGCGTTGACCGGGGTGCCGTCGGGGGCCTTCACGGAGTCCGGAACGCCGAAGTAGGCGCGGTAGTAGAGGGAGGCGGTGTCCAGGAGCATCAGGCGTCGTGTCGTCACGCAGACGATGATGCCGCAACGCGGCGCAGGGGCGTCCCGGCCGCCGGGACGCCCCCGCGTGCTCCCGTCCGCCCCCCGAACACCACGCACCGTGAGCGGACGGGTACGGGAAGGCCGGTGCGGGCGAAACCGGAGCCGGTTGCTGCGTAAGGTGCTTACAGCACACCGATGTGCGACGGACATGGGGAGGGCAGCCCCGACATGAACGACAGGGACGGCACGGACGGCCTGAACGGCAAGCTGGACGACAGGGACGACAAGAGCAGGGACAAGGACGGCAAGGAACCGCTGCGGGTGGGTGTGGCCGTGCGCAAGCGCCGCCGCGCGCTCCACCTCACGCTGGCCGCCGTGTCGGCTCGGAGCGGCCTGTCGGTGCCCTTCCTGAGTCAGATAGAGAACGAGCGGGCCCGGCCCAGCATGCGATCCCTGGAGCGCGTCGCGGACGCCCTGGAGACCACGGCCGTCGAGCTGCTCGCCGCCTCCGACACCGCGCGCACGGTGGACCTCGTACGCGCCGGCGACGCGTCCGGGCTCACCCCGATTGCCGGCGTACGGCCCCTCGTGCGCGGGCACCACCAGCTGCACGCCATGGAGTTCACCGGGGACCAGGACGCCGGGCGCGAGTACCAGCACCGCAACGACGAACTGATGTACGTGGTCGAGGGCGCCTGCCAGGTCGAGGCCGAGGGGCGGGCGTACCGGCTGGAGAGCGGCGACGCGCTGTTCCTGTCCGGGGGCGTGCGCCACCGCTGGCGGGCCGTCACCGAGGACACCCGGATCCTGGTGGTGGCCGTGGGTGACCACATCCACGCGACGTCCGAGCCCCCGTCACCCGGACAGTGAGCGGCGGCGTGCGGCGCGTCGTGTCGCTGGTGCCGTCGCTGACCGAGGCGGTGGCCGTGAGCGCGCCGGGGCTGCTGGTCGGGGTCACCGACTGGTGCACGCACCCCGGCGACCTCGGGGCGGCGGAGCGGATCGGGGGGACGAAGAACCCCGACGTGCGCCGGATCGCGGAGCTGCGCCCCGACCTGGTGATCGCCAACGAGGAGGAGAACCGGGCGCCGGACCTGGCCGCGCTGCGGGCGGCCGGAGCGGAGGTGCTCGTCACCGAGGTCCGGGACCTGCCGCAGGCGCTGCGGGAGCTGGACCGGGTGCTGGTGGGAGCGCTGGGGCTGACGAGGCCGGGGTGGCTGGCGGACGCGGAGGCGGCGTGGGCCCGCGCGGAGCCGGTGGGAGAGCTCACGGCCTTCGTACCGGTGTGGCGGCGGCCGTGGATGGTGCTGGGCCGGGACACCTTCGCGGGCGACCTGCTGGCGCGGCTCGGGGTGCGCAACGTCTACGCAGGGCACGCGGAGCGGTATCCCCGGATTCCGGCGGAGGAGCTGGCCGCGGCCGGCTGCGACCTGGTGGTGCTGCCGGACGAGCCGTACCGCTTCACGGCCGGTGACGGCCCGGAGGCCTTTCCCGGCCTGCCGGCGGCTCTCGTCAGCGGACGGCATCTGACCTGGTACGGGCCATCGTTGGCCGACGCGCCGAGGGTGCTGGCCCAGGCGCTGCGCCGCGCGACCTGACGGGCCGGCGTCCCGGGGCGCTGCCCCGGACCCCGCGGCGGCGTCTCGTGCCGCCCCGGACCCCGCGCTCATTCGGCCTCGCCGGTCGAGGTGCGGGGTGGCTCCCCCTTCGGCTCCCGCCGGGGTTGCGGGTTGTCGCGGGGTGGGATGGCCCGGGCGGGGCGGTGCCCCGCCGGAGTGTCTCCTCGGCTCGGCGCGTGCGGGGTGCCTCGGCCAGGCGGCCGTGGTCGCGCGCTCCTTGCGGGGACACTCCGCCGTGTCCCCACCCTTGCCGGTGCTCTGCGTCCGGGCAGGACCGTGCTTCCCGGAACCCGGCTCGCGCCGTTGGAGTGGGGACGGGGAGGGGCGTCCCCGCAGGACGAGCGCGCGACCACCGGGTACGGCCGAGAAGTGGCCGCGCGCGCCGAGCCGAGCAGATACCCCTCGGCGGCGCCGCGACCCGCCCGCACCGCGACGGATCCCGCCCTGCCCTGCGAAGGAGCCCGCACCGCGACCGGATCCCGCCCCCGCGAGGGGACGCGTACCGCGTGCGGATCCGGCCGGCCCCCGGCAGGGGAAGGTCTAGCCGGCGAGCAGGCGGCCCGTCAGCAGGCCCCGCAGGGTGTGGGTGGCCGCGAGCAGCCAGGCCGTCAGCAGGGCGAGGAAGAGGGCGGCGGCGAGCCAGGCGAGGGCGGTGAGCCCGGTGTGGCGGGCCAGGCCGGCGGCGCCGGTGACGCAGGTGCCGACGGGGAAGGTCAGCGCCCACCAGGTCATCGCGAAGCCCATGCCGGCGCGGGCCGCCCGGACCAGCATGCACACAGCGAGGGCCAGCCACAGCAGGGCGAATCCCATCACGGGCACCCCGTAGACGACCGCGAAGGCGCCGAGCGCACCGGCGTAAGGGGCGCCGATGGCCTGGGGGGCCATGTCGGCGAGCTGGTTCACGGCGGTGGTGGACTGCCCGAGGGGGCCGAGGACCAGGAACAGGGTCGGGGTGAGGGCCAGGGGCAGGGGGCCGCCCACGATCAGCCGGCCGAAGATCAGGGGGAGCATCAGCAGGGTGGCGAGCAGGCTGATCCCGAACATGGCGTAGCAGGCGAGCAGCATGGCCTCGCGGGGCTGGCCCGCGGGCAGGTGGGGTATCAGCAGCGGGCCGAGCGCGGCCGAGACCATGGGGGAGACGAGGGGGAGCAGCCAGACGGGGCCGGCCTGCTTCGGCTCGACCTTGTGGCGCACCACCATCAGGTAGGGCACGGCCACGGCCGCGACGAGGCCGATCGCGGTGCCCGCGGTGAACAGCACGGCGTCCACGGCCACGGCGGCACCGGTCCCGATGAGGTCCTTGCCGACGATGAGGGTGCCGCCGCCGACGGCCAGCAGGGCCATCGAGAGGCAGCCGTAGAAGGGGGCGACGGCCGGGTCGAGGAGGTGGGCGCGGGCCTGGTCGCGGTGGTGGAGCCAGTGTCCGGCCCGGGCGGTCAGCAGGACGGCGAGAGCGGCGGCGGACAGCGCCCAGACGAGCTGGCAGGCCACGCGCTGGCCGGGGAGCTGGTACGGGAGGGTCGCGCCGGCGTTGGCGACGATCGCGGTGCCCATGACGGTGGCGTACCAGTTGGGGCCGAGGTGTCGCAGCGCCGGTGCCTTGTGGGCGGTGGGCGCGGTTCCGGGGAGGGTGCGGGGTCGCACGAGGGTGGTGGCCATGGGTCCAGCGTCACGTCGGGGCGGGCCGAACGGCAGGGATCATCTTTCTATAAGGCCATAAACTGATGTTATGGGTGATGAGAAGTGGGTTCCGCTGGCGCACCGCGTACCGGACCTGGGTGCGCTGGAGCTGCTGCTCGCGGTCGCCCGGGTGGGGAGCCTGAGCGGCGCCGCCCGGCGGCTGGGCATCACCCAGCCCGCGGCGAGCAGCCGGATCCGGGCGATGGAGACCAGGCTGGGCGTGGCGCTGGTGGACCGTTCGCCGCGGGGTTCGACGCTGACGGCCGAGGGGGCACTGGTCACCGACTGGGCCCGGCGGGTGGTGGAGGCGGCGGAGGCCTTCGACGCCGGTGCGCAGGCACTGCGCGGGCGGCGGGACTCCCGGCTGCGGGTGGCGGCCAGCATGACGATCGCGGAGTACCTGCTGCCGGGGTGGCTGATCGCGCTGCGCGGGCAGCGGCCGGACACGGCGGTGTCGCTGCACGCGGGCAACTCGGCGGTGGTCGTGCAGCGGGTGCTCACGCACGAGGCCGACCTCGGCTTCGTGGAGGGGCTGACGGTGCCCGAGGGGCTGGACTCGGCGGTGATCGCGCAGGACCGGCTGGTCGTGGCGGTGGCGCCGGTCCATCCCTGGGCGCGGCGCACGCGGGGCGTGGAGGCGGCGGAACTCGCGGCGACCCCGCTCATCCTGCGGGAGCGCGGCTCGGGTACGCGGCAGGTGCTGGACGCCGCACTCGCCGGTCACGGCGGACTGGCCGCGCCGCTGCTGGAGCTGGCGTCGACGACGGCGGTCAAGGCGGCCGCGCTGGGCGGCGCCGGGCCGTGCGTGCTGTCGGAGCTGGCCGTGGTGGACGAGCTGGCGGCCCGCCGGCTGGTGGAGGTGCCGGTGTCGGGCGCCGAACTCGGCCGGGCCCTGCGGGCGGTCTGGCCGGCGGGCGCCCGCCCGGCCGGCCCGGCCCGGGACCTGCTGTCCCTGACCCGGGGTACCTCTTAGGGGATGGGGCGGACCGTGAGGATCTGTTCGGCGTGGCCGACGGGGCCGTCGGCGTCGTGCAGGACGCTGCTGGTGAGGCCCTGTCCGGACGGGCCGAAGGTGACGGTGGTGTCGAGGCCGGTCCACGGGCCGCGCGGCTGACGGTGCAGGTGGATCGTCAGGTCGAGGTTCGGGAACATCCACGCGGTGGGGTCCTGCTGGACCGCGATCCCGTTCGCGGTGTCCACGAGCGCCACGTACGAGGCCAGGGCGCTGCTCGGCTCGCCCGCGACCAGGGCGAGGGGCGAGGACACCCAGGCCGCGGTGCGGCCCCGGCGGGTGGGCGGCGTACGGCGGACCTCGATGGAGGAGACGTAGCCGCCGTCCCACTCGTCGTCCATCGCCCAGACGCCGAGTTCCCCGGGGGCCGGGAGGCGCTCGTGCGGGCTGTCGGCCACAGCGGAGGAGTCCAGGGTGGCCAGCAGCCAGGCGCGGGCGCGGACCACAGGACGGCCGCCGATGACCACGGTCGCCTCCAGGAGCTCGATGGTCCGGCCCGGGCGGACGGTCTCGACGGTGATCTCGCACTCGTCGAGGGCGATGCGGCCGAGGATGTCGTAGCTGATCCGCGCGAGCGCCAACGGCTCGGGCCGCCGCGCCAGGTGGCCGTCGAGCGCGTGCACCACGAGGCCGGCGAGCGGGCTGAAGTGCTGCTCGTCGGTGTTCCACGCACCGCCCGCGTGGGCCGTGGGCTTGTAGCGGTGCTCGCCCGTCCGCTCGTAGTAGCTCTCGCGTGTGGCGCCGGTGGTCACGGGATCGGTCTCCTCGAGCGGAAGTAGCTGTATCGATCACGCATCGTAGGAGGCGGCAGGGCGCCCCGTCACCGTGATCCGCGGAACACGTGGGATGCGGGTGCAGGCCCGTTAGGGCGAGGCGGATCGATTCGGCACGGGCGGCCCTCCTGCTCACCGTCCCGGCCTCGGCCGCCGCGGGTGAGTTCCAGTACACCGTCACCGGCCTCGACGGCCGCCCGCTGCGGGTGGTGCTCGAAGACCCGCAGAGCGAGGGGTGCATCACCCTGGCGGAGGTCGCAGGCCCCGGCTGCGAGGGCGACCACTTCACTCTCCGGCCGCTCACCGGCTACGGCTCGGAGCGGCTGGGGCTCCGGTCGGTCGCCTTCAGCCGCTGACGGGACGGGAGTCCGCCGTCAGGCGGGCTCCTCGTCGGCCCGAGACCGGAGGGTCTTCGTCAGCAGGGAGCCCGCGACAATCAGGGCGACGCCCAGCCACCACATGTTGTCGAAGATCAGGACGGCGATGCCGACCGGTACGAGCGTGCCCGCCAGCGGCACCAGGAAGCCCGCCCACGGCGTCGGCTCGGGCGGCAGGCCGGAGGCCTCGCGGACCGCCCGGGCCCGCGCGACGTCCGGGTACCAGACGGTGAACTTCACGGCGGCCACGATCGCCAGGATCTGGACGATCCAGCCGGTCCACATGTTGTTCGGGTTGTGCAGGACCAGGTCTCCGTACGCCCCTGCGGCCGCCGCGATCAGGAAGGCGATGCCCCACGCTCCCGTGATCATGTAGTTGGTCCGCAGGAAGCCGCGGGTGTGCCAGAGCGACGGATCGACCTGCTCGCGGGCGTACTGGAGGGTGAAGGGCGTCCGGACCGCCATCGAGCCGAAGGCGATCACTGCCAGCGCGATGTTGGCGACTTCGCCCGCGTACGTCTCCAGCCAGTTCAGGGTGCCCTCGCTCGCCAGGGCTCCGATCACGGCCATGGTGGCGAAGAAGGTGATGTCGGCCAGTTCCAGCAGCTTCCAGGAGGTGCCGCGGTTGACCAGGTGGGTCAGCGCGGTCAGGGCGACCGACACGGCCAGCGCCAGTCCGACCGCGAACTCGAACCGTCCCGGGCCGACCAGCAGGGAGAAGATGATCCAGGGCGCCATGCCCACGACCGGGTTGTCCAGGAACCCGGCCACCGGGTTGGCGGCCCTGCCGTGTGCCTGTGTGCTCACCTTTCCAGCCTGCACGTCACCCCGCCGCAGGGCCATTCGTGCGGCGGGGTGGGACGCGGTGGAGCCGGGCGCGGGGCTCCGACACCGGGGAAGGGTGGGAGCCCCGCGCCCGGCGGTCGGTCAGGCCACCGGCACGGCGCTGCGCGCCGAGGCCGCCTCGATCAGCGACGCCATCACCCGGGTGTCCTTGTCGCGCTCCGGGTGCCACTGGACGCCCAGCACCCAGCGCGCCGGATCGGGCAGCTCGATCGCCTCCACCGTGCCGTCGAGCGCGTGCGCCGAGACGACCAGGCCGCGGCCCAGGCGCTCGACCGCCTGGTGGTGGTAGGTCGGGACCTGCGCCTCCTCCGGGACCAGGTCCGCGTACCGGGTGCCCGGGACCGGGCGGACCGGGTGCCAGGACATGACGCCCGGGGTGTCGACGTGGCCGTCGATGTGCTGGACCAGCGTGCCGCCCAGGGCCACGTTCAGCGCCTGCATCCCGCGGCAGATGCCGAGGACGGGGACGTCCGCCTCCAGGGCCGCGTTGATCAGGGCCAGCTCCCAGTGGTCGCGGACCGTGGCGGGGGCGCCCGTACGGGGGTCGCGCGCGGCACCGTAGTGGACCGGGTCCAGGTCCGGGCCGCCCGCGACGACCAGGCCGTCCACCCGGCTCAACACCTCCGCCGCACAACCGGGTTCGTCCGGGGGCAGCAGGACGGCCGCGCCGCCGGCCGCCCGGACGAGTTCGTGGTACCCGGTCGGTACGAGGGACGTCGGGAGGTCCCAGACCCCGTAGCGGGTGGATTCCTCGACGTAGGTGGTGATGCCGATGAGCGGCCTGGGCACGTTCAAAACCTCCGGAAGCAACGGGGACGGACGATGACAGGGTTTCAGTCGCGGGCCAGTTCCGCCTCGGCTTCGGCGAGGGCCGCGAACTCCTCCTCGGGGGCCGACGCCACGAGGCGGTGGCGACTGTAGAAGGCGAAGTAGGCCAGGGCGACGGCGTACACGGCCAGTGCGATGAATGCCGCGTCCTTGTCCACCAGGAAGGTGGCGACGAGGGCCGACAGGGCGAGTACGAAGGCCACCGAGGAGGTCAGGATGCCGCCCGGGGTGCGGTACGGGCGCTCCAGCTGCGGCTCCCGGCGGCGCAGCACGATGTGCGAGAGCGCCATCAGGGCGTAGGAGATGGTGGCGCCGAAGACCGCGATGTTGAGCATGCGGGCGCCGTTGCCGGTGGACGCGGCCAGGGCGAAGCCGATCGCTCCGGGGATGATCAGGCCCAGGTACGGGGCCTTGCGCTTCGAGGTGAGGGAGAGGAAGCGGGGCAGGTAGCCGGCGCGCGAGAGGGCGAAGAGCTGGCGGGAGCCCGCGTAGATCAGGGAGAAGAAGGAGGCCACCAGGCCCGCCAGCCCGGCGTAGTTCACGAACCGGCTCAGCGCGGTCGGGCCGCCGTCCCCCTCCAGGGCGACGACCAGCGGGTTGCCGGCCGTCTTGACGGCGTCGGCGCCCTGCGCGCCGGTCGCCGCGAAGAAGGTGATCAGGGCCAGCAGGGCGAGGATGCCCATGGAGATGGACAGTGCCTTCGGCATGGAGCGGACCGGGTCCTTCGCCTCCTCGGCCGCCAGCGGCACGCCCTCCACGCCGAGGAAGAACCACATGCCGAAGGGGAACGCGGCCCAGATGCCGAGGACGCCGAGCGGCAGCCAGGAGTTCGAGCCGAAGGCGCTCGGGTCGACCGGGATGTCGTTGAGGCCGTCGGCGCTGAACTCGGTGAACGCGCCCACCGCGAAGATCAGCAGGGCGGCGACGGCGACGGCGGTCACGACGAGGCTGAAGCGCAGCGCCTCGCCGACGCCCCACAGGTGCACGCCGATGAAGATCACGAAGCAGCCGAGGTAGATGGGCCAGCTGGAGGTGAGGCCGAAGAGGCCGAGGGACTCCACGTAGTCGCCGATGAAGATGACGATCGCCGCCGGGGCCAGGATGTACTCGATGAGGATGGCGGTGCCGGTCAGGAAGCCGCCCCAGGGGCCCAGCGCGCGGCGGGCGAAGCCGTAGCCGCCGCCCGCGGTCGGCAGGATGGTGGACAGCTCCGCGAGGGAGAAGACCAGGCAGGCGTACATGGCGCCCATCAGGACGGTGGCGATGGCGAGACCGCCGAAGCCGCCCTTGTCGAGGCCGACGTTCCAGCCGGAGAAGTCCCCGGAGACGACGTAGGCGACGCCGAGCCCGGTCAGGAGCAGCCAGCCGGCGCTGCCGCGGCGCAGCATGCGGCGCTCCAGGTAGTCGTCCGGGCCGTCGCCCCCGGCGGGTGACGTGGTGGGTGCGGGCACGGCTGCCAGCCGTGCCTCGATGTCGTCGGCCATCGTGCGCTCCTGCCTCAGGGCAATGGTTGTGGGGCGTACCTTTGTCCTAGTGGAGCGGAGCGCGCAAGACCTCTGCGTAAAACAGAAGTTACGAAAACCTCTCGGACGCCCTGCGAACCCTCCTTCCCGGCCGGCTCAGGCGAGGAACCCCCGCAGCAGCGCCGCCGTGCCGCAGCAGTGCTCGCGCATGGTCTCGCGGGCCCCCGCCGCGTCGCCCTCCAGTACCGACTCCACCAGCGCGCTGTGCTGCTGCTGGGAGTGCTCCAGGTTGCGGACCAGCAGCGGGATGCAGTCGAGCAGGTCGTTGACCGTGGCCCGGACGGCCGCGTACTGGGCCGTCAGGGTGGCGGACCCGGCGAGCTCGCACAGGGTGAGGTGGAAGAGCGTGTCCTGGCGGCGGTAGTCGGCGAGCGGGGCGTCGTGGGTGGCCCCGAGCGCGGCGAGCAGCCGCTCGGCGCCCTCCTCGGTGAGCCCCTGGGAGGCGCACAGCCCGGCCGCGCCCACCTCCAGGACCTCGCGGAAGCGCAGTGCGTCCTCGATGTCCACGCCCGCCACCCGTCTGCGCAGCTCCTCCTCGGTGCCGCCGGCCGGGGTGTCGGGGCGGGGCAGCACGAACGTCCCGCCGTACCGGCCGCGCCGCGCCTCCACCAGGCCCTGGTCCTGCAGTACCTTCAGGACTTCGCGCAGGGTGACCCGGCTGATCCCCATCCGCTCCGCCAACTCGCGCTCGGGTGGCAGCCTTTCGCCGCCGGGCACCAGGCCCAGGCGGACCACCTGGAGGATCTGCTCCAGCGCCTCCTCGAACCCGTTGCCCGCCCGCACCTGGCGCAGCACCGGGTTCAGGCGCCGGGCGGCGTCGCCTTCGCTCGCCGTATCGGTCATCTCGACTCCTCCCCTTCCCAAGCAATGGTTCTATTCAATACCTTAGGGCTCCTCGGCTCACCGAAGGAGAGATTCCCGTGGTAGACCGCAAGCCGCCGCTCGCGCCCGAGGAGCTCCGCGCCCTCGTCGCCAGCGGTGAGATCGACACAGTCGTCCTGGCCTTCCCCGACATGCAGGGGCGGCTCCAGGGCAAGCGGTTCGCCGCACAGTTCTTCCTGGACGAGGTCCTCGCGCACGGCACCGAGGGCTGCAACTACCTCCTGGCCGTCGACACCGACATGAACACCGTCGACGGCTACGAGATGTCCTCCTGGGACCGGGGCTACGGCGACTTCGCCATGCACCCCGACCTCGCCACCCTGCGCCGCATCCCCTGGAACCCCGGCAGCGCCTTCATCCTGGCCGACCTGGCCTGGAACGACGGTACGCCCGTCGTGGCCGCACCCCGGCAGATCCTGCGCCGCCAGCTGGAACGCCTCGCCGAGCACGGCTACACCGCGATGGTCGGCACCGAGCTGGAGTTCATGGTCTTCCAGGACACCTACGAGCAGGCCTGGAACGCCAACTACCGCGGCCTGACCCCCGCCAACCAGTACAACATCGACTACTCGGTCCTCGGGACCGGCCGCGTCGAGCCCCTGCTGCGCCGGATCCGCAACGAGATGCAGGCCGCGGGCCTGGTCGTCGAGTCGGCCAAGGGCGAGTGCAACCTCGGCCAGCACGAGATCGCCTTCCGCTACGACGAGGCGCTCACCACCTGCGACCAGCACTCCGTCTACAAGACCGGCGCCAAGGAGATCGCCGCCCAGGAAGGTGTCTCGCTCACCTTCATGGCCAAGTACGACGAGCGCGAGGGCAACTCCTGTCACATCCACCTCTCGCTCACCGACGCCGACGGACGCAACGCGATGGCCGGAGACGGCCACGAGGAACACGGCATGTCCCCCGTGATGCGCCACTTCCTGGCCGGCCAGCTGGCCGCGCTGCGCGACTTCTCCCTTCTCTACGCCCCGAACATCAACTCGTACAAGCGTTTCCGGCCGGGATCCTTCGCACCGACCGCCGTCGCCTGGGGCCTCGACAACCGCACCTGCGCCCTGCGCGTCGTCGGCCACGGCCGCTCCATGCGCTTCGAGAACCGCCTCCCCGGCGGCGACGTCAACCCCTACCTCGCCGTCGCCGGCCTGGTCGCGGCCGGGCTCTACGGCATCGAGAACCGCCTGGAGCTGCCGCCGATCTGCACCGGCAACGCCTACACCGGCGACTACGCACACGTACCCGCCACCCTGCGCGAGGCCGCCGAACTCTGGGAGAACAGCGAGATCGCCAAGGCCGCCTTCGGCCCCGAGGTCGTCGCCCACTACCGCAACATGGCCCGCGTGGAACTCGACGCCTACGACTCCGCGGTGACCGACTGGGAGCTGCGCCGCTCCTTCGAACGCCTGTAGCCACCGCACGCCACCGAACGAAACTGTGAGGCACCACGTGTCCGACGCGCTGGCCCCTTCTCATCTGAGAGTGTTGAATCCGGCCACCGAGGAAACCGTCGCCGTCGTCCCGGCCGCCACACGGGACGACGTCGACGCCGCCGTCGCCCGGGCCGCCGCTGCCCAGCGCGCCTGGGCGGCGGCCGCCCCCGCCGACCGCGCCCGCCTGCTGCGGCGCTTCGCCGCCGTCGTCGACGGGCACATCGAGGAACTGGCACAGCTGGAGGTCCGCGAAGCCGGCCACACCATCGGCAACGCCCGCTGGGAAGCCGGCAACGTACGCGACCTCCTCGATTTCGCCGCCGGGGGAGTGGAACGGCTCTCCGGCCGCCAGATCCCCGTCGCCGGCGGCATCGACGTCACCTTCCTCGAACCCCTCGGCGTCATCGGCGTGATCGCCCCCTGGAACTTCCCCATGCCGATCGCCGCCTGGGGCCTGGCCCCGGCCCTCGCCGCCGGCAACGCCGTCATCCTCAAGCCCGCCGAAACCACCCCGCTGACCGCACTGCGCCTCGCCGAACTCGCCCTCGAAGCCGGGATCCCCGAACACCTCTTCCAGGTGCTCCCCGGCCGCGGGGACACCGCGGGCGACGCCCTCGTCGAACACCCCGACGTCGCGAAGATCGTCTTCACCGGCTCCACGCGCGTCGGCAAGCAGATCATGGCCAAGTGCTCCGACCGGGTGAAGCGCGTCACCCTCGAACTCGGCGGCAAGAGCCCCAATATCGTCTTCGCCGACGCCGACCTGGAAGCGGCGGCGGCCGCAGCCCCCATGTCCTTCCTCGACAACACCGGCCAGGACTGCTGCGCCCGCACCCGCATCCTCGTCCAGCGCTCCGTGTACGACCGCTTCCTCGACCTCGTCGCCCCCGGCATCGCCGCCGTCGCCGTCGGCGACCCGCTCGACGAGAAGACCCAGATGGGCCCGCTGATCTCACGGACCCAGCTGGACCGCGTACGGTCCTTCGTCACCGACGACCTCACCGCGATCCGCGGCACCGCCCCCGAGGGCCCCGGCTTCTGGTACCCGCCCACCCTCGTCACGGACGTCGCCCCCACCGCGCCCGTCGCCGCCGAGGAGGTCTTCGGCCCCGTCGCCGTCCTCCTGCCCTTCGAGGACGAGGAGGACGCCGTACGCCTGGCCAACGCCACCGAATACGGCCTCTCCGGCTCCCTCTGGACCCGCGACATCGGCCGCGCGCTGCGCGTCTCGCGCGCCGTCGCCGCCGGCAACCTGTCCGTCAACTCCCACAGCAGCGTCCGCTACTGGACCCCCTTCGGCGGCTACAAGCAGTCCGGACTCGGCCGCGAGCTCGGACCCGACGCCCTCACCGCTTTCACCGAGACCAAGAACGTCTTCATCAGCACGGAGGCCTGACCCATGTCCGTAGAGCCCACCGAGATCATCTGCCGCCGCCTCGTCGGCCGCACCGCCGTCATCACGGGTGCCGGCAGCGGCATCGGCCTCGCCACCGCCCGCCGACTGGCCTCCGAAGGGGCCAACATCGTCTGCGCCGACATCGACGAGACGGCCGGCAAGGCCGCCGCCGAGGAGGTCGGAGGCCTCTTCGTGAAGGTCGACGTCACCGACAAGGAGGACGTCGACGCCCTCTTCAAGACCGCCTTCGACACCTACGGCTCCGTCGACATCGCCTTCAACAACGCGGGCATCTCGCCGCCGGACGACGACTCCATCCTCACCACCGAGCTCGACGCCTGGCGCCGGGTCCAGGACGTCAACCTCACCTCCGTCTACCTCTGCTGCAAGGCCGCCCTGCCCTACATGCAGCGCCAGGGCCGCGGCTCCATCATCAACACCGCGTCCTTCGTCGCGATCATGGGCGCGGCCACCTCCCAGATCTCCTACACCGCCTCCAAGGGCGGCGTCCTCGCCATGTCCCGCGAACTCGGCGTCCAGTTCGCCCGCGAGGGCATCCGCGTCAACGCCCTGTGCCCCGGGCCCGTCAACACCCCTCTGCTCCAGGAACTGTTCGCCAAGGACCCCGAGCGCGCCGCCCGCCGGCTGGTGCACATCCCGCTGGGCCGGTTCGCCGAGCCCACCGAGATCGCCGCCGCCGTCGCCTTCCTCGCCAGCGACGACTCCTCCTTCATCAACGCCACCGACTTCCTCGTCGACGGCGGCATCTCCGGCGCGTACGTCACCCCCCTGTAGACGCACACCCCGCCACCCCCGCACCACCCACCCGACAGCCGGGCGTCGCACGACGCCCGGCTGTCGTGCTCCACCGCCCGTGACGCCTTCACCGCCAAGGAGTGTTCACCCATGTCCCCACGCACCACCACCCGGCGCCTCCAGGCGCTCGCCGCCGCCGCGATCACCGTGGCGGCCCTCGTCGCCGTCGCCCCCTCCGCCGAGGCCGCCCACCCCGGAGCGCCCTGCACCACCCCGCAGCTGAAGCCCGGCTGGCACGGCGACAACCAGGCGCGACTCCAGCAGCTCATCGACCGCCACGGCCGCTGCAACCCGTACCGGGCCGAGCGGGCCGCGCCCGTCGCCGTCTTCGACTGGGACAACACCGTCGTCAAGAACGACGTCGGCGACGCCACCATGTTCTGGCTGCTCCGCAACTCCAGGATCCGCCAGCCCGCCCGCGGCGACTGGAACACCACCAGCCGCTTCCTCACCCCCGCCGCCGGCCGGGCCCTCGGCGACGCCTGCGGCGCCCTCGCCCGCCCCGGCACCCCGCTGCCCACCGGGACCCCCGCCGGAGCCGGCTGCGCGGACGAGATCAACGCGGTCTACGGCACCGCCGCGACCCGCACCGGAGCCGCCGCCTTCGCCGGCTGGGACCGCCGCACCATGGAACCCGGGTACGCCTGGCTTCCCCAGCTGATGCAGGGCTGGACCGCCCGCGAGATCCGCGGCTTCGCCGCCGCCGCCCGCACCGAGAACCTCGCCGCGCCCGTCGGCGCCACCCAGCAGGTAGGCACCGGCCGCGCCACCGGCTGGGTGCGCTACTACGACCAGCAGAAGGACCTGATCAAGAGCCTCCGGAAAGCCGGCTTCGACGTCTGGATCAGCTCGGCCTCCCCGCAGCCGGTCGTCGAGGTCTGGGCCGAGGGCGTCGGCATCGGCGCGGACCACGTCATCGGCATCCGCAACACCACGACCCGCGGCGGGGCGTACACCACCCGCCTCCAGGGCTGCGGATCCGTCCGGGACGGCGCCGACACGATGATCACGTACATCGACGGAAAGCGCTGCTGGATCAACCAGGAGATCTTCGGGGTGCGCGGCCCCGCCGCCGAGAAGGTCCAGCCGGCCGCCCGCCGCCAGGTGTTCGCGGCGGGCGACTCCGACACCGACATCTCGTTCCTGCGGGACGCGACCGCCCTGCGGCTCGCGGTGAACCGGAACAAGAACGAGCTGATGTGCCGGGCCTACGACAACAGCGACGGCAAGTGGATCGTCAACCCGATGTTCATCGAGCCGAAGCAGCGGAGGACCAGCCCCTACCCCTGCTCCACCACGGGCTACGTCGACCACGACGGCACCCCCGGACCGGTCCGCCGCGGCGACACCAGCGTCGTCCCCGACCAGGCGGACACGGTGTTCTAGGGGCCGTCACAGGAAGGTGCGGCCCTCGCCCCGGTAGGTCGGCACGCTGTCCGTGACCCGGTCGCCCTCGACGAGGTGCAAGGTGTCGAACCGCTCGCACAGCTCGCCCGCCTTGGCATGGCGGAACCAGACCCGGTCGCCGATCAGCAGATCGTCGGCCGGGCTCCCCAGCAGCGGCGTCTGGACCTCGCCCGCTCCCTCCTGCGGGTCGTAGCGCAGCCCCTGCGGCAGGTGCGGGACCGGCAGCCGGTCCGGGCCGGCCGCACCGGACGCCGGATAGCCGCCGCCGAGCACCGTCACCACCCCCACACCGGGCCGGCGCACCACCGGCTGCGCGAACAGCGCCGCCGGACGCCCGCTGAACGAGGTGTAGTTGTCGAAGAGCCGCGGCACGTACAGCCCCGACCCGGCGGCGATCTCCGTCACCGCGTCCTCGGCCGCGGTCTGCTGCACGCTGCCCGTACCGCCGCCGTTGACGAACTCCAGGGCCGGTACGACCTCCCGTACGGCCGCCACCACCTCGGCCCGCCGCGCCGCCAGCTCCCTGCGGGCCGCGCCCTGCATCAGCCGGATCGCCCTGGACCGCAGCGGGCGCCCCGCCAGCGCGTCCCCGACCCCGGCCACGTGGCCCTCGTACGCCATCAGCCCCACCACCCGGAACCCGGGCCGCGCGGCGACCGCGCGGGCCAGCGCGGCCAGCTCGGCCGGCTCGCGCAGCGGGGAGCGGCGCGCGCCGACACGGATCCGGCCGCCCAGCAGCTGCAGGGCGGTGTCCAGCTCCAGGCACACCCGGATCTCCTCGGCCCCGCCGTCGCGGGCCGCGTCGATCAGCTCCAGCTGCGCGGGATCGTCCACCATCACGGTCACGGCGGCGGCCAGCTTGGCGTCGTCGGCCAGCTCGCCGAAACCGGCCCGGTCCGCGGAGGGATAGGCGAGGAGCACGTCCTCGAACCCGGAGCGGGCCAGCCAGAGCGACTCGGCGAGGGTGTACGACATGATCCCGGCGAACCCGGGCCGGGCCAGCACCCGTTCGAGGAGGGCGCGGCACCGGACCGACTTGCTCGCGACCCGGACCGGCTTGCCGCCGGCCCGGCGCACGAGATCATCGGCGTTGGCGTCGAAGGCCTCGAGATCCACGATGGCCAGCGGCGCGTCCAGGTGCGCGGTCGCCCGGTCGTACCGGGCGCGGTCGGCGGCGGGGGAGTTCATGGGCGGCAGCTTGCCAGAGGTCTGTACCGGTGGGTAGGGGCCCGCGCCCCCATCCCCCGGGGCTCCGCCCCGCACCCCGCGCCTCGAACGCCGGCGAGGCTGAAGGCGGCCGGCCCGGCCGAGGAGGACCCGCAGCGGACACGGAAGGAACCGCACGGGGCGAGAAGGCGGGACCCCCGCCCCGGCTCCGGATCCCGCCCGCCCGGCCCGGGCCAAGGGCACCGGCCCGATCGGGCCTCGCCGTGAACCCCGTAGAGTACGGACAGGCAGCCGTACGGAACGGGGGGCGGAGCCGCCGGATGACCACGACGACACCGCGGACCACGATCCCGGGCGAGCCCGACCCCTGGTCCCCGCCGCCCCAGCCCGCCCACGCCCCACCGCGCCGCCACCCCGGCCGCGTCGCGGCCGCCACCCTCTGCGTCGTCCTCGGCGGCGGCCTCGTCGGCGGAGCCGCCGTCACCACCTGGGCCGAACACCGCGCCGCGAACCGCCCCCTGCCCGCCGACGCCGCCTACCGCAAGGCCGGCTCGCTGTGGCGCTCGGCCCCCGTGGACAGCCTCCTCCCGCCCGTCCTCGCCGGCCCCTCGGCCGGCCCCGGCGGAGCCGACCGCACCTGGACCCGCATCGCGCTCGCCCCCGACGCCGACTGCCCCACCGCCCTCCCGGCCGACTGGCAGGCCGCGGTGGCCGCGACCGGCTGCACCCGTGTACTCCGCGCCACCTACACCGACGCCACCCGCAGCTCCCTGATCGCCGTCGGCATGGTCTTCACCCCCGCCGACGAGCCCACGATGAACGCGCTGGGCGGCCGGCTCACCGCCCCGCCCGCCTACGGGTTCGCCGACAACCAGCGGGCCGCCTGGGCCGCCTCCGTGCGCCCCGAGGCCCCCGCCGTCGTCTACGCCGTCTCCGCCTTCGCCGACGGCCGCCCCCAGGACGCCCCGCGCCCCGCCGAGGACCTCGTCAAGAAGGACGCCACGGGCGCCGCCGCCCAGGCGGGCCTCGGCCACGAGGCCAAGGCGATCGCCGCCCGCCTCGGAGACGGCCTGGCCGCTCTCGCCGCACCCCCCACCACCACCGCGCCGAAGGCCGAGGTCGCCCGATGACCCCCGCCCCCGCCACGGCAACCGCCCCGGCCGCCCTCCGCGGCGCGGCCGTGCTCGCCGCCGCGGCCCTGCTCGCCACGGCCACCGCCGCCCCGGCCGCCGCCGACACCATCCGCGACCGCCAGTGGGGACTCCTGGCCCTGCGCGCCGAGGAGGCCTGGGGCACCACCCGGGGCGACGGCGTGACCGTCGCCGTCCTCGACACCGGCGTCGACGAGTCCCACCCCGACCTGTCCGGCCAGGTCCTCGCCGGCACCGACCTCATCGGCATGGGCGCCGGCCCCGGCGACCGCGCCTGGGCCCGGCACGGGACCGCCATGGCGAGCATCATCGCCGGGCACGGCCACGGCCCCAGCCGCGGCCAGGGCGTCCTCGGCATCGCCCCGCAGGCCCGGATCCTGCCCGTGCGGGTGATCCTCGAAGAGGGCGACCCGGGCCGGGCCAAGGCCCGCGAGAGCAAGGGCGGCGCCCTCGCCGAAGGCATCCGCTGGGCCACGGACCACGGGGCCGACGTGATCAACCTGTCCCTCGGCGACGACAGCGACTCCGCCCACCACGAGGCGGGCGAGGACGAGGCCGTGCAGTACGCCCTCGCCAAGGGCGTGGTCGTCGTCGCCTCCGCGGGCAACGGCGGAGAGTCCGGCGACCGGGTCTCCTACCCGGCCGCCTACCCGGGAGTCATCGCCGTGACGGCGGTCGACCGCCGCGGCCGGAAGGCCAAGTTCTCCACGCGCAACTGGTACGCCACCGTGAGCGCCCCCGGCGTGGACGTGGTCATCGCCGACCCCGACCGCTCCTACTACGAGGGCTGGGGCACCAGCGCCGCGGCGGCCTTCGTCTCCGGGGCGGCCGCCCTCGTCAAGGCCGCGCACCCCGACCTGTCCCCGGCCCAGATCAAGAAGCTGCTGGAGGACACCGCCTCCGACTCCCCGGCCGGCGGCCGCGACGACGCCCGGGGCCATGGAACGGTGGATCCCGCCGCCGCACTCCAGGTCGCGGAGGCGATGCAGCCGGAGGCCGCGGTTCCCGCCCCGGCCCCGGCCGCCGGCCAGTACTTCGGCCCGGGCCCCGAGCCGGTCCGCCCGCCCGAGCGCGGCGCCCGGCTCGGCGCGCCGGCCGCCGCGGTCGCCGGGGCCGTGCTGCTCGTGCTGGCCGCCGTACTGGCCCGGCGCCCGCGACGGGGTCCCCGGGGCGGCCACGCGTACACGGCACAGTAGGGTCGGGTAACTGTGGCGAACATGGCGAACAAGAACATTCCCGACCCGGGCTTCTCCGACGACGACGGCTCCGCCGATCCCGAGCTGACCGCGGCCCTCGCCGCCTGGGCCGAGGACCGCACGCAGGAGCCGAGGGTGCTGGCGGCGCTCAAGGGCGCCCGGCTTCTGGTCCCCGTGGTCGCCGTGCTCGGCGAGGTGGAGACCGATCCGGAGACCGGCCTGAAGCGGGAGAAGACCAGCGACATGGCCGTCCCGACGCTGCGGGCGGGCGACCGGCGGGCGCTGCCCGCCTTCACCTCGATCGCCTCGCTCGCACTCTGGGACCCGGCCGCCCGGCCGGTGGCCGTCCCGTTGCACCAGGCCCTGGCGGCCGCCGCCCACGAGAAGGCCGACACCGTCGTACTGGACCTGGCCGGCCCGGTCGCCTACCAGCTGACCGGCCCCGCGCTGCTCGCGCTCGCCGAGGGCCGCACGGACACCGACCCGCTGGCCGACCCCGCCGTACGGGAGGCCGTACGGGCCGCCGTGTCCGGGGAGCCCGCCGTGCTGCGGGCCCACCTCGGTCCGGGCGGCGCGGACGCCGACGGAACCCTCGCGATCGTGCTGGCCGCCGACGCCCAGGCCCCGGCCGCGGCCCGCCGCGTCGCCGAGGCGCTGGCGGCGGACACGACCCTGCGGGCCCGCCTGGTGCGCGGCCTGAACCTGGCACTGCTGCCGGCGGACGCCCCGGCCCCGCCCGGCGAGCCCCTCTTCACCCGCTGAAGCACGCGCAGTACCACGCGGGTACGACGCAGGAGGGGCGGGCCGTGACATCACGGCCCGCCCCTCCTGCGTCGTACCCGCGTCGTGCTCCCGCCGGATCAGCCGAAGACGGGGCCGGTGAACTTCTCGCCCGGGCCCTGGCCCGGCTCGTCCGGGACGATCGAGGCCTCGCGGAAGGCCAGCTGGAGCGACTTCAGGCCGTCGCGGAGCGGGGCGGCGTGGAAGGAGCTGATCTCGGTGGCGCTCGCGGTGACCAGACCGGCGAGGGCCGTGATCAGCTTGCGGGCCTCGTCGAGGTCCTTGTGCTCGGAGTCCGGCTTGTCCAGGCCCAGGTTGACCGCCGCGGCGCTCAGCAGGTGCACGGCCACCGTGGTGATCACCTCGACGGCGGGCACGTCCGCGATGTCGCGGGTCATGGCGTCGTAGTCGGGGGTGCCGTCGGCAGCGGATTCGGTGGAGGCGGGGGGTGTCGCGTCAGTCATGCGGTCCACGATATGCCGTGCGGCGGGCTTGCAACGCGGGTGCTAGTATGTACATCGACCGGCCGGATGCTGTGGTGTCCGGCCCACAAGTGGAGGCTCCGTTCTCCCACCCGACCACCTTCCGGGGCGGCGGGTCACCGGTCAGGCGGCATCCATCGTTCCGTACGGACGATGGAAAGCCGCCCGAGTCTGCGCCCCGCGTGTTGCATGCGGCGGTGCTCCGGTTGTTTTGGAGCCCCTGCCTGTGCCCGGCGGGGCTTTTTTCATTCTCCCGCTGTGGTCGGTCTGACGGAAATACACGTCAGCGGCTGTCTGCCAGGCAGTCGTGTGGTGCTACCGAGGAGGATCCATCAGCACCGAGCCCCGCATCAACGACCGGATTCGCGTTCCCGAGGTACGACTCGTCGGTCCCAGCGGCGAGCAGGTCGGCATCGTGCCGCTTGCCAAGGCGCTTGAGCTCGCGCAGGAGTACGACCTCGACCTGGTCGAGGTCGCGGCGTCCGCACGCCCGCCGGTCTGCAAGCTCATGGACTACGGCAAGTTCAAGTACGAGTCGGCCATGAAGGCCCGTGAGGCGCGCAAGAACCAGGCGCACACGGTCATCAAGGAAATGAAGCTCCGGCCGAAGATCGACCCGCACGACTATGACACCAAGAAGGGTCACGTCGTTCGGTTCCTCAAGCAGGGCGACAAGGTCAAGATCACGATCATGTTCCGTGGTCGCGAGCAGTCCCGGCCGGAACTCGGCTACCGACTGCTGCAGCGTCTCGCTTCGGACGTCGAGGAGCTCGGCTTCATCGAGTCGAACCCGAAGCAGGACGGCCGAAACATGATCATGGTCCTCGGTCCGCACAAGAAGAAGACCGAGGCGATGGCCGAAGCCCGCGAGGCGCAGGCCGCCCGCAAGGCCGAGCGCCAGGGCACCGCCGCTGCCGACGAGGCGGCTCCTTCCGAGGAGGCCGCTCCGGTCGAGGCGACGGACGCCACGGATGCCGAGGTCACCGAGGCCGACGCCGGTGAGGCGAACGCCGAGGCCTGATTCCGAGGCACCTGTCTCGAATCACCTACACAACATGACGCTCCCACCAGCCGGTCCGGCCCGGACCGGCGAGGGAGCGCCACCGACGAGGAGATAACGGCGCCATGCCGAAGAACAAGACGCACAGCGGTACCAAGAAGCGCTTCAAGGTCACCGGCTCCGGCAAGGTGCTCCGCGAGCGCGCCGGCAAGCGCCACCTGCTCGAGCACAAGTCGTCCCGTGTCACCCGCCGCCTCACCGGCAACGCGGAGATGGCTCCCGGCGACGCCGCGAAGATCAAGAAGCTTCTCGGCATCTGACATCCACCGCTCCCCCGCAGGGAGCGGATGCATGTCGAGACCGGGACCCCATCGAATTTCCGGGTCGTGTGAAGACACCCACGGCCCCGCTACAAGGAGTTAAAAAGTGGCACGCGTCAAGCGGGCAGTAAACGCCCACAAGAAGCGCCGGGCGATCCTCGAGGCGGCCTCCGGCTACCGCGGTCAGCGTTCGCGCCTGTACCGCAAGGCCAAGGAGCAGGTCACCCACTCGCTGGTCTACAACTTCAACGACCGCAAGAAGCGCAAGGGCGACTTCCGTCAGCTGTGGATCCAGCGCATCAACGCCGCTGCCCGCCAGAACGGCATGACGTACAACCGCCTCATCCAGGGTCTGAAGGCCGCCAACATCGAGGTGGACCGCAAGATCCTCGCGGAGCTGGCCGTCAACGACGCCAACGCGTTCGCCGCGCTCGTCGAGGTCGCGCAGAAGGCTCTTCCGGCCGACGTCAACGCCCCCAAGGCCGCCGCGTAAGGCTTGGCCGCCCGCACCGCGGTCGGCACCCTCGGACCCGCAGGCGATGCGCCTGCGGGTCCGAGTGCTTTCCCCGCACCATCGCGCCCGCACCATCGCGCCCCCGCGCCCGCACCCCGAGAGAGAACCGCAGAGACCATGGCTGACCTGGGTCACCCCGCCGAGCTGATCTCCCCCCGATCCCCGCGGGTGGCCGCCGCCAGGCGACTGGCGCGGCGCAACTTCCGCACCAAGGAGCGCCGGTTCATCGCCGAGGGCCCCCAGGCGGTCCGCGAGGCCGTCGAGCACCGAGGCCCCACGGGCGCCTCGACCCTGATCGAGCTGTTCGCCACGGTCGAGGCCGCCGAGCGCTACTCCGAGATCATCGGCGCGGCCCTGGACGCCGGCGCCCGCGTGCACTACGCCTCCGACGAGGTGCTCGCCGAGGTCTCCCAGACCGTCACCCCGCAGGGCCTCGTCGGCGTCTGCCACTTCCTCGACTCGCCCTTCGAGGAGATCCTCAAGGCCGAGCCCAAGCTCGTCGCCGTCCTCGCGCACGTCCGCGACCCCGGCAACGCCGGCACGGTGCTGCGCTGCGCGGACGCCGCCGGTGCCGACGCGGTGGTGCTGACCGATGCCTCCGTGGACCTCTACAACCCCAAGTCCGTACGGGCCTCCGTGGGCTCGCTCTTCCACCTCCCGGTCGCCGTCGGCGTCCCGGTGGAGCAGGCCGTCGAGGGGCTGCGCGCCGCCGGCGTACGGATCCTCGCGGCCGACGGCGCCGGCGAGGACGACCTCGATGCCGAACTGGACGCGGGCACCATGGGCGGCCCCTCTGCCTGGGTGTTCGGCAACGAGGCGTGGGGCCTGCCGGAGGAGACCCGGGCCCTCGCGGACGCCGTCGTGCGGGTCCCGATCCACGGGAAGGCGGAGAGCCTGAACCTTGCGACGGCCGCCGCCGTGTGTCTCTACGCGTCCGCGCGTGCACAGCGGGCGCCCGGAGGGTGCCGCTCCGTGACCCCCAGCTAGTAATGTGGCGGCCCGGGGGCCCACTGCGCTACTCGGAGATGTGGGGTACGGGGACATGACCGTCGGAACGAACAGCTCACCCGGAGCCGCGGACGCGGCCGAGGAGCGGTTCCTGGACGCCCTCGAACCCCCGGCCGCGGCCGCCGACGGGCTGTGCGGCGTACCGCCGCAGGCGGTGGACTCGGGCCGGGCCCGCCCGTCCCGCCCGGCGGTCCCCGCCGCCCGGGAGGCCGCCGAGGCCACCGAGGCCCCCGGCGACCGCCTCGGCTTCGCCGTGGACCCGGACAGCCTGCCCGACGGGCTCGTCGTCGCCGACGACACCGGCCGGGTGGTCTGCTTCAACGCGGCCGCCGCGCGGATCACCGCCCTGGCGCCGGAGCAGGTGCTCGGGGCCCCCATCGACCGGGCCCTGCCGCTGGAGGACCTCGAAGGCCGCCGCTGGTGGGCGCTGACGGACCCGTACGGGGGCCTCGCCACCCGCCGCGGACAGCCCGAGCGGAACCTCCTGCTCCCCGGCGGCCGCGAGGTGCTGGTCTCCGCCAGCTACGTGCGCACCCACCCCACCGGCCCCGTCCGCCGGCTCGTCGTCACCCTGCGGGGCACCGAGGCCCGCCGCCGCACCGAACGCAGCCACGCCGAGCTGATCGCCACGGTCGCCCACGAGCTGCGCTCCCCCCTGACCTCCGTCAAGGGGTTCACCGCGACCCTGCTCGCCAAGTGGGAGCGGTTCACCGACGACCAGAAGCGGCTCATGCTGGAGACCGTCGACGCCGACGCCAACCGCGTCACCCGCCTGATCACCGAGCTCCTCGACATCTCGCGCATCGACTCCGGCCGCCTGGAGGTGCGCCGCCAGCCGGTCGACATCGCCACCGCGGTGGGCCGCCACGTACAGGCGCTCACCGCGAACGGCCAGGCCCCCGAGCGCTTCCTCGTCAGCGTCAGCCGCCCGCTCCCCGATCTGTGGGCCGATCCCGACAAGATCGACCAGATCCTGGGCAACCTCCTCGAAAATGCGGTGCGCCACGGCGAAGGAACGGTCACCATCGGGGTATCGCCGCATGAGAAGGGAACCGCCGTCACCGTGTCCGACGAAGGCCCCGGGATCCCCGAGGAGTCGATGGCCCGCGTCTTCACCCGCTTCTGGCGGGGGAGCAAGCGCGGCGGCACCGGCCTGGGCCTGTACATCGTCAAGGGCATCGTGGAGGCGCACGGCGGCACCATCACGGTCGGCCGCGGCCCCGGCGGCGGCGCCGAGTTCCGATTTATCCTGCCCGTGAGCGCCCCCGCGTACCTCACGCAGTAGTCCTGCGGAGCGTCCCGGCAGGCGGCCCACGGGCTCCTCAACCCCCAGCGACCTTTAGACTCGTCCTTTGGCACCTTTGTGTCCTTGTGCCGAGCGCGTCCTGCGCGTCGCGCGGGGGACCCAACCAGCCAGCCATCGGAAGTACGGGAAGAGATGTCGGCACCGAACAAGTCGTACGACCCTGTCGAGGTCGAGGCACTGAAACCGGAAGAGATCGAGCGCATGCGGGACGAGGCGCTCGCCGCCTTCGCGTCCGCCGGCGACCTCGACGCGCTGCGTGAGGCGAAGACCGCGCACATGGGCGACCGCTCGCCCCTGGCGCTCGCCAACCGCGAGATCGGCGCCCTGCCCCCGCAGGCCAAGGCCGAGGCGGGCAAGCGCGTGGGCCAGGCCCGCGGCGCCGTCAACAAGGCCTTCGGGGCCCGCACCGTCGAGCTCGAGGCCGAGCGCGACGAGCGGGTGCTGGTCGAGGAGGCGGTGGACGTCACGCTGCCCCACGACCGCACGCCCGCGGGCGCCCGGCATCCCCTGACCACGCTGATGGACCGCGTCGCGGACATCTTCGTCGCCATGGGGTACGAGGTCGCGGAGGGTCCCGAGGTCGAGGCGGAGTGGTTCAACTTCGACGCCCTCAACTTCACGCCCGACCACCCGGCGCGCCAGATGCAGGACACCTTCTTCGTCCAGGGACCCGAGGGCACCGAGGGCGACGAGTCCGGCGTCGTGCTGCGCACCCACACCTCCCCGGTGCAGGCGCGCTCGCTGCTGGAGCGCAAGCCCCCCGTCTACATCGTCTGCCCGGGCCGCGTGTACCGCACCGACGAGCTCGACGCGACGCACACCCCGGTCTTCCACCAGGTCGAGCTGCTCGCCGTGGACGAGGGCCTGACCATGGCGGACCTGCGCGGCACCATCGACCACATGGTCAAGGAGCTGTTCGGCGAGGAGACCACCACCCGGCTGCGCCCGCACTTCTTCCCGTTCACCGAGCCGTCCGCCGAGATGGACATGCAGTGCTACGTGTGCCGCGGCGAGTCGGTGGGCAACCCCGACCGCCCGTGCCGCACCTGCTCCAGCGAGGGCTGGATCGAGCTCGGCGGCTGCGGCATGGTCAACCCCAAGGTGCTGACCGCCTGCGGTGTGGACCCGGAGAAGTACAGCGGGTTCGCCTTCGGCTTCGGCATCGAGCGGATGCTGATGTTCCGTCACAACGTTGAAGACATGCGAGACATGGTCGAGGGTGACGTTCGTTTCACCCGGCCCTTCGGGATGGAGATCTGATGCGGGTCCCGCTTTCGTGGCTGCGGGAGTACGTCGACCTCCCCGCCGGTGAATCCGGTCGCGACGTCGCGGCCAAGCTCGTCGACGCCGGCCTCGAGGTCGAGACCGTCGAGCAGCTCGGCGGCGGCCTCAAGGGCCCGCTCGTCGTCGGACAGGTGCTGACCATCGAGGAGCTGGAGGGCTTCCGCAAGCCGATCCGCTTCTGCACGGTCGACGTCGGCTCCGCCAACGGCACCGGCGAGCCCCAGGAGATCGTCTGCGGCGCCCGGAACTTCGCCGTCGGCGACAAGGTCGTCGTGGTCCTGCCCGGCGCCGTCCTGCCCGGCGACTTCGCGATCGCCTCGCGCAAGACGTACGGCAAGACCTCGCACGGCATGATCTGCTCCGGCGAGGAGCTCGGCATGGGCGACGACGGCACGCACGGCATCATCGTGCTGCCGCCGGAGCACGAGACCGGCACCGACGCGATCGAGCTGCTCCAGCTCGTCGACGAGGTGCTGCACATCGACGTCACCCCGGACCGCGGCTACTGCATGTCCCTGCGCGGCATCGCCCGCGAGGTGGCCACCGCGTACGGCCTGCCGCTGCGTGACCCCGCGCTGCTCGACGTGCCCGGGCCGAACTCGTACGGCTACCCGGTCAAGATCGACGACCCGGCCGGCTGCGACCGCTTCACGGCCCGCACCGTCACCGGTCTCGACCCCGAGGCCCGCTCCCCGATCTGGCTCCAGCGCCGCCTCCAGAAGGCCGGCATGCGCCCGATCTCGCTCGCCGTCGACATCACGAACTACGTGATGCTCGAACTCGGCCAGCCGCTGCACGCCTACGACCGCTCGCGGATCGACGGCACCATCGGCGTCCGCCGTGCCGAGCAGGGCGAGAAGTTCACCACCCTCGACGGGGTCAAGCGCACGCTCGACGCCGAGGACCTGGTGATCACCGACAACAGCGGGCCGATCGGGCTCGCCGGTGTCATGGGCGGCGCCAACACCGAGATCGCCGACTCCGTCACCGACCCGGAGACCGGCGCCGTCACCGGGACCACCGACGTGGTCATCGAGGCGGCGCACTTCGACTCCGTGTCGATCTCGCGCACCGCCCGCCGGATGAAGCTCTCCTCCGAGGCGTCCAAGCGCTTCGAGCGGGGCGTCGACCCGCTGGCCGCCGCCGCGGCGGCCCAGCGGACCGTCGACCTGCTCGTGCTCCTCGCCGGCGGCACCGCCGAGGCCGGGGTCACCGAGGTCATCGCCCCGGGCGCGCCGCGCACCATCGCGATGGCCGCCGACCACCCGGACCGCGTCGCGGGCATGGACTACGGCCGCGAGACCGTCGTGCGCCGCCTCCAGGAGATCGGCTGCGACGTCTACGGCCAGGACGAGCTCGTCGTCACGCTGCCCTCGTGGCGGCCCGACCTCGCCGCGCCCAACGACCTCGCCGAAGAGGTGATCCGGCTGGAGGGCTACGGCAACCTCCCGTCGACCCTGCCGCAGGTGCCCTCCGGCCGCGGTCTGACCGCCCGGCAGCAGCTGCACCGCCGGGTCGGCCGCGCGCTGGCCGGCGCCGGCTACGTCGAGGCGCTCAGCTACCCGTTCCTCGGCGAGGGCGTCTTCGACCAGCTCCAGCTGCCGGCGCACGACGCCGCCCGCCAGGTCGTCAAGCTGGTCAACCCGCTCTCCGACGAGGAGCCGGCGCTGCGCACCACGCTGCTGCCGGGCCTGCTCGGCGCGCTGCGCCGCAACGACAGCCGCGGCAGCCACGACCTCGCGCTCTTCGAGACCGGTTCGGTCTTCCGGGCCGCCGCGCAGCCGGGTGTCGCCGTACGGCTGCCCGTCGACCGGCGTCCCACCGACGAGGAGGTCGCCACCCTGGACGCGGCTCTGCCCGCGCAGCCGCGGTACGCCGCGGTCGTGCTGGCCGGTGCCCGCGAGCAGGCCGGCTGGTGGGGCAAGGGCCGACCGGCCGACTGGGCCGACGCCGTCCAGGCGGCCCGTGCGCTGGCCGTCGAGGCCGGCACCGAGCTCGTCGTCCGCCAGGGCCAGTACGGCCCCTGGCACCCGGGCCGGTGCGCCGAGCTGGTCGTCACCCTCGACGGTGTGGAGCAGGTCATCGGCCACGCCGGCGAGCTGCACCCGCGGGTGGTCAAGGCCATGGGCCTGCCGGCCCGCACCAGCGCGATGGAGCTCGACCTCGACCGCCTGGCGGCGGCCGGCGGAGAGCCCGTCCAGGCGCCCCGGATCTCCTCCTTCCCGGTGGCGACCCAGGACGTCGCGCTGATCGTGGACGCGTCCGTCCCCGCGTCCTCCGTGGAGGCCGCGCTGCGCAAGGGCGCGGGCGAACTCCTGGAGTCGCTGCGCCTGTTCGACGTGTTCACCGGTGAGCAGGTCGGCGAGGGCAAGAAGTCCCTGGCGTACGCGCTGCGCTTCCGCGCGGGCGACCGCACGCTGACCGCCGAGGAGTCCACGGCCGCGCGCGACGCGGCGGTGGCGCTCGCCGGGGAGCGCACCGGGGCGGTGCTCCGGGGCGCGTAGCCGAAGGGTCCCCGGACCCGTTCAAGGCCTGATGAGGGGCACATCCGCAACCGGATGTGCCCCTCACTCATTCGGGTGAGAACCCCTCCGGCCCATGTCGGGGGCCGCCGTCCGGTCGACACAATCGATCCGGCCGGAGGGGAGTCCTACGGATGATCACGCGCGGGGAGACGGCCCGGGTGCGCCGGGTGTGCGTCGCGGCCTGGGGCGGCGCCGCCGTGTCCTGGGAGCTGTCCACCCCTGGCATGCTCGTGCCCAGCCTGGCCACGTGCGCCGCCTTCCTGCTGCTGGCGACCGGGTGCGCCCTGCACATCCGGCGCGGACTGCTGGCGGAGCTGCGCCGGTCGCAGGAGATCGCGGGCGCCGCGCAGCGCGCACTGCTGCGGCCGCTGCCCGGCCGGATCGACGGCCTGGCCCTGGCCGCTGCGCAGCTGTCCGCGAGCCGGGGCGCCGCGGTGGGCGGCGACCTGTACGAGGCCGTGCCGACGGCCCACGGGATCCGGGTGGTCATCGGCGACGTACGGGGCCACGGGCTGCCGGCGCTGGGCGCGGCGGCCGCCGTCCTGGGCGCCTTCCGCGAGGCGGCGTACGACGAGCCCTCGCTCGGCGGTGTCCTGCGGCGGATGGAGCGGGCCCTGGGGCGGCACGTACGGGACCGCGCGCGGGCCGAGCACCCGGCGGCCTGTCCGGCCGAGCCGGAGTCCCCGGCGGCGGAGGAGTTCGTGACCGTGCTGCTCCTGCAGATCGCTGCGGACGGTGCCCTGCGGGCCCTGAACTGCGGCCATCCCTGGCCGTACCTGATCGGTCCGGCCCCGGTGCCGGAACCCTGCGCGGCGGGCAGCCTGCATGTCCCGCCGGCGCCGGCGCCGCCGGCGGCGGCGGGAGTCCGTGCGGCGCCCGACGCGGGGAAGGGGGCCGCGCGCACGGTTCCGGAGGTGAGACCGCTCGGCGGCGATACTCTGCCGCCGCTCGGCGTGGTGCCGTTACCGCCGGTCCTGCGGGCGCACGCGTGCGGGGAACTCCGGCCCGGGGAGACGCTGTTCCTGCACACCGACGGGGCCGAGGACGCACGCGACCCGGCCGGGCGGTTCTTCCCCCTGCGGAGCGTCCTCGCGGGGGCGCGGGCACCGCTCACGCCGGCGCGGCTGGTCGCCGACGTGCACGAGGCCCTGCTGCGGCACACGGGCGGACGGCTCGCCGACGACGTGGCCCTGCTGGTGCTCCGCAACGACCGGCGTTGACCACGCACGCCGGGCCCGGTGGATGGGCCCGGCGCGCGTCCGGTCCGGTCCGCCGCCGGGGCCCGGCGACCAACCGGGCGCCGGCGGAACCGGAAGGCGCCGCCCGCCTGCCATGGAGTGTCGGGCAGACAGCAGGACGGGCGGCGCGGTGACGGGTCGTCGCACTGTTCGAGGGGGAGCCGACGACCCGAGCTCCTCTTGGCGAGGGTCTTCAGTGAAGCGCCTCCAGGGGTCCGTGCGGCAGAGTGCGGATCGCATTTATGCGCGTACTCACTTCACACCCCGTGTGAACCGCGCACCCACTAGCCTGATACCGACGAGCTCCGGGAGCGGCCCATGCAGCCCAATGTCCTGCTCGACGCCCTCCTCGCCGAGGCGGGCATGTCCCACGCCGGGCTCGCCGCCCACGTGAACCAGGCGGGGCGCACGCGCGGGCTGGCCCTGCGCTACGAACACACCGCCGTGACCCGGTGGTTGAAGGGGCAGCGCCCCCGCGGTCAGGTCCCCGACCTGATCTGCGAGGTGCTCGGCGGCAGGCTGCGGCGGCCCGTCGCGCTGGACGACATCGGCCTCGGGGTGTCCGACCACCCGGTGTCCCTGCATGCCTCCCCGCTCAGCGGGTTCGTGGACCGGGCCGCCGCCCTGTGGCGCTCCGACGGCCAGGCGCGGCCCCAACTGCTCACCGCCGAGGCGGTCACCGGCACCCCGGCCGTCATCCCGGTCTGGGAATGGGAGAACCCGCCCGAGGACGTCGATGTATCGCGCGACGGCCCGAACCGGATCGGTCCCGAGCACGTCGAGATCCTCAAGGCCGCCCGCGCCCACTACGAGCTGATGTACCGCCGGGCCGGAGGCATCGCCACCCGCGACCGGATCGTCCGCTTCCTCGGCACGGAGACCGCGCCGATGCTGCGCGGGAGTTACCCCGACGACCTCGGCCGCCGGCTGCACCGGGCCACCGGGTCCCTCGTGGCGGTGGCGGGGATCTGTGCGTACGACTCGGACGCGCACGGGCTGGCGCAGCGCTACTTCCACCAGGCGCTGCGCCTGGCCAAGGCGAGCGGGGACCGGGGGCTGGGCGCGTACGTGATCGCCCTGATCGTCAACCAGTCCCTGCACCTGCGGGAGTACCGCCAGGCCGTCGCCTTCGCCGAGGCCGCGCTGCGCGCCGCCGGCCGGCACACGACCCCGGCGCTCGCCGCCGACCTGCACGCCATGCAGGCCAAGGCCTACGCCCAACTCGGCGATGCGCAGGCCGCGCTGGCGTGCATCCGCGGCGCAGAGGCGGCCGCCGCGCGGATCCGCCCGGGCAGCGAACCGGACGAGACCGGCTACGTCCAGCCCGGCCTCGTCAACGTGCAGGTCGCCGAGGCACTGCTCAGTCTGGGGGACCTGGAGGCCGCGCGGGTCCAGGCGGCCGCCGCCGTCGGCACCCCCGCGCACGACCGCGGCCGGGTGCACCGGTTGGCGATGCTCTGCGAGATCCAGCTCCGTCAGGGAGAGGCGGACCGGGCCGCGGCGGGCGCGGCCGAGATGGCCGAACGGGCCCGGGGGATGGAGTCGCTGCGGCTGCGCGACCGGCTGTGGGCGGTCCGCGAACAGCTTCTGACCAGCGGTTGTTCGGACGCGCGGGAGACCGTGCGGCTCATCGACGGGGCGCTGCGCGTTCCGCTGTGACAGGGCAGCTGCTGCGATGTTTGCCACCTACTCGAACGGAAGGTGGCACAGCCGTGCAGTGGACGAACCTGAGTGAGCAGACTGTGTACAAGAACCGCTGGTTCGATGTGAATCTCGCCGATGTGGAACTCCCCGACGGCCGGCACCTGGACCACTTCGTGATCCGGCTGCGCCCGGTGGCCGTGGCCACGGCCGTCAACGAGGCCAACGAGGTGCTGCTGCTGTGGCGGCACCGCTTCATCACCGACAGCTGGGGCTGGGAACTGCCCGCCGGGGTGGTCGAGGACGGCGAGGACATCGCCGCCGCGGCGGCCCGGGAGATGGAGGAGGAGTCGGGCTGGCGGCCCGGCCCGCTCCACCACCTGATGACCGTCGAGCCGTCCAACGGGCTGACCGACGCCCGCCACCACCTGTACTGGGCGGACGGGGCCACCTACACGGGCCACCCCGAGGACGACTTCGAGTCGTCGCGCCGGGAGTGGGTCCCCCTCAAGCTCGTGCCGGACATGATCGCGGACGGGGAGATCCCGGCCGCCAACATGGCGGCCGGGCTGCTCCTGCTGCACCACCTGCGGCTCGGCCGGCCGTAGCGTCCACCCTGCGGCCGGCCGCGCGGTCAGCCGTACGGGTAGAAGCCCGCGCCCGTCTTGCGGCCCAGGCGGCCGGCGTCGACCATGCGCTGGAGCAGCGGGGGAGCGGCGTACAGCGGCTCCTTGTACTCGGCGTACATCGAGTCGGCGATCGAGGCGATGGTGTCCAGACCGATGAGGTCGGACAGCTTCAGCGGGCCCATCGGGTGGGCGCAGCCCAGCTCCATGCCGTTGTCGATGTCCTCGCGGCTGGCGATGCCCGACTCGAACATCCGGATCGCGGACAGCAGGTAGGGGACGAGGAGCGCGTTGACGACGAAGCCGGAACGGTCCTGGGCGCGGACCGCGTGCTTGCCGAGCACGTCCCGCACCAGGGCCTCGGCCCGCTTGATCGTCTCCTCGCCCGTGGTCAGCGCCGGGATCAGCTCGACGAGCTTCTGCACCGGGGCCGGGTTGAAGAAGTGGATGCCGATGACCTGGTCGGGCCGCGAGGTCGCGACAGCCAGCTTGACCAGCGGGATCGAGGAGGTGTTGGAGGCGAGGATCGCGTCCGGACGGGTGATCACCTGGTCGAGGACCTGGAAGATCTCGGTTTTGATCTGCTCGTTCTCGACGACCGCCTCGATGACGAGGTCGCGGTCGGCGAACTCGCCGAGGTCGGTGGTGAAGGTGAGGCGGGCCAGGGTGGCGTCCCGCTCCTCCTCGGTGATCTTGCCGCGCTCGGCGGCCTTGGTCAGGGAGTTGTGGAGCCGGGTACGGCCGATCTCCAGGGCTTCGCCGGTGGTCTCGGCGACCTTGACCTCAAGGCCGCTTCGGGCACACACCTCGGCGATACCCGCGCCCATCTGGCCACAGCCCACTACGCCGACCCGTGTGATGTCGGAAGGGAGGTCAGTCACTTCGTGCCTTTCGCAGCTCATCCGTCGGCGGGTCCCCCGTGTGATTCCGGCGCCCGCCACGCCCCCCGACGTTACTCCCGACCTTGCGCGGCCCGGCGGGCCGGGGCGGGCATGCTGGGCGGGCATCTCGCATCGTCACTCAGTGAAACGGAGTCGTCACATGGCGCACATCGGCCGACGGGCACTGCTGGCAGGAGCGGCGGGGGTGATCGCCGCCGTGACGGGGGGACCGGCCTTCGCCGCGCCGCGGAGCTCCGGCCCGCTCCCCGGGAGGGGCGCCGGCACCCCCGAGTTCCGGGGGATGTGGATCGCGTCCGTCTCGAACGTGGACTGGCCCTCGCGCAGCGGGCTGTCGGCCGCCACCCAGCGCAAGGAGCTGCTGGGTCTGCTCGACACCGCCGTCCGCCGCCGGCTCAACGCTGTGGTCCTCCAGGTCCGGCCGGCGGCCGACGCGCTGTGGCCCTCCCCGTTCGAGCCCTGGTCGCAGTGGCTCACGGGGGAGCAGGGGGGCGATCCGGGCTGGGACCCCCTCGGTACGGCCGTCGCCGAGGCGCACGCCCGCGGTCTGGAGCTGCACGCCTGGTTCAACCCGTACCGGGTGGCCAACCACACCGACTTCGACCGGCTGGTGCCCGAGCATCCGGCGCGGCAGGACGGCTGGACGGTCGAGTACGGCGGGAAGCTCTACTACAACCCCGGGGTGCCCGAGGTGCGGCGGTTCGTGCAGGAGGCCATGCTCGACGCCGTCACCCGCTACCCGCTGGACGCCGTCCACTGGGACGACTACTTCTACCCCTATCCCGTCGAGGGCGAGTACTTCGACGACGACGACGCCTACGACGAGTACGGCGGCGGCTTCTCGTCGCGGGCGGCATGGCGGCGCAGCAACACCGACACCCTGGTCCGCGAGATGTCGCAGCGGCTGCGCGCCCTGCGGCCCGCGGTCAGGTTCGGCATCAGCCCCTTCGGGATCTGGCGCAACTCCGACCGTGACCCGGCCGGCTCGCCGACCCGCGGGCTCGCGGCGTACGACGACCTGTACGCGGACACCCGCAAGTGGGTCAGGGAGGGCTGGATCGACTACGTGGTGCCGCAGGCCTACTGGCACATCGGGCACTCGACGGCCGACTACGCGGCGGTCGTCCCGTGGTGGGCCCGGACCGTCGCGGGCACGAAGGCGGACCTGTACGTGGGGGAGGCGCTCTACCGCTGCGACGCGGGCAGCCCCACCGCGGCCTGGCGGGATCCGGCGGAGCTGTCGAAGCACGTGCGGTTCGCCCGCGGATACCCGGAGGTCCGCGGCCACGTCTACTTCTCGGCGAAGCAGGTGGCCGCGGACCCCAACGGCGCGATGGCACGTGTCGTCGCCGACCACTACGGCTCGGCCGTGCCCCCGCGGTGAATTCAGTGCCCGGGCTCTTCGGGGTGGCGGACGACGCAGTCGGGTCCCGGAGCCATCAGCGCTTCGTGTCCGTCCTGGAAACGGACCCGGTACGGGGGCGTCCCGTTCTCGCCGAGCACCTGGGTGATCTCGCCCACCTTGTCGTGTTGTCCGACGATCCTGCCGTGCTGCACCAGCTGGTCGCCCTCGGTAGCTCGCATGTCTGACCTCCTCGGTGGCGCTCCGATCCGGTGCTAGCAGTTTAGGTCGTTCCGGGGCTGTTTGACCCGTTGGGTCACCGCGATACAGACGAGAACCGCGCAGGCCGCGGCCGGTGCGGCGGGGGCGAGGTGCTCCCCGAGGAGTGCCACGGACCAGACCAGCGTCAGCAGCGGCTGCGCGAGCTGGAGCTGGCTGGCCCGGGGTGCTCCGATCTCGGCCATGCCGCGGTACCAGACGTACAGGCCGAGGAAGGTGGAGCCGGCCGCCGCCCAGACCAGCCCGGCCAGTCCGTGGCCGGTGAGGTGCACCGGCTCGTACGCCAGCCCGAGCACGGAGCCGGTCAGGGTGAGCGGCAGGCACAGCACCAGCGCCCAGCCGATCACCTGCCAGCCCGGCAGGACGCGGGCCAGCTGCCCGCCCTCGGTGTACCCGGCCGCGCACACCAGCAGCGCGGCGAACAGGTAGCCGTCGCCGGCGGAGAGGGAGCCGCCGCTCTGCGCGAGGGTGAAGCCGAGCACCACCACGGCCCCGGCCACCGCCGCGGCCCAGAAGGCCCGCGGGGGCCGGTTGCCGGTGCGCAGCGCGGACAGCGCCGCCGTGGTCAGCGGCAGGAGGCCGACCACGACGGCGGCGTGCGAGGTGGTGGAGGTCTGCAGCGCCAGGGTCGTCAGCAGCGGGAAGCCCACGACCACCCCGCCGGCAACGACGGCGAGGCCTGCCCAGTGCTGGCGGGCCGGTACCGCCACCCGGCGGGCCAGCAGGAAGACGCCCGCGATCGCGGCCGCCAGGACGCTGCGCAGGGCCACCAGTGACCACGGGCCGAAGCTCTCCAGGCCCCAGGCGGTGGCGGGGAAGGTCAGCGAGAAGGCGACGACGCCGAGCGAGGCCAGGGCCGTGCCCCGCAGCAGCGGATTCTTCACCGCTATCGCCGTCGGGAGAGTAGCGCTATTCTGTGCTGTCATGTATGAGCGTAGCAGTGTGGCGGAGCTGGCCGATTCTCTGAGATCCGAACTCAACCGCTACTCCGTGGGTGGAAAGCTCCCGTCGAGCAGGGCCCTGGTCGAGCGCTACCGGGTCAGCCCCGTGACCGTCTCCCGGGCTCTCGCGCAGCTCGCCGCCGAGGGCCTCGTCGTCACCCGGCCCGGCGCCGGCGTCTTCCGCGCCGCCCCGCGGACCGCGCTCCCCGAGGCGGGGGACACCTCCTGGCAGGAGGTCGCGCTCAGCGCCGAGGGGGCCGGGGACGTCGTCCCGCGTTCCGTGGACGCCTCCGGGGTGCTGGCCTGCCTGGCCGCGCCCCCGCCCTCGGTGATCCCCCTCAACAGCGGGTACCTGCACGCCTCCATCCAGCCCGAGCGGGCCATGGCCGCCGCACTCGCCCGGGCCGGGCGGCGTCCCGGCGCCTGGGACCGGCCGCCCATGGAGGGGCTGCCCGAGCTCCGCGACTGGTTCGCCCGCGAGATCGGCGGGGCGGTCGGGGCCGCCGACGTCCTGGTGACCGCGGGCGGGCAGAGCGCGCTGACCACCGCCCTGCGGGCACTGGCCCCGCCCGGGGCGCCGATCCTCGTGGAGTCCCCGACCTACCCCGGGCTGCTGGCCATCGCCCGCGCCTCCGGGTGCCGGCCGGTGCCCGTACCGGTGGACGCCGACGGGGTCCGGCCGGACCTGCTGGCCGCAGCCTTCGAGGCGACCGGGGCGCGGGTGTTCGTCTGCCAGCCGCTCTTCCAGAACCCCACCGGCGCGGTACTGGCTCCCGCCCGCCGGGCCGAGGTGCTGCGGATCGCGCGGGCGGCCGGGGCCTTCGTGGTCGAGGACGACTACGCCCGCGCCCTCGGTCACGACGACTCCGGGCCGCTGCCCGCGACCCTGGCCGCCGAGGACCACGACGGGGTGGTCGTCCACGTCAGGTCCCTGACCAAGGCCACCTCGCCCAGCCTGCGGGTCGGCGCACTGGCGGCCCGCGGGCCGGTGGTGGACCGGCTGCGCGCCGTCCAGGTCGTGGACAGCTTCTTCGTGCCCCGGCCGCTCCAGGAGGCGGCGCTGGAACTGGTCGGCGCGCCCGCCTGGCCGCGCCACCTGCGCACGGTGGCCGCCGAACTGCGCCACCGGCGGGACGTGCTCGCCGGCGCGCTGCGGCGGGAGCTGCCCGGCCTGGCCGTGCCCCGTCTGCCCTCGGGCGGCTATCAGCTGTGGGCCAGGATGACCGGGGGCGGGGACGACGCCTCCTTCGCGGCGACGGCCCTGCGCGCCGGGGTGGCGGTGGCCCCCGGCCGCCCCTACTTCTGTGCCGAACCGCCCGCTCCGTACGTCCGCCTCAGCTTCGCCGGGGTCTCGGGCCCGGGCGAGCTGGTGGAGGCCGTGCAGCGGGTTCGGGCGGGCCTGGGGGAGGAGGCGCGCACTCCGGACGCTTGACCCGCCGCCCCGCGCGGCCCACCATCACCGCATGCACGTTCGGGTTTCGCTCGTCGCCGCAGCCCGCAGTTCCTCGCTGCTCGCCGAGCGCTTCGACGACGACCGCCCGCTGGACGGGGTCGGCTGGCGGGCCGTGGAGTCCGCCGCCCGGGGCCTCGTACCCCTGGGCGCGGCCGAGTTGCGCTACTGCTCGCCGACTCCGCGCAGCCGGTCCACGGGCGAGGCCCTCGGGTACGCGCCCCTCGCCCAGCCGGCGCTGCGCGAGTGCGACATGGGCCGCTGGCGGGGGCTGACCCTCGCCGAGGTGACCGCCCAGGAGCCCGAGGCGGTGGACCAGTGGCTCAGCGATCCGCGGGCCGCCCCGCACGGGGGCGAGTCGCTGCTGGCCTTCATCTCCCGGATCGGCGGATGGCTCGACACCCGGCCGGCCGACGACGGCGGCGCGATCGTGGCGGTGGCGGAGCCCTCGGTGGTCCGCGCCGCTCTGGTCTACGCCCTCAAGGCGCCGCCACTGACCTACTGGAACGTGGACGTCCGGCCTTTGTCGACGCTGACCCTCACGGGCTGCCCCGGCCAATGGCACCTCTGCCTGCAGGCCCCCGCATGAAAGCGGCGTGACATCCCGCCCGGCTCGGCCCGCCCCGCTCGACGGGGGGCGGGCCGAGCCGTCCGGTCGACGGGACCCCGTCGCGGCACCGGACGGTCCAGCACGGTCCAACTGCGGGACCGGCTCCCTGCGTCACCGGCGCAATCGCCGCCGCGGCGGGGGCTTTCCTGCTAGACATCTTTCCAAGGAGCGTGACGCGCCCCTTCCTTCGGTGACGCCCCTCGGCCGAGATCCACGACATTGCATAAACGTGCGTCGGTACGTATAGTCATGCCATCGATGAGGAGGGTCCGATGGTGGTACGTGTAGCGGTGGCCGGAGCGAGCGGGTACGCGGGCGGAGAAGTCCTGCGCCTGCTGCTCTCGCACCCCGAGGTGGAGATCGGCGCCCTCACCGGCAACTCCAACGCCGGACAGCTCCTCGGCTCCCTGCAACCGCACCTCGTGCCGCTCGCCGGACGCACCCTGGAGGCCACGACCCAGCAGGCCCTCGCCGGCCACGACGTCGTCTTCCTCGCCCTCCCGCACGGCCAGTCCGCCGCCGTCGCCGCCCAGCTCGGCGACGACGTCCTCGTCGTCGACATGGGTGCCGACCACCGGCTCAAGGACGCGGCCGACTGGGACAAGTTCTACGGCGCCCCGCACGCCGGCACCTGGCCCTACGGCCTCCCCGAACTCCCCGGCGCCCGCGCCGGACTGGAAGGAGCCCAGCGGATCGCGGTCCCCGGCTGCTTCCCCACCGCCGTCTCCCTCGCCCTCTACCCGGCCTACCAGGCACAGCTCGCCGAACCCGAAGCCGTGATCGTCGCCGCCACCGGCACCTCCGGCGCGGGCAAGGCCCTCAAGCCGCACCTGCTCGGTGCCGAGGTCATGGGCAACGTGACCCCGTACGGCGTGGGCGGCGGCCACCGGCACACGCCCGAGATGGTGCAGAACCTCAGCCCGCTCGCGGGCGAGCGCGTCTGCGTCTCCTTCACACCGACCCTCGTGCCCATGGCCCGCGGCATCCTCGCCACCTGCTCGGCCAAGGCCCGCCCCGGCACCACGGCGCAGTCGCTGCGCGCCGCCTACGAGAAGGCGTACGCCGACGAGCCCTTCGTCCACCTGCTGCCCGAGGGCCGGATGCCGTCCACCAAGTCCGTCCACGGCTCCAACGCCGTCCACGTCCAGGTCGCATACGACGAGTCCGCCCGGCGGATCATCGCCGTCAGCGCCATCGACAACCTCACCAAGGGCACTGCCGGCGGTGCGGTGCAGAGCATGAACATCGCCCTCGGGCTCCCCGAGCAGCTCGGGCTTTCCACGATTGGAGTCGCGCCGTGAGTGTTACGGCTGCACAGGGATTCACGGCGGCGGGCATCGCCGCCGGGATCAAGGCCAACGGCAACCCGGACCTGGCCCTCGTGGTCAACAACGGCCCGCGCCTGGCCGCCGCCGGCGTCTTCACCTCCAACCGCGTCAAGGCCGCGCCCGTCCACTGGTCCGAGCAGGTCCTGCGCGGCGGCACCGTCAGCGCCGTGGTCCTCAACTCCGGCGGCGCCAACGCCTGCACCGGCCCCAAGGGCTTCCAGGACACCCACGCCACGGCGGAGAAGGCCGCGGCCGCCCTCAACGAGACCGGTCTCGGCGGAGAGCACAACGCCGGCGAGATCGCGGTCGCCTCCACCGGCCTGATCGGCGTCCTGCTCCCCATGGACAAGCTGCTCCCCGGCATCGAGACCGCCGCCGCGGCCCTGTCCGAGGACGGCGGCGAGGCCGCCGCCATCGCCATCAAGACCACCGACACCGTGCACAAGACCGCCACCGTCTCACGGGACGGCTGGACGGTCGGCGGCATGGCCAAGGGCGCGGGCATGCTCGCCCCGGGCCTGGCCACCATGCTCGTCGTCCTCACCACCGACGCCGACGTGGACGGCGCCACCCTCGACAAGGCGCTGCGCTCCGCCACCCGCACCACCTTCGACCGGGTCGACTCCGACGGCTGCATGTCCACCAACGACACGGTGCTGCTGCTCGCCTCCGGGGCGTCCGCCCAGGTGCCCGTGTACGCGGACTTCGCCGACGCGGTGCGCGAGGTCTGCGACGACCTCGCCCGCCAGCTGATCGGCGACGCCGAGGGCGCCAGCAAGGACATCCGGATCGAGGTCATCGGCGCGGCCAGCGAGGACGACGCGGTCGAGGTCGGCCGCTCCATCGCCCGCAACAACCTGCTCAAGTGCGCCATCCACGGCGAGGACCCCAACTGGGGCCGCGTGCTGTCCGCGATCGGCACCACCAAGGCCGCCTTCGACCCGGACCGGCTGAACGTCGCCATCAACGGCGTGTGGGTCTGCAAGAACGGCTCGGTCGGCGAGGACCGCGACCTGGTCTCGATGAAGGACCGCGAGGTCCGCATCACCGCCGACCTGTCCACCGGCGGCGAGTCGGCCGTCATCTGGGCCAACGACCTCACCGCCGAGTACGTCCACGAGAACAGCGCCTACTCCTCATGAGCGACGAGAAGGCCGGGCAGCCCGGCGCCTCCGGCGGCACCGCCCGCAAGCACACCGCCCTGCCCAAGGCGCAGATCCTCATCGAGGCCCTGCCCTGGCTCCGGCGCCACAACGGCAAGGTCGTCGTCATCAAGTTCGGCGGCAACGCCATGATCGACGAGGACCTCAAGGCCGCCTTCGCCCAGGACGTGGTCTTCCTGCACCAGGCCGGCCTCAAGCCGGTCGTCGTGCACGGCGGCGGCCCCCAGATCAACGCCCAGCTCGACAAGCAGGGCCTGGTCAGCGAGTTCAAGGCCGGCCTGCGCGTCACGACCCCGGAGGCCATGGACGTCGTCCGGATGGTCCTGGCGGGCCAGGTCCAGCGCGAGCTGGTCGGACTGCTCAACCAGCACGGGCCGCTCGCCGTCGGCATGACCGGCGAGGACGCCCGCACCATCACCGCCACCAAGCACAGCCCGGAGATCGACGGCGAGCTCGTCGACATCGGCCGGGTCGGCGAGATCACCGACGTCGACACCGGCGCCATCGAGGCGCTCCTGGCCGACGGCCGGATCCCGGTCATCTCCTCCATCGCCCGCAGCGCCGACGACCACCACGTCTACAACGTCAACGCCGACACGGCGGCCGCCGCCCTCGCGGCCTCCCTCGGCGCCGAGACGCTGATGGTCCTCACCGACGTGGAGGGCCTCTACGCCGACTGGCCGCACAGCGACGAGGTCATCAGCCGGCTCACCGTCAGCGAGCTGCAGAAGCTGATGCCCGAGCTGTCCAGCGGCATGGTGCCCAAGATGGAGGGCTGCCTGCACGCCGTGCGCAGCGGCGTCGGCACCGCCCGCGTCCTCGACGGACGGATCCCGCACTCGATCCTGCTGGAGATCTTCACGGACTCCGGCATCGGCACGATGGTCGTGCCCGACCAACAGCCAGGGGGAGCAGCATGACGAAGGGCACCGGGAACCAGGAGTACGGCGCACGGTGGCAGGGCGCGCTGGCCAACAACTACGGCACGCCCGCCCTGGCCCTCGTACGCGGTCAGGGCGCCCAGGTCTGGGACGCCGACGGCAACCAGTACACCGACTTCGTCGGCGGCATTGCCGTCAACGCCCTCGGCCACGCCCACCCGGCGATCGTGGCGGCCGTGACCGAGCAGATCTCCACGCTCGGCCACGTCTCCAACCTCTTCGCCTCCGAGCCGGTCATCGCGCTCGGCGAGCGGCTGCTCCAGCTCTTCGGCCGTCCCGGGAAGGTCTTCTTCTGCAACTCCGGTGCCGAGACCGTCGAGGCAGCCTTCAAGATCGGCCGGCTGACCGGGCGGACCCACATGGTCGCCACCGACGGCGGCTTCCACGGCCGGACCATGGGCGCCCTCGCACTCACCGGCCAGCCCAAGAAGCAGGAGCCCTTCCTGCCCCTGCCCGGCGACGTCACCCACGTCCCCTACGGCGACGTCGAGGCCCTGCGGGCCGCCGTCACCGAGGAGACCGCGCTCGTCGTCATCGAGCCGATCCAGGGCGAGAACGGCGTCGTCGTGCCCCCGGCCGGATACCTCACGGCCGCCCGCGAGATCACCCGGGCCACCGGCACCCTGCTCGTCCTCGACGAGGTCCAGACCGGCATCGGCCGCTGCGGCCAGTGGTTCGAGCACCAGGCCCACGAGGGCGTCGAGCCCGACATCGTCACCCTGGCGAAGGGGCTGGGCGGCGGCCTGCCGATCGGCGCCGTGGTCGCCTTCGGGCCCACCGCCGACCTGCTCCAGCCCGGCCAGCACGGCACCACCTTCGGCGGGAACCCGGTCGCCTGCGCAGCCGGCCTCGCCGTCATCGACACCATCGCCGCCGACGACCTGCTCGACCGGGTCAAGGCGCGGGGCGAGCGGCTGCGCTCGGGCGTCGAGTCCGCGGGGCACCCACTGGTGTCCCACGTCCGCGGCGCCGGACTGCTGCTGGGTATCGTGCTGACCGAGCCGCTCGCACCCAAGGTGCAGCAGGCGGCTCAGGACGCCGGCTTCCTGGTCAACGCGCCCGCCCCCGACGTCGTACGGCTCATGCCCCCGTACGTACTCACCGAGGCCGAGGCGGACGCGTTCGTCCGGGCGCTGCCCGGCATCCTCGACGCAGCCAACGGGGACGGATCCGGAGAATGAGACGACGATGAGCCAGCCGCAGGACAACGAGCACGGCGGGCAGGCCGTCCCGCAGACCCGCACCGCGCGGCACCGCCGGATCGTGGACATCCTCAACCGGCAGCCGGTCCGCTCCCAGAGCCAGCTCGCGAAGCTGCTCGCCGACGACGGACTGAGCGTCACCCAGGCGACGCTCTCCCGCGACCTCGACGAGCTGGGCGCGGTGAAGATCCGCAACACCGGCGGAGAGCTGATCTACGCCGTGCCCAGCGAGGGCGGCTTCCGCACCCCGCAGGCGCCGCTCGGCGAATCCGCGAAGGAGGAGCGCATGCGGCGCCTCTCCGGGGAGCTGCTGATCTCCGCGGAGGCCTCGGCGAACCTCGTGGTCCTGCGCACCCCGCCGGGCGCGGCGCAGTTCCTGGCTTCGGCCATCGACCAGGCAGAGCTCCGCGAGATCCTCGGCACGATCGCCGGCGACGACACCCTGATGCTGATCAGCCGGGACCCGGCGGGCGGCCAGGCCCTCGCCGACCACCTCCTGCGGCTGGCGCAGAAGGAGGGCTGAGCGGGGGCGGATCGGCCGGGAGGGCCGGGGCGCCGGAAATCCCGGTGCCGCGGCGGCATCCGCCGGCATAGCCTCCAGGCGTGCGCCAATTCGCCCTCGCCGTACTGGTCTCCGCCGTGACCGCAGCGGTCTACGGGCCCGTCGCCCTGCTGTGGTGGCGCCGTGCCCGGGTCCGCAGCCGGACGCTCCGGCTCGTCGCCGCCGTCGAGCTGGAGCCGTACCACGCCGCCCAGTTGCGGCAGGAGACGACCGAGGCGGCCGCCGCCGAACTCGTCCTCGACGGGTACCTGCGGATCGACGAAGAGGGTGCCGCGTTCCTGACCGGGCAGGGCCGCGACCCCGCCCGGACCCCCGCCCACCCGATGCCCGCCGCCCTGCTGGAGGCCGTACGCAGGCACGATCCAGAGCCCGTGTCGATCGGCTGGATCGACTGGTGCGACGACGGGTATTCGGAGCGGCGCAGCGCCTACCGGACCGAACGGGACGCCCTGCTGCCCGCGCTCCCGCGGATGCCCGACGGTCGGGGGAACATCTTTCTGACCTGCTGCGGCTGCGTGGGCATCGCCCTGGTGATGCTGTTCTGGCTCCTCGCGGGCGCGCTGCTGGTGACCGGTCGCCCGCACGGTCCGCGGGAGTGGGCCTGGGCCGCGGTGGCCGCCCTCGGTCTGGCGGCGCTGCTGCTGGCCGAGAAGGCCGGCAGGGTCGTCCGGGAGCGCACGGACTGCGGCGACCCGCTGGGCGACCTGGTCCGCTCCGCGCCGCACCCGGCCTTCGCGGCGCTGGACGAGGAGCAGCGGATGCTGGTGCTGCGGAGCACCGGCGACCGCCACACCTGGCGCGGCGTCGACACGGTCGTCCACGAGGGGGCCGACGAGGACGACGAGGACGGCGACGAGTGGCTGGACGAGAAGGTCTGGTGGGAGGACGCGTACGAGTACCGGGCCTGCGACGAGGACGCGCCCGACGCCGCGCCCGACGCCGCACCTCCTAGTAGCGGGTGATCGCGAGCGGCCCCTCCTGCGTGCCGATCGCGATGTGCGGGCGCCGGGCCGGGTCCGCCCAGCGCAGGATCGCCCGCATGTCCCGCTCGGGCACCGACACGCAGCCGGCCGTCGCACCCCTGCCGTTGACGTGCAGGAAGATCCCGGCCCCCCGGCCGCGCACCGGCCGGTCGTAGTTGAAGGCGATGAGCAGCGCGTGCGCGTACTGCTTCTCGTACGTGACCAGGTGCTCGGCCTCGCCCGGCGCGCAGTCCGCGGGCAGCGGCTCCACCCAGCGGTTGTACGCGGTCGAGGCGTTGTCCTGGCACCACCAGGAGTCCGCGGCCACCCGCCGGTAGCGGTACTCGGTCCCGGCCGGCGCCCGCCGGATCCCGAAGGCGTACGGCAGCTCGTACAGACCCGTCGGGGTGGTGCTCGTGCCCTGCGTACGGGTCGCGCCCTCGGTCAGGCCGCCCGCCCCGAACCGGGCGGGCGCGCTCCCGGCCTCGTACCAGCGCCCCGCCCGCCGGTCCCACCAGGTCAGCCGGCCGGTGGTGGATCCGGGCGCGGGCGCGACGGCGGTGATCAGCTGACTGCCGCCGCCGGTGTCGGCGAGACGGGCAGGCAGGGGCCCGGACGAGGACCCCGCGCCGTGCGGGAGCAGGACGGTGACGATCAGTGAGCCCGTGACAAGAGCGGTACGCAGCACATGTCAGACGGTACGGGCAGGAAGGGGCAGGGGCAGCGCAGGCAGGCCGTCGAGGCTCGTCGCGATGTGCCCCTTCTTCTCGCAGTACGCGGCGAACTCCTCGTCCGTCGTGCGGGCGAGGCACTTGCCGGCGCGGCCCTTGGGGGACAGGTTGACGTGGCCCTCACCCGAGAGCGGGGCGGAGGGTTTCAGGTCTTGAGGCCCAACCGGCTGCGTCGCAGGGCCAGTCCGTAGGCGTCGAAGAGCTTCGCGGACCGCTTCAGCAGGGCTGCCAGTTCCGCCGTGTCCGTCTCCCCCTCGAACTGGGCGGGGTGCCACTGGCAGGCGCACACCGCGGCCCGCGCCGTCGCACGCGTCCTCGGGTGCCAGTCGTCGATCAGCGCGACCGCCGCCCGCAGCGCGTGGATCCCGCCCCGGGCGCGCAACAGCCGGAAGGCGGTCCGCCGGACGTGCAGCGGGCCGCGGACGTCCACCCGCGCGGCGAGGTACGACGGATCCAGGCGCCGGACCGCGGGCAGCAGGCCCAGGGTCGCCTCGCGGGCCACGGACGGCGCCGGGTCGTCGAGCAGCGCGAGCAGGACGGAGTCCTCCACGACGGCCTCCCGGCGCCGCAGCCCGGCCAGCGCGGCGGCCCGGACCGGGCCGACCGGATGTGCCACGAGCGTCCGCAGGAGGTCCGTGTCCTCGCCCCGGCCGCACTCGGCGAGTCCGGTCACGGCGTACGGGGACGGCCCGGCGGGGTCGCAGACCAGCCAGCGGTAGTGCCCGTGGGCGTCGCCGCCGTCCTGGCCGACCAGCCAGCGGGCGCAGGCCCGGACGAGCCCGGAGGCGTCGGCCAGGTGCGAGATGCCCTCGGCGGCGCGGCCGGCCCGGCGCAGGGCGGTGACCCCGGCGGCGCGCACGGCGGGGATACGGGCGCCGATCAGGGCGTCGATCACCGCGTCCCCATCGGATCCCGGCACGGCGAGGGCGGCGTCGGTCCAGAGCGCGGCCGTCGCCGGGTCGGGCTCGGCGGCGGCCCGCCGGGCGCACTCCAGGGCGTCGGCCCGGCCGGGGCCGGTGAGGGCGAGCCGGACGGCGAACTGCCGGGCCCGCCGGTCGGGGCAGTCCAGCAGTTCGGCGAGGACGCGGGCCGTCGTACCACCCGGAGCCTTCGCGCTGCCCGGGGCCGTCGTACCGCCCGGAGCCGTCGACGGCCCGGGCAGGTGCCACCACGGCGTGTCGGCCGCGGCCCGCCGGCGCAGCGCGTCCTCGAACCGCTCCAGGACCCAGTCGCCCCGGCGGCGCCGCCCCAGCCGCAGCACGAGCGGGGTCACCGCCCGCAGGGTGGCCTCCGGGTGGATGCGGAGCGCGTCCTCGATCAGGGCGCGGGCCCGGTCCCGTACGGGCGCGGCCCCGTCGGTGGTCAGGACGGCGACCAGTTCCACGGGGGCGTCCGGCTCGGCGAGGGCGGCCTCGCGGATCCACCCCCGCGGGTGGCAGAGCCGTAGCGCCGGGGGAGCCGGCACCGGGAGCCGCCGCCCGGCGTGGGCCCCGCTGCGTACCTGATCCGCGAAGGCGAGCCAGACGTCCGGCCCGGCACCGGGCGACGGCACCGCGGCCGCGCGCCCGTCCAGCAGCTCCTCCGCCAGGGCGCGCCCCGTCGCGGCGTCGCTGCCGGTCTGCGTGCCGCGTCCTGCGCCGCGTCCTGTGCGGTTCATCCGCCGCCACCCCTTCCGAAGGCCTACGGCCCCGATCGTAGGCAGCGCCATGCCCCCCTGCTCGGATTATCCGTCCTGGTCACGCCCCTGCCGCCCGCCCACGATTGACGAAACATACGGAGCAGTGCATAGTTATGCCTGTCGTTGAATGCACCGCAAGGAGAAGTCCCGTGACCGAGCGCGTCGTACTCGCCTACTCAGGCGGCCTGGACACCTCCGTCGCCATCGGCTGGATCGCCGAGGAGACGGGCGCCGAGGTCATCGCCGTTGCCGTGGACGTCGGCCAGGGCGGCGAGGACCTGGACGTCATCCGCAAGCGCGCCCTCGCCTGCGGTGCGGTCGAGGCCGAGGTCGCCGACGCCAAGGACGAGTTCGCCGACGAGTACTGCCTCCCGGCGGTCAAGGCGAACGCCCTCTACATGGACCGGTACCCGCTGGTCTCGGCCCTCTCCCGGCCGGTCATCGTCAAGCACCTGGTGGCCGCCGCCAAGAAGCACGGCGCCGGGACCGTCGCCCACGGCTGCACCGGCAAGGGCAACGACCAGGTGCGGTTCGAAGCCGGCATCCAGGCCCTCGGCCCCGGCCTCACCTGCATCGCCCCGGTCCGCGACTACGCCATGACCCGGGACAGGGCCATCGCCTTCTGCGAGGAGAAGGACCTCCCGATCGCGACCACCAAGAAGTCCCCGTACTCCATCGACCAGAACGTCTTCGGGCGGGCGGTCGAGACGGGCTTCCTGGAGGACATCTGGAACGGCCCCGTCGAGGACATCTACGAGTACACCTCCAACCCGGCCACCCCGCGCGAGGCCGATGAGGTCGTCATCTCCTTCAAGGAGGGCGTGCCCGTCGCCATCGACGGCCGGCCCGTCACCGTCCTCCAGGCCATCCAGCAGCTCAACGAGCGCGCCGGAGCCCATGGGATCGGCCGGATCGACATGGTCGAGGACCGCCTCGTCGGCATCAAGTCCCGCGAGGTCTACGAGGCCCCGGGCGCGATCGCGCTGATCACCGCCCACTCCGAACTGGAGAGCGTCACCGTCGAGCGCGAACTCGCCCGCTACAAGCGGCAGGTCGAGCAGCGCTGGGGCGAGCTGGTCTACGACGGCCTGTGGTTCTCCCCGCTCAAGCGGGCGCTGGACGGTTTCATCGACGAGGCCAACCAGCACGTCACCGGTGACATCCGGATGACCCTGCACGGCGGCCGCGCCGTCGTCACCGGCCGCAGGTCCCAGGAGTCGCTGTACGACTTCAACCTCGCCACCTATGACACCGGCGACACCTTCGACCAGTCCAAGGCGCAGGGCTTCATCGACATCTTCGCCCTGTCGTCGAAGATCGCGGCCAAGCGCGACCTGGCCTGATCCCCCGCCGCCCAGCCCGCACGAACGGCCTCCCCGTTACCTCCGCGGCGGGGAGGCCGTTGCACATCCATACATGCAGTCTTGAGGAGCAGTAGCTGTGAGCAGCAACAACGCTGGTGACGTCCGGCTCTGGGGCGGCCGGTTCGCCGACGGTCCCGCCGAGGCCCTCGCGAAGCTGTCCGCGTCGGTCCACTTCGACTGGCGCCTCGCGCCGTACGACATCGCCGGCTCGCGCGCCCACGCCCGCGTGCTGCACACGGCGGGACTGCTCACGGCCGACGAGCTCGAGCGCATGATCGCCGGCCTGGACCGGCTGGAGGCGGACGTCGCCGACGGCTCCTTCACCGGCACCGTCGCCGACGAGGACGTGCACACCGCGCTGGAGCGGGGCCTGCTGGAGCGGCTCGGCGCCGACCTCGGCGGCAAGCTGCGGGCCGGCCGGTCCCGCAACGACCAGGTGGCCACCCTCTTCCGGATGTACCTGCGCGACCACGCCCGGATCATCGGCGGCCTGATCGCCGACCTCCAGGACGCGCTGGTCGGCCTCGCGGAGAGCCACGCGGACGTGGCGATGCCGGGCCGCACCCACCTCCAGCACGCGCAGCCGGTGCTCTTCGCCCACCACGTACTGGCCCACGTGCAGTCCCTGTCCCGGGACGCGGAGCGGCTGCGGCAGTGGGACACGCGGACGGCGGTCTCGCCGTACGGCTCGGGCGCGCTGGCCGGTTCCTCACTGGGCCTGGACCCGGAGGCGGTCGCCGCGGAGCTGGGCTTCGAGCGGGGCTCGGTGGGCAACTCGATCGACGGAACGGCCTCGCGCGACTTCGTCGCCGAGTTCGCCTTCGTCACCGCGATGATCGGGATCAACCTGTCCCGGATCGCGGAGGAGATCATCATCTGGAACACGAAGGAGTTCTCCTTCGTGACGCTGCACGACGCCTTCTCCACCGGCTCGTCGATCATGCCCCAGAAGAAGAACCCGGACATCGCCGAGCTGGCGCGCGGCAAGTCCGGCCGTCTCATCGGCAACCTCGCGGGACTGCTCGCCACCCTCAAGGCGCTGCCCCTGGCCTACAACCGGGACCTCCAGGAGGACAAGGAGCCGGTCTTCGACTCCTGCGACACCCTTGAGGTCCTGCTGCCGGCCTTCACCGGCATGATGGCCACGCTCACCGTCAACCGGGAGCGGATGGAGGAGCTGGCCCCGGCCGGCTTCTCGCTCGCCACCGACATCGCGGAGTGGCTGGTCAAGCAGGGCGTCCCGTTCCGGGTGGCGCACGAGGTGGCCGGCAGTTGCGTCAAGGAGTGCGAGGGGCTCGGCATCGAGCTGGACGAGCTCTCGGACGAGCAGTTCTCGAAGATCTCGGAGCACCTGACCCCCGAGGTCCGCACCGTCCTCAACGTCAAGGGCGCGCTCGCCTCCCGCAACGGCCGCGGCGGCACCGCCCCCTCGGCGGTCGCGGTCCAGCTCACCGAGCTGAAGGCCGACCTGGTCATCCAGCACGCCTGGGCCGTCCACAAGCAGTAGGCGCCCCCACTGCTTCCGCCGCCCTGCGGCCCGCACGCCCGCCGGACCCGGCTCCTCCGGGTCCCGGTCCGGGCCTTGTACGTCCGCACGCGGCGGACAGGCCCGGAGGGGCGGCGGGAGCCTTGTGCTCCCGCCGCCCCTCCGGCGCGTCCGGCTCCGGCTCCGGCTCAGTCGAGCGGGTGGTCCGGCTCCCAGTTGGTCAGGACGCAGCCCTCGACCTTGGACTTCTCCAGCCGGTAGCCCGACGGGGCGGAGAATCCGGGAATGCAGTTCAGGTACAGGAACTGCAGCTGGTAGAGGCCGCGTCGGGACGACGGGCTGTTGGTCTCCACCGCGATGTTCTCTCCGACGAGCAGCCGGCTCGCGGTCTCCTTCAGCTTGCCGTCGTCCTTGTAGTCGGCCAACTGGGCGGCCTTCGCCCTCGTCTGGAGCAGCTTCATGTCCACGACCGTGTCGAGCCAGCTGAGGTTGCGGGCGCGCTGCGCCCCGGCGGGCTCCCCGCACAGGGCGCGGCCGGTCACGCCCCAGTCCAGGCCGCTGCCCGTCACCACCGGCGCGTAGTCGATGGACTCGATCGCGACGGCGTCGGGGGCGGTCGAGAAGTGCTTCTCGCAGTCGAGGCTGTTGCCCACGAGCATCCGGAGCTCGGCGATGCTGCCGGCGCTGGGCAGCCCGAGGCTGCCCGTCTTCGGCTGGCCCAGCTTCTCGCCCCCGCCGGCCGGATCCTGCGGCGTCTCCAGGTTCGGACTGCCGGATCCGTCCTCGGAGCCGACGAAGTCGCTGAGGCTGCAGTGCTCGACCAGCGGCTTCTCCCGCTTGTAGCCCTGGGGGACGGGAGCGCCCGGGTTGCAGGCGAGGACCCGCAGGTCGGAGCGGACCAGCGCGAGCGCCGTCTTCGTGCTCGTCGGGAACGCGACGAAGCCCTTGCCGATCAGGACCCGGCTCTCCAGCCCGTACGCGCCGTCACCGCCGTCCATCCTGTCCAGGACGTACTTCTTGTATCCCTCCTGGAACTGCTTCATGTCCCCGGGCACGGCGATGACGATCTCGCCCTGCCGGACCTTGTCGCTGCAGACCCCCAGCTCCTTCACCGACCACTGCCCGGCCTTGGGGAAGTCGCCCTTCGGCAGCCGGGGGTCGTCGGGCCTGTCGCTCAGGTCGTCGCAGTTGGCGAACTGCCGCAGGTACTGCTGGGCCTCGGCGAGCGGGCCCGTTCCGGCGGCCGCGGACGTCGACGTGGACGGGGACGGCGACGCGGCCGGTGCCCCCGGCTGCCCGCCCTCCTTGCATGCGGGGAGTGAGGCCAGGCAACAGAGGGTGGCGGTCGCGGCGAGGATCCGCTGAAGGCGCATGAGTCGCTTTCGTCGGTACGGGGTGGGGGGCATGGGCATGCTAAGTCGCGGCCGGAGCGTGATCAAAACCCCGGTGCGCGACGGCCGTTCGCCGCTGCCCCTCACGCCGCCCAGTCCGCCAGCGCGTCGAAGTCCCCGCGGACCAGGCCGATCTGCTCGTCGATGCGCATCAGCAGGGTCTGCGCGGGGTGGCGCTGGTCGACGTACTCGCGGTCCATGGCCGTGATGTCGTCGTCGATCCAGGCGAAGGGCCGCTCGCCCGCGTACTCCAGGATGTACCGGGTCTTCCAGAAGGTGCCGCGCGGCGCCCGGCCGTGCATCACCGGCCAGTCGATGAACGGGAGCCGGGGCAGCCCCAGATGCGGGCCTATCCAGTCGTTGGCCTCGTCCTTCCAGGTGGTCGCCCAGACCAGCTCGTAGGCGTCCGCGAGCGCGAGCAGTTCGGCGCCGTGGCCGTGGTTCAGCCAGACCCGCAGCGGCTTCGCGCTCTCCTTCTCCGTCCAGCCCGTCGGCCGCATCCGGTGGGTGGAGTACCCCTCGGGGCGGCGCTGCGCCTTGGCCGCGTAGGGGTTGAGCGGTCCATCGACGTCGATCAGCAGCAGTGGCTTCATCGCGGCAGTCTTTCCTTCCGGCCGCCCGGGGGCAGCCGATTTTCCAAAAGAATGAGACATGGATGTCTCAATCGGGGTATGCTTGTCTCATGGCCATGGATCGTGACCAGGTGCTCCGCGACGCGGCCGCCCTGCTTTCCCGCAAATCGACCGCCACGATGGACGAGGTCGCCCGCGCCGCAGGAATCGGCCGCGCGACCCTCCATCGGCACTTCGCCGGGCGCGACGCCCTCGTACGCGCCCTCGAAGGCCTCGGCATCCGCGAGTTCGAGGTGGCGTTCGACAACGCCCGCCTCGACGAGGGCACCGCGGTGGAGGCGCTCCGGCGCCTCGTCGCCGAAGCCGAGCCCAACGCCCAGCTGCTGGCCTTCCTCGTCACCGAGAACCAGCTGTTCGAGGGTGACGAGGTCAACGAGGGCTGGGCCCGGCTCGACGCCCGCGTCATCGCTCTGTTCCGGCGCGGCCAGGAAGAGGGCGACATCCGCATCGACCTGAGCCCCGCATGGCTCACCGAGGCCCTCTACGGCCTCATCGGCAGCTGCGCCTGGGCCGTCATGGACGGCCGGGTCGCAGCCAAGGACTTCCAATACATGATCATCGAGCTGCTGCTCGGTGGCGCCCGACGGAGCGTGGAGAAATGAGCCGTACCGAACAGCTGATACGTCAGACGGGGGTGGAGGAGAAGAGCCGCGGACGCTGGCTCGCGCTCTCCGTGCTCGTCCTGGCCGTGCTGTTGGTCGCGGTCGACGCCACGGTCCTCGGCCTCGCCACACCCTCCCTCAGCGAAGACCTCAAGCCGTCCGGCACCCAGCTGCTGTGGATCGGCGACATCTACTCCTTCGTCATCGCCGGACTCCTGGTGTCCATGGGCTCCCTCGGCGACCGGATCGGCCGCAAGAAGCTGCTCCTCGTCGGCGCCACCGCCTTCGGCGCCGTCTCGGTCCTGAACGCCTACGCCACCAGCCCCGAGATGATGATCGTCGCCCGGGCCCTGCTCGGCGTGGCCGGCGCCACCCTGATGCCGTCGACCCTCGCGCTGATCCGCAACATCTTCACCGACCCCAGGGAGCGCAGCCTCGCCATCGGCATCTGGGGCGCCACCGCCTCGGCCGGCGCGGCCGTCGGCCCCGTCGTCGGCGGAGCCCTCCTCCAGCACTTCTGGTGGGGCTCGGTCTTCCTCATCAACCTCCCCGTGATGATCGCCCTGGTCGTCGTCGGAATCAAGCTCCTTCCCGAGTCCAAGAACCCCGTCGCCGGCCCCTGGGACCTGCTCAGCGTGGGCCTCTCCCTCGTCGGCGTCATCGGCGTGGTCTACGCCGTCAAGGAAGCCGCCACGCACGGCATGACGTGGGAGGTCGCGGTCGCCGCGGGCCTCGGTGGGGGCGCCCTGTACGCCTTCGTCCGCCGCCAGTTCACCCTGCCGTCCCCGCTGCTCGACATGCGGCTCTTCCGGCACCGCGGCTTCTCCGGCGCGGTCCTCGCCGACCTGCTCACCGTCTTCGGCCTGTCCGGACTGGTCTTCTTCCTCTCCCAGTTCCTCCAGCTCGTCCAGGGCCGCGGCCCGCTGGAGGCCGGCCTGGCCGAACTGCCCGCCGCCATCGGTGCGGTGGTCACCGGCCTGGTCGCGGGCAGGTACGCCCGCCGGTACTCGGTGCGCTCCGTAGTGACCGGCGGCCTCGCCGCCATCGGCGCCGCCCTCGCCGTCCTGACCGTGATCCACAAGGAGAGCGGCTACCCGCTGCTCGGCGCGGCCCTGCTCGTCGTCGGCCTCGGCGCCGGCTTCTCCTTCACCGTCACCGCCGACGTGATCCTCTCCAGCGTGCCCAAGGAGCAGGCCGGATCGGCCTCCGCCGTCTCCGAGACGGCGTACGAACTCGGCGCCGCCCTCGGTATCGCCCTGCTCGGCTCCATCGTCACCGGCGTCTACCAGGGCTTCACCGCCCCGGCTTCCGTCGGCGGACCGGTGGCCGACGCCGCGCACGAGTCCCTCGGCGGCGCTGTGGAAGCCGCCAAGGCACTGGACCCGGAGACCGCCGCCCACATGGTCGGCGCCGCCCAGGACGCCTTCGTCGACGGCCTGCGGTTCGCCTCCGGCGTGGGTGCGGCCGTACTGCTCGCCACCGCCGTGGCCGCCTGGTTCCTGCTCAGGGGCCAGCGGCTCCAGGAGGGCGTCGAGCACTGACCCGCGCAGACGCCTTCCCGCGCCCCCAGTACTCACTTATTCAGACATCTGAATGTGTTTCGGCCTTTTGTGGCTAAGCGTGCTGTTTGCCCATGATCAGGTGAACGGGCCGTGTAGTTTCTCGCTGTGGCCGGGAGGCGTTGCGACGCGTCCGGGCCGGAAGGTTCTTTCGCTGGGGGAGCGGGGCGCGTCCTTTCCGGACTGCAGTCATGAACCGGTGTGGCTGGAGACCCGCGAGGGGAGTGGCGGTCCGCCCGAACTGGAGGGGAAGTCACATGCCCGATATCGATCTCGGACAGGCATCGGACTGGGACGAGGGCGACACCCACGGCCGCATCAGGTTGCGGCCGAACCAGACCTACCCGAACTCGCCCAAGAAGGACGTGCTCATCAGCTCGCCGGTGAGCATCGAGCTGTCGGTGAACACGAACTTCTCCTCCTCGCAGGAGGCGGACAAGATCTACTTCACGACCCACCACGGCTCCACGAAAAAGGTCATCGCCGTCCTGGACTCCGACGGCAACCTGCACATTGCCGGCCGCCTGATCACGGAGCAGAAGGACCTGTCGTACTAGGAGGGCGCGACCGCCCACTCCCGGGGGGCTTGAACGGCATCCAGTCGCTCAAGCCCGGCCGGTGGGCCCCTGGGGGCGGTGACAGGGTCCGCCTGGAGGATGTTCGGGCCAAGGGCCTTCCTCCCAAACCGAGTTGACAGCCCGTCGAACCCGGGACACCATCCCCGCGATGGAGATCAACGATCTGACCCCGGCCGAGCGCCGCGTATGGGAGGCCTTCCCGCGCGGTGACGGAGTCGACTTCCGGGAGCACCCCGAGGACAGCTCCGTCGACGGGGCCGGCTGGGGACCCGACCGCACGCTGCGGGCGGAGGTGCTGCGGGCCCTGCTGCTGGGCGCCGCGCCCGCCGCGGAGGGCCGGGTCGCAGGGCTCAAGATCAAGGGCGCGAGGATCGTCGGCAAGCTCGACCTGCGCTACGCGGTGATCGACCACCCGATCCGGATGCGCGACTGCTGGTTCGAACGCAAACCGCTCCTGTACGGAGCCCAGCTCAAGGCCCTCGTCCTCGGCTACTCCACCCTGCCGGGCCTCACCGCGGCCACCCTGCGCGTCGACGTCGTCCTGCGGCTCTCCTGCTGCCGGATCACCGGACCCGTCCGGCTCCAGGGCGCCAAGATATCCGGCGGCCTCTTCCTCCAGGGCGCGGTGGTCGGCCCCACGTCGGGCGAGGAGGCGGACGAACCCCCGCTCCAGCTCAACCACGCGGAGGTCGGCACCGACATCATCGCCAACGACCTGACCGTCCACGGCCAGCTCCGCCTCAACGGAGCCGTCGTCGGCGGCCGGATCAACCTGGACGACGCCCGTCTCCTCGCCCCCGACGGCACCGCCCTCCAGGCCGAGACCCTCCTGGTCGGCACCAACCTCCACGCCGCCCGGGCCCGGACGCAGGGCCGCCTCAACCTCACCGGCGCACGGATACCCGGCCGCCTCAACCTCGCCCACGCCGTCCTGGAGAACCCGGGTGGCATCGCCCTGCGCGCCTCCAGCTGCACGGTCGGCGAGGTGTGGCTGCCCGCCTGCGAGGACGTACGGGGCACCGTGAACCTGCGGCGCTCGCAGTTCGACCTGCTGAACATGCGGGCCGGAACCTGGCGGGACCCGCTGCGCCTGGACGGCCTCACCTACCGCACGCTGGGGCCGCACCTGCCCGCCGAGGAGCGGCTGGCCGCGCTGGAGACCGGCGAGCCCGGGTACCTCCCGTACCCGTACGAGCAGCTGGCCGCGGCCTACCGCACCGCGGGCGACGAGGCGGCCGCCCGAACCGTCCAGCTCGCCAAGCTGCGCAGGCACCGCCGCACACTGCCCCGGCACACGCGCCTGTGGGGCCTCCTCCAGGACGCGACCGTCGGCTACGGCTTCCGGCCCCTGCGCGCGGCGGGCTGGCTCGCGGCGCTGCTGCTCACCGGGGCGATCGCGTTCGGCCTGCAGCCCCCGCGCCCGCTCAAGCAGGGCGAGGCGCCGGACTTCAACGCCGTCTTCTACACCATCGACCTGATGCTGCCGATCATCGGCTTCGGCCAGGAACAGGCCTTCGCGCCGAGCGGCTGGCACCAGTGGCTGTCGTACCTGCTGATCGTGACCGGCTGGGTCCTCGCCACCACGACGGCGGCGGGCGTCAGCCGCTCCCTGCGGCGGCAGTGAGCACCCCGTTCCCGTCCTACGACGGGGCGGTCCGCGGAACGGGGCCTATGCCGCCTTCGCCTTGGTCGCGTACATGTCGACGTACTCCTGGCCCGAGAGCCGCATGACCTCGGCCATCACCGAGTCCGTGACGGCCCGCAGCACGTACCGGTCGCGGTCCATGCCCTCGTAGCGGGAGAACTCCATCGGCTCGCCGAAGCGGACGGTGACCCGGCCCGGGCGCGGCATGCCGGCACCGCCGGGCTGCAGCTTGTCCGTGCCGATCATCGCGAACGGCACCACGGGGGCGCCGGTCATCAGGGTCAGGCGGGCGATGCCGGTGCGGCCGCGGTAGAGCCGGCCGTCGGGGGAGCGGGTGCCCTCGGGGTAGATGCCGAAGATCTTGCCCTCTTCGAGGATCCGGCGGCCGGTCATCAGGGCCGCGACCCCGCCGTTGGCACCGTCACGGTCGACGGGGATCATGCCGGCGCCGGTGAAGAACCACGCCATGAGCCGGCCCTTGATGCCCTTGCCGGTCACGTACTCGTCCTTGCCGATGAAGTGGACCGTGCGGTCGCACACCAGCGGAAGGATCATGGAGTCGATGAAGGTGAGGTGGTTGCCCGCCAGAATCACCGGTCCGGAGCCGGGGATGTTCCGGACGCCCTCCACGCGGGTACGGAACATCGTGCGCATGACCGGTCCGACAGTGGCTTTGATGAGCTTCGTACGGAACAACGTGGGCCCTCCGGCATCGAAAAGCGGCTCGCGCCCCCACCGCTCGGCGGGTGGCGCAGGTGAGGACGATACTCGCGGGTCAGCTCCCGGCGCACATCGGGTTCACGTGTCGGATACGTATTGTTGACGCGCGTTTTCGCCAAGTTCCCCGAATGTGCCTTCGAGGCACCCCCTGCGGCCACCCCCTTTTGCCTACCATCGGCACGCCGATCGCGGGCCGCGGAACGCCGTGACGCCACAGGTCCCGGGACCGCCGGCCCCTTTCACGACGAGGAGTGGCACTCATGACACAGGGTGGGGCAGCGCGGCGCACGGTCCTGGGGGCGGCGGTCCTGGCGGCGGGGACGGGGATCACCTCCCTCGCGGCGGGAACGGCCTCCGCGTCCGCCGCGGGCGGCGGGCACGGCCACAGGGGCTACCGGGGCCTTCCGTACCCGACGGTCATCGGCCACCGCGGCGCCAGCGGATACCGGCCGGAGCACACGCTCGGCTCCTACCAGCTGGCCCTCGACCTGGGGGCGGACGTCGTCGAGCAGGACCTGGTCCCGACCCGGGACGGCCACCTGGTGTGCCGCCACGAGAACGAGATCGGCGGGACCACGGACGTCGCCGACCACCCCGAGTTCGCCTCCCGGCGCACGACCAAGTCCATCGACGGGGTCCCGGTCACCGGCTGGTTCACCGAGGACTTCACCCTCGCCGAGCTGAAGACCCTGCGCGCGAAGGAGCGCATCCCCGCCGTCCGCCAGCGCAACACCCTCTACGACGGCCAGTGGGCCGTCCCCACCTTCGAAGAGGTGCTCCGCTGGGCCGACCGCGAGGGCCGCCGGCGCGGCCAGGGGGTCCCCCCGGCCGGAGGCCGGGGGAGGGTCTGGCTGCACGTCGAGACCAAGCACCCCAGCTACTTCCGCGGCCTCGGCCTCGGACTGGAGGAGCCCCTGGCCCGGCTGCTGCGCCGCTACGGCCGCGACGGCCGCGACGCCGCCGTCTTCCTCCAGTCCTTCGAGCCCTCCAGCATCCAGCGGCTCTCCCGGCTGGTCTCCGCGCCCCGCGTCGTCCTGCTCTCCGCCGCGGGCAGCCGCCCCTGGGACTTCGAGCAGGCGGGGGACCCCCGTACGGTCGCCGACCTGGTCAAGCCCGAGGGCCTCAAGTGGATCGCCGGGTTCGCGCAGGGCATCGGCCCCACCATGGACCTGATCCTCCCGCGCGACGCGGCCGGCCGGCTCGGTGCGCCCACCACCCTGGTCAAGGACGCCCACGCCCGCGGGCTGCTCCTGCACCCCTACACCGCGCGCAACGAGAACAGCTTCCTGCCGGCCGAGTACCGCAGGGGCACGGACCCGGCCGCGTACGGGGACGCCCTGGGCGCCTTCCGCACCTACTTCGAACAGGGCATCGACGGCATCTTCACCGACAACCCGGACACCGGGCTGCTCGCCGCCGAGGCCTTCCGCCCGGGCCGGCGCCCCGTCAACGGCTGAGCCCCGCTTCCCGAACGAGTGGGACGAGCCCGGCGCGGAAACCGCCGGGCTCGTCCCACTCGTCCCGCCCGGCATGGACCTGCTGAAGGACCCCGACCTCGTGACCGAACTGGGCCCGCTGCTCTCCGCGGAGGCGGCGGCGGAGGCCCCGGGCGCCGGAGTGGACGCGGCCGACCTCGAACAAGCCGTCTGGGTCAGGCTGCTGGAGAGCGGCCGGCGCGCGCCCGATCCCGCCGACCCGGCCGAGCCCGCCCGCTGGCTGCGCCGGGCGGTACGGGCGGAGGCCCGCCTCGCCCGGCGCCGGGCGAGGCGCGAGGTCCCGTACGACCACCGCCCCCGGGCCGGCGCCGCCGGAGGGCCCGTGCCCGTGCCCGTGCCCGAAGACGCCCTGCTGCACGGGGAGGAGAACCGCGCACTCCGATCGGCCGTCGCCCGGTTGCCCGGACGCTGTCCCGAGCTGATGAAGGCACTTCTTTCGCCCAGAGACCTCACATACCGTGAAATCGCAGGAGAGTTGGGTATCTCACAAGGAAGTTTAGGGCCCGTGCGTTCCCGTTGCCTGGGATGTCTGCGCAGAATGCTGGCGGCAGAGGTTGCGGCTCCTGGCCTTCGGGGAATGGAGCGGTAGACCAAAGGGCTACCAGGTGAGCTGGAGGCATGCGCACATGGGCATGAGCGTGACCATTTCGGCGGCGGTCGCCGAGGACGCCGAGCAGATCTTCAAACTGCAGTACCTGGCCTTCCAGCGCGAGGCGGAGCTGTACGGCAACTACCTCATCCAGCCGCTCACCCAGTCCCTGGACTCCCTGAAGGGGGAGCTCGCGACGGACACCGTCCTCGTGGCCCGGCTCGGCGACGAGATCGTCGGCACCGTGCGCGGCAGCGTGGACGAGGAGGGCACCGCCAAGATCGCCAAGCTCTGCGTCCACCCGCGGCTGCAGGGACACGGACTCGGCGCGCGCCTGCTGCGCGCCGTGGAGGTGGCCCTCGCGAGCCCCGGTACCGCCACCCGCTTCCGCCTGCACACCGGTCACAAGAGCGAGTCCAACCTGCGCCTCTACCGCAAGGCCGGCTACGTCAAGGTCGGCGGGCGCACGGCCTCCGACGGCGTGCAGCTGGTGATCCTGGAGAAGGAAGCCAAGGACCCGACCGACTTCGCGGTCAGCGCCTGAGCACCCCTCAGCGCTTGCGCAGCCAGAGCATCCCGGTGATCGGCAGGATCACCGGGATGAACAGGTAGCCCAGCCCGAACTGCGACCAGACGGTCGTGTCGGGGAAGGACTCCGGGCGCAACACGGTCCACGTGCCCACGGCCAGTACGCCCGCCAGTTCCGCGGCGCAGCAGACCAGCGCCGCCTTGCGTGCCGTCTCGCCGCCGCGCACGAGCGAGTACGTGATGAACGCGTAGGCCAGTGCCGCCACCGCGGACAGTGAGTAGGCCAGCGGCGCGCGGTCGAACTCGGTGGAGATCTGGAAGGCCGACCGCGAGACCGCGCCCACCACCATCACCCCGTACAGCCACACCAGCAGCAGCCCGGGCCCGGAGACCAGCCGCTTGCGCCCGGCGGGAGTGACGGTCGTCGTGTCAGCGTCAGGCACCGGTGGTTCCCCAGATGTCGTAGAGCCGTACTTCGAGGACGGCGAGGACGACCGCGCCCGCGGCCACCGTCACCGAGCCCCATTTGGTCCGCTCGGTCAGCGAGAGCAGTCCGGCGGCCGGCACCGCGGCGAAGGCGCCGAGCAGGTACGCCACGAAGATCACCGAGCCCTCGTCGGGCTTCTCCCCCCTGGCCAGCCGGACCAGGCCGATCACCAGCTGGGCCAGGACCAGCACGGTCACGACGGCCATGCCGATGAAGTGCCAGTCCTTGGTCGGCTGGTCCCGCAACGCGGCGAAACCGCACCAGGCGGCGAGGGCGAGTGCGGCCACGCCGATGGCGACCGTCAGGGCGTCGAGCATGCAGCGAGGGTATTACGGGCCGAAAGACCCGATGCGCGCGCCCCTTCCCGTACGGCGGCCCGGGCGCGGCCGCCGCCGTCCGCGCCCCGGCCGTGGTCTTGACCACAGAGGGGCCCGCAGCCCGCTCCTGGGGCCCTGTCCGGCGGTAGGCCGGGAGGGCCGCGTCGGTGCAGGTCAGGGGCGGTGGCGGGAGGGTGGGACGGAGGAGCGCGACTGACCGGTGTAGTCCGGTATGCGGTCGAATGACGTCCGCTATCCGGACAGCTTTGATCGGTGAGGGGATACGTCTGCTTTACTGGGGCCCATGACCACGACGAGCAGCCGCACCCTTGCGACCGAGGCGACGATGACGCCCGGTGCTCGCTGTATGTGTCGAATGTGCGCCTTCTGAGGGCCCCTTCCTGAGCCTCGCGCCCCGAAGCGAGACCAGCCGCGCCAGTACGTCACCGCCTGATGGACAGCACGGCCCACTCATGCCCCGCGCACGCGTCGAAGCCATCGATTTCTGACGGTTCGTCCCGTATCGCGTCCCCAGATGTTTGCCCCGTGCCCGGCACACCCCGCTGCGCCGTGCACTCGACAGCGACGGAATTCCTGTGATCACCACATCGGGCCTCACGAAGGTCTACCAGTCCCGTGGCCGCGAGGTCACCGCCCTGGACGGCGTCGACCTCCACGTCCGCGAGGGCGAGGTGTACGGAGTCATCGGCCAGAGCGGCGCCGGAAAGTCCTCCCTGATCCGCTGCGTGAACCTGCTGGAGCGCCCCACCACCGGCACCGTGCACGTCGACGGGGTCGACCTCACCGCGCTCGCCGGCCGCGGCCGCCGCGCCGGCAAGGAACTGCGCGAGGCCCGCAGCCGCATCGGCATGGTCTTCCAGCACTTCAACCTGCTGTCCTCGCGCACCGTCCAGGCCAACGTCGAGCTGCCCCTGGAGATCCTCGGCGTCTCCGGCCGCGAGCGCTCCCGCAAGGCCCTCGAACTCCTCGACCTGGTAGGCCTCGGAGACAAGGCCAAGGCCTACCCCACCCAGCTCTCCGGCGGCCAGAAGCAGCGCGTCGGCATCGCCCGCGCCCTGGCCGGCGACCCCAAGGTGCTCCTCTCCGACGAGGCCACCAGCGCCCTGGACCCCGAGACCACCCGCTCCATCCTGGGCCTGCTGCGCGACCTCAACGAGCAGCTTGGCCTCACCGTCCTCCTCATCACGCACGAGATGGACGTCGTCAAGACCGTCTGCGACTCGGCCGCGCTGATGAAGAAGGGCCGCATCGTCGAGTCCGGCACCGTCGCCGAACTGCTCGCCACCCCCGGCTCCGAACTCGCCGGCGAGCTGTTCCCGGTCACCGGCGCCGCCTCCGGCCCCGACCGCACGGTCGTCGACGTCACCTTCCACGGTGAGGCCGCCGCCCAGCCGGTCATCTCGCAGCTCTCGCGGACGTACAACATCGACATCTCGATCCTCGGCGCCGCGATGGACACCGTCGCCGGCCGGCTGATCGGCCGCATGCGCATCGAACTGCCCGGCCGCTACGAGGACAACGTCGTACCCGTCGGCTTCCTGCGCGAACAGGGCCTCCAGGTCGACGTGGTCGACGAGATCGACAACGAACTGGCCGAACTGGTCAAGGATGGTGCCAAGTGACCTGGTCCGAGATGCAGCCCCTGCTCACCCAGGGCACCTACGACACCCTCTACATGGTGCTGTGGTCCACCCTGGTGACCGTGCTCGGCGGACTGCCCATCGGCATCCTGCTGGTCCTCACCGACAAGGGCGGCCTGCTGCAGAACCAGCCGCTCAACAAGGTCCTCGGCGTGATCGTGAACATCGGCCGCTCGCTGCCGTTCATCATCCTGCTGATCTTCCTGATCCCGGTCACCACGGCGGTCGTCGGCACCTTCATCGGCCCCACCGCCATGATCGTGCCGCTCGCCATCGGCGCCATCCCCTTCTTCGCGCGGCTCGTCGAGACAGCCGTCCGCGAGGTGGACCACGGTCTCATCGAGGCCGTCGAGTCCATGGGCGGCGGCATCCCGACCCTGGTCGGCAAGGTGCTCCTGCCGCAGGCCCTGCCGTCCCTGGTCGCCGGAGTCACCACCACCGTCATCACCCTCGTCGGCTACTCCGCCATGGCGGGCGCCGTCGGCGGCGAAGGACTCGGCTCCAAGGCCATCACATATGGCTTCCAGCGCTTCGAGACCGGCTTCATGGTCGCCACCGTCGTGGTCCTCATCGTCCTCGTCACCGCGGTCCAGCTGATCGGCGACGGCGCCGTACGCCTGCTGGCCCGCCGCGGCCGCACCGCCTGACCGCCCCAACGGGCCGCCACCCCAACGATTTTCCCCCCAAGAGCCCGCACTTGTCGTGCTTGGGCCGCCACCACCAGCAAGTCCTCGGTACTTGTTCAGCAAGAAAGGCACTCTTCGTGCGTAAGAACATCAAGCTCACCGCCCTCGCCGCCACCGCCACCGCGCTGACCATCGGCCTCACCGCCTGCGGCAGCTCCTCGGACCCGTCCTCCGCCAAGGCCGACGGCGGCAAGGCCGACGAGAGCAAGCCGCTCGTCATAGCGGCCTCCCCGAGCCCCCACGCCGACATCCTGAACTTCGTGAAGGACAAGCTCGCGGCCAAGGAAGGCCTCAAGCTGGAGGTCAAGGAGTTCACGGACTACGTCCTGCCCAACACCGCCACCGAGCAGGGCCAGGTCGACGGCAACTACTTCCAGCACAAGCCGTACCTCGACGACTTCAACAAGAAGAACAGCACCCACGTCGTCCCGGTCGTGAACGTGCACCTGGAGCCGCTCGGCCTCTACTCCAAGAAGGCCAAGGCGCTCTCCGACATCAAGCCCGGCCAGACCATCGCCGTCCCCAACGACACCACCAACGAGGGCCGCGCGCTCCAGCTGCTGGCCGCGAACAACCTGATCACCCTGAAGGAGGGTGTCGGCACCAGCGCCAAGCTGTCCGACATCACCGACAAGAAGGGCCTGGAGTTCAAGGAGCTGGAGGCCGCCACCGTCCCGCGCGCCCTGGGCGACGTGGACGCCGCGGTCATCAACGGCAACTACGCCCTGGAAGCGAACCTGGCGCCCGCCAAGGACGCGCTCGCCCTGGAGAAGGCCGAGGGCAACCCCTACGCCAACTTCCTCGCGGTCAAGGACGGCAACCAGAACGACCCGCGGATCCAGAAGCTCGCCAAGCTCCTGAACTCCGACGACGTCAAGAAGTTCATCGAGGAGAAGTACCAGGGCTCGGTCGTCCCGGCCTTCGGCACCCCCGCCTCCTGACCCCGCCGCCCGACCCCGTCGGGCCCCGGACCGTCATGCATCTCGGCCCCGCACGCCCCTGTCGGCGCGCGGGGCCGAGTCCTGCCCGCCCCCGGAGCCCGGTCCTGCCCGCTCCCGGGCAACCCGGCCCTGCACATCCCCCGTTCGATGCTGCATGCTGTGGCGTACGACCCGTGGATCAGGTCCCGCACCAAGGCCCCGCACCACGGTCGCATCGCACCACGGTCGCACCACGTTCTCAGGCATGGAGCTGCGCATGACTACCACCTTCCCGGACGTCACCATCAGCACGGAACGGCTGGTGCTGCGCCCGTTCGAGGAGGAGGACGTCACCGCGCTCGCCGAGATGATGAACGACGAGAACATCACCGCCTGGACCTCCGCGCCGTACCCCTACACGCAGGCCGACGCGCACGCATGGGCCACCCGGGACTCCCACGCCGAACGCGCCGAGGGCCGCGGCATCGTCCTCGCCGTCACCGAGTTCCTCACCCAGCGCCTCGTCGGCATCGTCCACCTCCGCAACACCAACTGGCGCACCCGGGCCACCGAGGTCGGCTACGTCACCGCCCCCTGGGCCCGCGGCGAGGGCTACGCCAGCGAGTCCGTCCTGGCCGTCGCCCAATGGCTGTTCCGCGAGCAGGGGTTCGAGCGCCTCGAACTGCGCACCGCCGCCGACAACACCGCCTCCCAGCAGGTCGCCCAGAAGATCGGCTGCATCAGCGAGGGCGTCCTGCGCAACGCGTGGACCGTGCGCACGCAGACGGCCGACGGCGGCTGGACCGACACCCGCACCGACCTCATCGTGTGGAGCCTCCTGCCCGAGGACCTCGACGAGGGCGACGGCTTCGACGGGTACGACGGCTACGAGAGCTACGACACCTACGGCGGCCACGGCGCACACCCCGGCCGCACGGTCCCCGGCCAGCGGTCCGACGCGAACGGCCGCCCGGTCGGCGCCGACCGGAAATGAACCGATGACCGGGTAGTCTCACCGTGCCCGCCCCTCCCGCCCTCCCTCCAGCCCCCACACCAGGAGACAGACGACGATGGCCGACCGGGTCACGGTGATCGGCTGGGACGGTTCCCCCCTGACCTCGGCCGCCCGGTCCGCGCTCTCCGCCGCCACCCTCGTGGCCGGCGCCGCACACCACCTCGCCCTCCCCGAAGTCCCGCCCACCGCCGAACGCATCCGACTCGGCAGCCTGGGCCTGGCCGCCCGCCGCATCGCCGGCCACCGCGGCACCGCCGTGGTCTTCGCCGACGGGGACCCCGGATTCTTCGGCGTCGTACGCACCCTGCGCGCCCCCGAGCACGGCCTCGAGGTCGAGGTCGTCCCCGCCGTCTCCTCCGTCGCGGCCGCCTTCGCCCGCGCCGGCATGCCCTGGGACGACGCCCAGGTCGTCGTCGCCCACCCCCGCACCCTGCGCCGTGCCGTCAACGTCTGCCGCGCCCACCCCAAGGTCGCCGTCCTCACCTCGCCCGGCGCCGGCCCCGCCGAACTCGCCCTGCTCCTCGACGGGGTCCACCGCACCTTCGTCGTCTGCGAGGAACTCGGCACGGACCGCGAGCAGGTGAGCGTCCTGACCTCGGACAAGGCCGCCGACCACAGCTGGCGCGACCCCAACGTCGTCATCGTCATCGGCGGCGCGGGACAGGCGCAGACCGCCGACCCGGGCTGGCTCCTCGGCCAGAGCGCCGCCCACTGTGCCGAGCGCGGCTGGGCCCGCGCGCAGGCCGGCACGGGGGAGGGGGAGTCGGCGCTGCTGCACGCGGCCCAACTCGCCCGGCTCGGCCCGCGCACCGGCGACCTCGTCTGGGACATCGGCACCGGATCCGGCGGCGTGGCCGTCGACGCGGCAGCCCTCGGCGCCGCCGTCATCGCCGTCGACGCCGACCCCGGGGCCCGCGAGCGGGTGACTGCCGCGGCCCGCAGGCGGGGCGTGCAAGTGCAGTTCGTCGCCGGGCGCGCACCGCACGTCCTGGAGAACCTGCCCGAACCCGACGTCGTCCGCGTCGGCGGCGGCGGCGCCGAGGTGGTCGCGGCCGTCGCAGACCGGCGCCCCGAACGGATCGTCAGCCACGCCTCCACGCGCGACGAGGCGGAGGCCATCGGCCGGGCCCTCACCGAACACGGTTACGACGTCGAGTGCGCCCTCCTCCAGGCCGTCGGCCTGGACCCCCGCACCTGGGCGGAACAGGACCGTTCCGTGGTGTTCCTCCTGGCAGCTCAGCGCCCTGCCGCCCGCTGAGACGAGGGCCGGGGTAGGCTGGCCGATCGTCGTACTGCGCGGACGTTTCGGGCATCGCGACACGGCCTGGACGCGCGACGTGGCGCAGTCCACAGAGGACCGTGGTGGTTATGGCCGCCACGATCGCTAACGGGCGCGACAATGCTTACTGGTTGTCGTGCAGGCGCACGTGAGACGGACTCGTCGCACCCGCGACACCGCACGGCAACTCCGCTCGGAGGCCTCGTGGGCGACCGGGTGATCGAAGAGGCAACACCGATGGGCGAGGGGTAAGCATGACTGACACCGGCCAGGTCCCGGGCGAGGGTTTCCCGGACAACACGGGCATGGTGGATCAGCAGGGCATCCCCGCCCCGGTCCAGATCCCGGCACCGATGCCCGGTTACGCCTTCCAGGACCTCATGGACAACCCGGCCGAGCCCGAGGACGAGGAACTGCTGCTCATGCCGAGCGGCCAGGGCGCCTGGAGCGACCCGCAGGTCGTCCCGCAGGTCCCCGCCTTCCCGGTCGAGCCCCAGCTCGGCGAGCCGCAGATGTACGCCGACGCGTCCTACGGCGCCGAGCCCGCGTACGCCGCAGCCCCGGCGGCGTACCCCGAGCCCGCCGCGTACACCGAGTTCCCCCAGCCCGCCTTCCCCGACGGCTCCTACAGCGCCGGCGCCCACGAGACGGGCGGCCGCGACTCCGGCCAGCTCGACCTCGGCGGGCTCGTCGTCCCGCCGCCCGCGGCCCCCGCCGCCCCGGTGGCCCCCGCGGCCCCCGCCCGGCGCCCGCTGCACATGGGCCCGCCCGTGCCCGACGCCACCGGCGGAGTCGTACGGTCCCTCGCGGACCGCGGCCCGGCCGCCGCGCCCGCGCAGCCCGCCCCGCCCGTCTCCCCGCTGGGCACCGCCGTGCCGGCCACCCCGCTCCACCAGGCGGGACCCCCGACCATCGGGCCCGAGTACCTGGACGTCCCGCGTGCCGAGGCCGCCCAGGAGCCCGCCCCCCAGCTCGGCGAGGTCCCCCCGCAGGCCGGGACGCCGTGGACGCCGGAGCCGGTCGCCGTGCCCGATCCCGTCTCCGCGCCGGAGCCGCCGGCGGCCGAGGCCGCCCAGGCCCCCGAGCCGGTGCCTGCGGCAGAGCCGGTGCAGGCCGCGGTGGAGCCCGAGCCCGGGCCGGAGCCCCTGGCCGCCGCCGCGGACACGGCGGCTCAGCCGCCGCACCCCGAGGCCGTACCCGCCGAGGCGCCCGCCGCGCCGGCGGAGACACCCGAACCCCTGGTCGCCGAGGCGCCCGCGGCCGACCCCGAGCCGGCGGCTCCCGCGGAGGCCGCCGAGCCGGTCGCCCCCGCGGAGCCCGTCGAGGCCGTCGAGCCCGTCGCCGCCGAGCCCGTCCAGCCGGTGCCGGCCGAGGCCGTCGCTCCCGTCCCGGCCGAGCCGGTGGCCGCCGAGCCGCAGGCCGTGGCGGTCGCCCCCGAGGAGCCGGCCGAGGCCGTCGCGCCCGTCGCGCCCGAGCCGGTCCTGCCCGAACCCGTCGTCGCCCCGGTGGAGGCTGCCGAGCTCGTGGAGGCCGCGGCCCCCGCCCGGCGCCCGCTGCACATGGGCCCGCCCGTGCCCGACGCCACCGGCGGAGTCGTACGGTCCCTCGCGGACCGCGGCCCGGCCGCCGCGCCCGCGCAGCCCGC
>NZ_SSBM01000025.1:0-104793 GCF_004795115.1 Streptomyces sp. A0592
GCAGGAGAAGGTCAGGGCGTAGGCGCCGGAGATCCCCGAGCCGCCGAGCAGGACTGGGGCGGTGCCCGAGCGCAGGGCCTCGGCGAGGCGCTCCGCGGTCTCGCGGTGCCCCGGGGTCATGCAGAGCATGGCCGCCGCCGTCGCGGGCTGGGCCGCGTACCGGTACGGCACCGCCCTCGCGGTCGGCCTCGCGCTGGCCGTCGCCCCCGGGCACCTGCTCGCCGCGGCCTTCACGGCCGGGGCCCGGGCCCGGCTCGACGGGAGCCGCGCCCTGGAGGACTTCGCCGACCGGGCCCGGCCGCTGCTGTTCGCGGCCGTCGCCGGCTTCACCGCGGCCGCCACCGCCGCGGCCGCGCTCGCCGGCGCACCGCTCCCGGTGGCCGTGCCGATCGCCCTGCTGCTCTTCCTGACCAGGCTGCTGCTGCGGCACGGAACCCGCCGCGGTCCCGTCGCCGCCGCACTGGCCCTCGCCCTGATCCCGGTCCCGGCGGCGGCCACCGCCGCCGCGGCCGCCCTCCTCGTCCACGCCGTCCTCGCCCTGTCCCGCGCATCCGCGCACGCACGGCCATGACGTCCCCCGGGGCCACCGCAGCTCGGAGCCGACGCCGAGGCGCTCTGCCTGTACCCCGCCCCATTCGTCCATCCGTCCGCAAGGAGAAACAGACATGACCGGCCAGCCAACCAACCAAGGGGTCACGCGATGAGGGTGCTGCTGATCGGAGCCAACGGATACCTCGGCCGCTACGTCGCCGACCGGCTGCTCGCCGACCCGGCCGTCCAGCTCACCGCGCTCGGCCGCGGCGACGACGCCGACGTCCGCTTCGACCTCGCCACCGGCAGCCCCGGAGCGCTCACCCGCTTCCTCGACGCCGTCCACCCGGGCGTCGTCATCAACTGCGCCGGAGCCACCCGGGGCGGGGCCCGCGAGCTCACCCGGCACAACACCGTCGCCGTCGCGACGATCTGCGAGTCCCTGCGCCGCAGCGGGTGCGGGGCCCGGCTCGTACAGCTCGGCTGCGCCGCCGAGTACGGGCCCAGCCAGCCCGGATCCTCCACGGCCGAGGACGCCGTCCCGAGACCCGGCGGACCGTACGGCGTCAGCAAACTGGCCGCCACCGAGCTGGTGCTCGGCTCCGGGCTGGACGCCGTCGTGCTGCGGATCTTCTCGCCCGTCGGCCCGGGCACCCCCGCCGGGTCCCCGCTCGGCCGCCTCGCCGAGGCCATGCGCCGCGCGATGCAGTCCGGCGACGGTGAGCTCAAGCTCAGCGGGCTCGGCGTGCAGCGCGACTTCGTCGACGTACGGGACGTGGCGCGGGCCGTCCACGCCGCATCCCTGTCCGCCGCCCAGGGCGTGGTGAACATCGGCACCGGCCGCGCCGTCCGGCTGCGCGACGCGGCCGCCGTCCTGGCGCGGGTCGCCGGGTACGGAGGAGCCCTCCACGAGCTGGACGTGCCGCACGGCGGACCCCAGCAGGCCCACGGGCACGCCGCCCGCGCGGCCGGGCTCGCCTCCATCGGGTCCCCCCGCTCCGAGGCCACCGCCGAGCAGATGGCCGCCGCGGCCCCCCAGCCGTACCCCTACCCCGACGGCTGCGGGGCCTGGCAGCAGGCGGACGTGCGTACCGCCCGGGACCGGCTCGGCTGGCGGCCCCGGATCAACCTGGAGGAGTCCCTCGCGGACATCTGGATGGAGGCGGCGTGCCGCATCTGACCACTCCGCCGGGGGCCCTGACGGCAGCCGCGACCGGGGCGGGCCGCCTCGGACTGGGCATCCCCGGCTACGCGCACCCGCTGCTCGCCCCCGTGGAGTGGGCCGAGCTGACCCGCCCCGGCACGCCGCTGCACTGGGCCGTGCTGAACGTGACGGAGGGCCCGGGCGGGCGGCCCGATCCGCACTGCACCGAGGCGGCCGCGAAGCTGCACGCCGCGGGCGGCACGGTCCTCGGCCATCTCGCGATGCGGGACGGATCGCGCTCCTTCGGGGAGCTCGTCTCCGACGCCCACCGCTTCCGGGACTGGTACGGCGTCGGCGGCTTCTACCTCGCCGACGCCCCGGCCGACCGGGCGGACCTGGAGTCGGTGCGCCGGGTCGTCGACACCCTGCGCGGCCTGGGCGAGGACCTGAGGATCGTCCTCGGGCACGGCACGCACCCGTACGAGGGCTACGTGGAGGCCGCCGACCAGCTGGTCACCTTCTCCGGGGCCTGGGCCGACTACCGCTGGTCGCAGGTGGCGGAGTGGACGGCCGAGTACCCGCCGGAGCGGTTCTGCCACCTGGTCCACGGAGTGCCGCGCACGCACCTGGAGGAGGCGATGAGGGTCGCCCGCTGGCAGGGCGCCGGCACGATCTGGTTCACCGACCGCCGTGCGGTCGGGGACCGTGACCCGTGGGCCTCGATGCCCGGGTACTGGGACGAAATCGTCTCACGCATCGGGACAGGTGTCTTGGAATGAAGACGGGCGTGGCAGTGTTACGGAGAGAACCACCGTTAAGTCGTCACCATCTACGGAGTCCCCGTGTCGCTGCCACCCCTGGTCGAGCCGGCTGCTGAGCTCACCGTTGACGAGGTCCGTCGGTACTCCCGTCACCTGATCATCCCCGACGTCGGGATGGACGGCCAGAAGCGCCTGAAGAACGCCAAGGTGCTGGCCGTGGGCGCGGGCGGCCTCGGCTCGCCCGCCCTCATGTACCTGGCCGCGGCCGGCGTGGGCACGCTGGGCATCGTGGAGTTCGACGAGGTCGACGAGTCGAACCTGCAGCGCCAGATCATCCACAGCCAGTCGGACATCGGCCGCTCCAAGGCCGAGTCCGCCCGCGACAGCGTGCTGGGCATCAATCCGTACGTGAACGTGGTCCTTCACGAAGAGCGGCTCGAGGCCGAGAACGTGATGGAGATCTTCAGCCAGTACGACCTCATCGTCGACGGCACGGACAACTTCGCCACGCGCTACCTCGTCAACGACGCCTGCGTGCTGCTGAACAAGCCGTACGTGTGGGGTTCGATCTACCGCTTCGACGGCCAGGCCTCGGTCTTCTGGTCCGAGCACGGCCCGTGCTACCGCTGCCTCTACCCGGAGCCCCCGCCGCCGGGCATGGTCCCGAGCTGCGCCGAGGGCGGCGTACTGGGCGTGCTCTGCGCGTCCATCGGCTCCATCCAGGTCACCGAGGCCATCAAGGTCCTCACGGGCGTCGGCGAGCCGCTGGTCGGCCGCCTGATGATCTACGACGCCCTGGAGATGCAGTACCGCCAGGTCAAGGTCCGCAAGGACCCCGACTGCGCGGTCTGCGGCCCGAACGCGACCGTCAAGGAGCTCATCGACTACGAGGCCTTCTGCGGCGTCGTGTCGGAGGAGGCCCAGGAGGCGGCCGCCGGCTCCACGATCACTCCCAAGCAGCTCAAGGAGTGGATCGACAGCGACGAGCCCATCGAGATCATCGACGTCCGCGAGATCAACGAGTACGAGATCGTCTCGATCCCGGGCGCGAAGCTGATCCCCAAGGGCGAGTTCCTGATGGGCACCGCCCTCCAGGACCTCCCGCAGGACAAGCGCATCGTCCTGCACTGCAAGACGGGTGTCCGCAGTGCGGAAGTCCTCGCGGTCCTGAAGTCCGCGGGCTTCGCCGACGCGGTGCACGTCGGCGGCGGCGTCATCGGCTGGGTCCACCAGATCGAACCCGAGAAGCCGGTCTACTGATCCATCCGCGAAGGGGCCGTACCCGCAGGATGGCCGCGGGTACGGCCCCTTCGTGCTGCCCCTGTGCTCGTTCCGGGCCGGGCACCGGCACCGGGCCCGGTCGGGCGCCGAGGGGTTACACCGGGGCCGAGGGCTGTGCGGGGGACTGCGTGGCGTCCGGGGGCGGGGTGCAGACCGTGTTCGCCGGCGGCACCTTTCCGTCCAGCAGGTAGGAGTTCACGGCGCTCTGCACGCACGGGTCGCCGCTGTTGTACGCCCCGTGCCCCTCGCCCTTGTAGGTGAGCTCGACGCCGACGCCGGGGCCGAGCCGCTCGACCATCTTGCGGGCGCCCTCGTACGGGGTGGCCGGGTCGCCCGTGTTGCCGATCACCAGGATCGGGTCGGCTCCCGGGGCGGAGACGTCCGGGGTCGACGCGGTCCCGGGTACCGGCCAGCCGGTGCAGCCCATCATGGCCCAGCCGAGGAAGTCCCCGAAGACCGGGGAGGCGGCGCGGAATTCGGGCAGCTTCGCCTTCGTCTGCTCCAGGGTGTAGCGGTCCTTGGAGTCCACGCAGTTGATCGCGGTGTTGGCGGCGCCGATGTTGCTGTAGTTGCCGTTCTGGTCACGGCCGTTGAGGGCGTCGGACAGGGCCATCAGCAGCTGTCCCTGGCCCCCCTCCGCCTCGTCCAGCCCCTGCTCCAGCAGCGGCCAGAGCTCCTGGGAGTAGAGGGCCTGGGCGATGCCGTTGGTCGCCGAGGACTCGGTCAGCATCCGGTCGCCGATCCCCGGGACGGGCTTGGCGGCCAGCTGCTTCTGGAGCTTGATGATGTTGTCCTCGATCTCCTTGACGGTGCTGCCCTGCAGGCGGCACTCGTCGCCCCGGTCCACGCAGTCCTGCGCGAAGTTGTCGAGGGCCAGCTGGAAGCCCTTGGCCTGGCCGAGCGCGCCCTCCTCGGAGGTCGCGGTCGGGTCGACGACGGCGTCGAAGACGGCCCGGCCGACCTTGTCCGGGAAGAGGTGGGCGTAGACCCCGCCGAGCTCGGTCCCGTAGGAGATCCCGAAGTAGTTGAGCTTCTCGTCGCCGAGGGCCTGGCGGATCCGGTCGAGGTCGCGGGCGGCGTTCTCGGTGCCGACGTAGGGGAGCACCTTGCCCGACTTCGCCTTGCAGGCCTGCTGGTACGTGCGGGTGTTGTCGAGGTACTCCTTCACCGCCGCGGGCGTGTCGGGGGAGGAGTTCGAGGCGTAGTACGCGTCGAGCTGCTTGTTGTCCAGGCACAGGACGGGGGAGCTGGCGCCCACCCCGCGCGGGTCGAAGCTCACGAGGTCGTAGCGCTCGCGCAGGGCCTCGTACTCCTTGGCCGCGCCGGGCAGTGTGGTGATCCCGGACCCGCCGGGGCCGCCGAAGTTGAACACGAGCGAGCCGAGGCGCTCCTTCTGGTTCCTCGCCTTCGCCCGGATCAGGGCGAGAGGAATCGTTTCTCCTTCGGGGTCCGCGTAGTCGAGCGGCACGTGGAGCGTGGCGCACTGCCAGTCCTTCGGCGGAGCCTGCCCGCCCCCCTCGGCGGTCGTCGGAGCCTCGCAGTCCCCCCACTTCAGGGGTGGCGCCCCCTCGGTGCCGCCGGCCTTGGGCGTCTTCTCCTCCCCGCTGTCGGAACAGCCACTGGTACTGGCCGCCCCGGCCACGAGAGCGACGGCGACGGCGACCCGCAGGAGGTATTTGGGCATGTCACCATCCTGCGCGCCCCCGTCCGACCCCGCCCGCGCGCTGACCCGTTCGGGTTGGCCGGGGGCGGCCCGTGTTTGCCGCTACCCCGCCGCCGCCAGGGCCTGCCGGGCGGCGGCGCGGCCCGTCGCCACGCAGGCCGCCACGCCCACGCCTTCATAGGCGGCGCCGCACAGCGCGAGGCCCGGGAGCTTCGCGGCCGCCTCGCGGATGTCGCGCACGCGGTCGTGGTGGCCGACGGCGTACTGCGGCAGGCCCCGGTCCCAGCGGGTCACGCGTGCGGCGACCGGCTCGCCCAGCGGCCCCATCGCCCGGCGGAGCTCTGTGATCGCGCTGCGGATCAGGTGCCGGTCCGGGCGGGCCGGCAGGTCGTCCTCACCGAACCGGCCGACCGAGGCGCGCAGGACGAAGGCGTCCGGGGCCGCGGAGCGCAGCCACGCCCACTTGTTGGAGAGGAAGGACACCGCCTTCACGGTGTGGCCGTCCACGGGCGGGACCAGGAAGCCGTTGCCCTCGGGGAGGAAGGCAGCCCGGGCGCGGGAGAAGGCCATGGTGACGACCGCGGTCGAGGCGTACGGGATCGCCGTGAGGCCCGCCTCCGCCATCGGGGAGTGCGGGGCCAGCAGCTCGGCCGCCGCGAACGCGGGCAGTGCGAGGACCACCGCGTCCGCCTCCACGGTGAGCGTCCCGTCGCCCGTCACGGCGCGGACCCGCCAGCGGTCCCCCGGGAGCCGTTCGAGCGAACGCGCCGCGGTGCCCGTCAGGATGCGCGCCCCCGATGCCTCGGCGACGGCCTGCGGGAGGCGTCCGGTACCGCCGGCCACGCCCCGCACCGCCGCCGGAGCGGAAGTGGCCGCGCCCGCCGCCCGCATCCGGCGCAGCGCGGGCAGCAGGGGGCCGCCCCGCTCCGCCAGCGCCGCGATCCGCGGCATGGCCGCGCGCAGCGAGAGCCGGTCGGCGCGGCCGGCGTAGACCCCGCCCAGCAGGGGTTCGACCAGGCGGTCCACGGCCTCCTGGCCGAACCGCCCGGCCAGGTACGCGGCGACCGAGCAGTCCCGCGTGAGCGGGGCGGCGGGGAGGTGTTCCTCGGCCGCCACGCGGGCGAGGGCCTGCGGCGGGAGCAGCCCGGTGCCGGCCAGGGCCGCCGGGTCGGTCGGCACGCCCATGACGTGGCCGGCCGGCAGCGGCCGCAGGGCGCCGCCGGTCCAGATGGTGACGGGCGCCTTCGCCGGGTCGCAGAGGGCGTCGCCGAGGCCGACGGCCGCGGCCAGTTCCACGGCCTCCGGCCGCAGCGCCATCAGGGACTCCGCGCCCTCGTCCACGGTGATCCCGCCGACGGTGCCGGTACGGAGCTTGCCGCCGACCCTGGTGCGGCCCTCCAGCACGGTCACCTCGGCCGTACCGCGCAGCTCCCACGCGGCGGCCAGACCGCTGATGCCGCCACCGATGACGATCACTGAACGCATGGTCTTCTCCCGCCGTCGAAATGTCCCTCGGTGCAACGTATGGCTCCCACCCGTGTCAGCACCTCGTGCTTTCGGTCAGAGCCCGCAGCTCCTCCTGGTACGGGAAGCTGCCCGGCTCGTACGCGCAGGAGGGGTCCGCCTCCAGCACGTCGCGGGTGAAGCCGTACGCCCGCGAGCGGGAGCCGCCGCACACGGCCTTGAACTCGCAGGCCCCGCACCGCCCGCGCAGCAGGGCCGGGTCCCGCAGGCGCGTGAACAGCTCCGTGGCGCGGCCGGGAGCGGGCTCTGCTGAACGGCCTGGCGGCGGTGGTCCCGGCGTGCGGGATGCTGCTGGTGGCGGGCCGCCTGGCCGGCGCGGAGCCGCAGGCGCTGTGGCGGCCGGCGGTGGCCTGCCTGCTCTACTTCGCGGGCGCCGTGCCGTACGTGAAGACGATGATCCGGGAGCGGAACTCCCGGGCCTACCGGGCCGGCTCGGTGGCCTACCACGCGGCGGCCCTGGCGGCGGCCGCCTGCCTCTCGCCCTGGCTGGCGCTCCCTTCGCGGCCTACCTGGCCCGCGCGGCGGCCCTCCCCGGGCGGGGCCTGCGCGTGCCGATCGTCGGCGCCGTCGAGCTGGCCGCCTCCCTGGCCCTGCTCACGACCCTGCTGCTGGTCACCCCCGGCCCCGCCGGCGTCTGAGGCGCGGGCGGAGCCCCCGTACCCTGCAGACCGGTCCGGAGGCTAGATCGCTTCCTTGCGGGTCAGGAAGTTGAACGAGATCCACCCCGGCAGCACCGGCAGCCAGAAGGTCATCAGGCGGAACAGCAGCACCGCCGAGATCGCGACCTCCTTCTCCAGCCCCGCCGCGACCAGTCCCAGCGTCAGGGTGGCCTCCACCGCGCCCATGCCGCCCGGCGTCGGCGCGGCCGAGCCGAGCGCGTTGCCCGCGAGGAACACGACCGCGATGCTCGCGTAGCTGATGGTCTCGCCGCCCCCGAACGCCCGGATCGACGCGTCCAGGCACATCACGAAGCAGCCCGTCAGCAGCAGCATCCCGCCGATGCCGGTCACCAGTTTCTTCGGGCGCTGGAGCACGTCCAGCATGCGCGGCACCACGCCCGCGAACAGCGCCCGCACCCGCGTGACCACGAACTTCCGCATGAACGGGACCGCCGTCACCACCAGCACCAGGACCGCCACCGTCAGCAGACCCGCGATGACCGCCCGGGACGGGGTCATCTCCGGGGTCTTCTCGGTCCCGGTCAGATAACCGAAGGAGAGCAGCAGCAGGATGTGGCTGGCCAGACCGAACAGCTGAGAGGCGCCGACGCTCGCCACGGCGAGCCCCGGCCGGATCCCCGCCCGCTGCAGGAAGCGCGTGTTCAGCGCGACACCGCCGACCGCCGCCGGGGCCACCAGCTTCACGAACGACCCGGCCACCTGCGCGACCACGGTCCGCGCGAACGACACCCGCTCGGGGACGAAGCCCAGCAGGCTCATGGCGGCCGCAAGGTAGCTGAGCGCCGAGAAGGCCAGCGCCGCACCCACCCAGCCCCACTCCGCGTCCGCGACGGTCTCGGCGAGGGGGACGTGCGCCAGCTGCGTCAGCAGGAAGTACGCACCGAACGCGCCCGCGATGAACGACACCAGGGTCCGCGGCCGGATCCGCTCCAGCCGGGCCGGCTCCACCGGCGCCTGCGGGCGGATCAGCAGCACCTGCCGGCGGATCTGGCTCAGCAGGTCCTCTTCGCGTGCCTCGTCCAGCGCGTCGTCGAGGGCCCTCTTCTCCGCCTTGCGTTCGGCGGCGGCCGAGGTCGGGGCGGCCGCGGATCCCGCCTCGCGCGCGGCCTTCGCCGCCCGCGAGGACTCCAGTACGGCCTCCCGCTCGCGCTCCGCCCGCTCCCGGGCCAGCTTGCGCAGCGTCGCCCGCGTGGAGCGGCTCAGCGCGATCGGCTGGAGCAGCGGCAGGCAGTCCGCCACGATGTCCGGGCCGAGCACCGACACCGCCGAGGCCACCGAGCGCTCCGCGCCGACCCGCAGGCCGAGGGTGGCCAGCAGCTGCGCGATGTCCATCCGCAGGACCAGGTCGCCGGCCGCGATCTCGCCGCCCCGCAGGTCGGTGAGGATGACGTTGCCGGAACGATCCACCACGAGCGCGTCCCCGGTCAGCCTGCGGTGCGCGATCCGCCGCGACTGCAGGGCCCGCACCTGCTCCCAGGCGTTGCGGGTCAGCTCGTCGGTGATCTCCTCGTCGGGCAGGGAGTCCAGGGTCCGGCCGCCCAGGTGCTCGTACACGAGCATCACCGCGTCCGGGCCCAGCTCGGAGGTGGCGATCAGCTTCGGCGCGTTCGCCCCGGCCGCGATGGCCGCGTACGCGAGGAGCGCCTCCTGCTCCAGTGCCTGCCGCAGCGACTGCAGGCTGCGGCGGGTGGTGATGCCGCGCAGGGTGAGCCGGCGCCAGACCCGGTAGAAGAAGCCCTGGGCCTGCTGCTCCCGGTCGACGACGGTCACGTCGAGCGCAGGACCGTCCTCCAGGGTGACGTGGTAGCGCCGGCCGCGGTCACCGGTCTCGGACGCCTCCGGGCCCTCGGGCCCTTCGGCGCGCATCGCACTGACCGGCTGGAAGCCGACGCGGCGCAGCCCGGCGAGGAGGTTCTGCCCGGTGGGGCGCACGTTGGGGGAGCCGACGGCGTAGAGGGTGCCGTAGGCCACGCTCCAGCCGATCAGCACGGTGAGGATGATCGAGAAGGGGGTGGTGTAGCCGTTGACCAGCATGGTGAGCGCGTTGAGCAGCAGGACCACCCACAGCGCGACGCGCCAGTGGGGTCTGCGGGTCATGCCCACCGCGGTCATGTACGCGATCACGGGCGCGAGGTAGCCGTGCACGGGATCGGTCAGGGCCCCGCCGCCCGCCGGACGGGTCAGGGCGTCCTGGATGGTGCCGGGGGCGGCCTGGGAGACCCACAGGTCGGTGGCCAGGGTGACGCCGTGCGCGAGGACGGCGGCGAGCACGCCGTCGGCGATGCGCAGCCCGTCGCGTTTGATCAGCCGCTCGATGGCGAAGGCGACGGGGAGCAGCAGCACCGCGATGCTGGAGACGAGCGCCGCGACCTTGATCAACAGGTCCGGCGCCTGGCCGGTGCCCTTGCTGATGTCCTCCTCGAGGCCGACGGTGGTGCCGTGGGCGAAGGCGGCGATGCCGAGCAGGACGGCGATGCCGAGGATGCCGACGAGGAGGCGTACGAGGTCGGAGGGCCGGTGCACGCGGGCGGCGAGCAGCGGTTCGTCGACCTCCACCCGGTCGGCGTCGGTCGGGGCGTGGCCGTGCGGGGCCTCCGCGTCCTCGTGGTCGCCGGCGGCGCCGCCGGTGTCGGGGCCGCCCTTGCCGGGGCCGGCGTTGTCGTCGGCGCTGTTGTCGTGGGCGCCGCTGTCGTCGGCGCCGGGGGTGCGGCCGGCCGGCAGGCCCGGCGCGAGGTCCTCGGGGCGGTTCTGCGGACGGGAGGCGGGGCCGTCGTCAGGGCGCGCGCCATCGTCCCCCGCCGCGCCTTCCGGAGGGCTCACACCCTGCTCCTTCGTCGTCACATCCGTCTCTTCTTGATCACGTATCACCAGTCACCGCCCGGAAGATGGTGGCACGGACCGAGGGGCCGTCGGGGCATCAGGGTGCGCGCCGGTCCGGAACCACAACTTCCACCGACGGGTGGCCGGCGTACTGCACCATGTGCTGAATGAGTGAGGAGCTGCCCGCGTACGCGGAGCGCGTACTGGAGGCCGTCGAGCGTATTCCGCCCGGCCGGGTGATGACATACGGGGACGTCGCCGAATGGCTCGACGAGGGAGGACCGCGCCAGGTCGGGCGTGTCATGGCACTGTACGGGGGAGCCGTGCCCTGGTGGCGCGTGGTGCGCTCGGACGGCCTGCCGCTGCCCGGCCACGAGGCGCGCGCCCTGGAGCACTACCGGACGGAGGCCACGCCGCTGCGCCTGACGACCGGCGGCCATCCGCGCCTGGACATGCGCCGGGCACGCTGGGACGGATCCCCCGTACAGGACGGCGGCGAGGACCCTGGAGAGGTCCCCGGACGGGACGGCTGACGCGACGAGGCTCACACCTGACAGCTTCGGCCATGCGGCGCCGGGGCGGGCGATCGGGCGACCGTGCGAACGCCCGTCCGGGGTACCCGGGGGGACTGCGCGGCACGCGCCGGTTGCCGTAGCGTTGCCTCTTCGGCCTCCGCGCGAGCCGTCACGGCAGCACCGCCACACCCCGCAGACCCACCAGGACCGGCACCTCACGTGATCACCTCTTCCTCGGACCGCACCGAACGGCGGCGTACGCGGACCCCCGACGCGTACCGCCTCGTGCGCACCGGGCCGGAACGGGTGGATCCCCCTGTGCTGGACGCAGCGCAGCGGGCTGTGGTTGAGCACCCGGGCGGACCTCTGCTGGTCCTTGCCGGACCGGGCACCGGGAAGACGACCACGCTGGTCGAGGCCGTCGCCGCCCGGGTGGAAGCGGGCACGGACCCCGCCCGGATTCTGATCCTCACCTTCAGCCGGAAGGCGGCCGTCGAACTGCGCGACCGGGCCGCCCTGCGGCTCGGCGGTGCGCGCGCCCCGCAGGCCACCACCTTCCACTCCTTCTGCTACGGCCTGGTCCGCGCCCACCAGGACACCGACCTCTTCGCCGACCCGCTGCGCCTGCTGTCCGGCCCCGAGCAGGACGTGATGGTCCGCACCCTCCTGGAGGGCCAGCGCCGGATCCGCTCGATCCGCTGGCCGGACGACCTGCGGGCCGCGCTGACCACGCGCGGTTTCGCCGACGAGGTCCGGGCGGTCCTCGCCCGCGCCCGCGAGCTGGGCCTGGGCCCGACGGCCCTGGCCGACTTCGCCGACCGCATCGGCCGCCCCGACTGGAAGGCCGCGGCCGCCTTCCTCTCCGAGTACCTCGACGTCCTGGACATACAGGGCACCCTGGACTATGCGGAACTCCTGCACCGCGCCGTCCTCCTCGCCGAGCGGACGCCGTCGCTGGCCTCGGCCTACGACGCGATCTTCGTGGACGAGTACCAGGACACGGACGCCTCGCAGCTGCGGCTGCTGCGCGCGCTGGCCGGGCGCGGCGGCACGCTGGTCGCCTTCGGCGACCCGGACCAGTCGATCTACGCCTTCCGCGGCGCCGACATCAACAACGTGCTGGACTTCGAGTCCTCCTTCCCCGGTGCGCAGGTCAGGGCCCTGACGGTGGGCCGCCGCTCCGGCGCGGCCCTCCTGGAGGCGACCCGCCTCCTGACCACCCGCATGCCGCTGCCCCGCCTCCCCGCGGCCGCGGTCCGCGCCCACCGCGCCCTGCGGGCCACGAGGGAGGGAGGCCGGGTCGAGGTCTTCACGTACCCGACGGCCGGCGCCGAGCTGGACAACATCGCCGACGTCCTGCGCCGGGCCCACCTGGAGGACGGCGTGCCCTGGCAGGACATGGCCGTCCTGGTCCGCGCCGGCGGCCGCACCCTCCCGGCGATGCGCCGCGCCCTGATCGCGGCGGGAGTCCCGGTCGAGACGGACGGCACGGACACTCCCCTGCGCCACGAACCGGCGGTGGCCCCCCTCCTGACGGCCCTCCGCCTCACGGCCACCTGGCCGAGCACCCCGGGCGGGCCCGACGCGGACGCCACTTCGGCGGAGCCGGCCCCGGCTGCGGCCGCGGGCGAGTCCCGCCCGGAGGCGGACCGCGCCCCAGAGGCCGCGCCCGCGGGCCCCGTGTCCGCGGGCCCCGTGTCCGCCGGCGCCGATCCGCTGCCCGCTGCCGCGGGCGACCCCGGCGCGCGGCCCGCCCCGGCGGAGCCGACCCCGGCGGAGGCCACCGCCAACGCGCTCGGCGCCGAGGCGCAGGCCGCAGATCCCGTCGTGCCCGACGGGGGCGGTGCGGCCGCCGACGGCGTGCCCGGCGCGGCGGAGGCCACCGCCAATGCGCTCGGTGCCCAGGCGCAGACGGCAGACCTCGACGTGCCCGACGAGCGCGGTGCGGCCGCCACCGGGCCCGGCCCGGCGGCCGCCGACGGCGTGCCCGGCGCGAGGCAGGACGCCCTTGCCGCGGCGCAGTCCGCCGACCCCGGCACCGGGGCCGGTCCGGAGGGGGATCCCGCCGGCGGGTCACCGGCCACGGGCGTCGCGGGCTCGTCCGCCGAGGCGGGCCCGGAGGGCAGGCCCGGCTCGGAGCCGCAGTCTGCGGACACGACCCCCGCAAACCCCGGCGAAGGCGACGCGGGCCCGGACAGGCGGCCCGAGGACACCGCAGACCGTGCAACGGGACCCGCAGAGTCCGCCGACCCCACCGGAGGCGTGGAGGAGGCGCTCACGCTGCTCGCCTCGCCGCTCGGCGGGATGGACGCCGCCGATCTGCGGCGGCTCGGCCGCGCCCTGCGCGACGAGGAGCGCGCCGCAGGGGTCAAGGTGCCCGCGCCCTCCGACGTCCTGCTCGCCCGCGCCCTCGCCGAGCCCGAGCGCCTCACCGCGCACGACCCCGCCTACGCCCGCGGCGCGCAGCGCCTCGGCCTGCTCCTGCGCAAGGCCCGCGAGCTCCTCCAGGGCGGCGGCACCGCCGAAGAGGCCCTGTGGATCCTCTGGGACGGCACCCCCTGGCCCGACCGGCTGGAACGCCGGGCCCGCCGCGGCGGCGCGGCCGGCCGCAACGCCGACCGCGACCTCGACGCCGTCTGCGCCCTCTTCGACACCGCCGCCCGCGCCGAGGAGCGCACCGGCGGCAGCGGCGCGCTCAACTTCCTCGAACAACTGGAGGCGGAGGACATCGCCGCCGACACGTTGACGGCCCGCACCACACGCCCCGACGCGGTCCGGCTGATGACCGCCCACCGCTCCAAGGGCCTGGAGTGGTCCCTCGTCGTCGTCGCGGGAGTCCAGGAGGGCCTGTGGCCCGACCTCCGCCGCCGCGGCTCCCTCCTGGAGGCCGACCGCATCGGCCGCGACGGCCTCGCCGAACCCCTCACCCCCGGCGCCCTCCTCGCCGAGGAGCGACGCCTCTTCTACGTCGCCGCCACCCGCGCCCGCGACCGCCTCGTCGTCACCGCCGTCAAGGCCCCCGCCGAGGACGGCGACCAGCCCTCCCGCCTCCTCACCGAGCTCGGCGTCACCCCCAAGGACGTCACCGGCCGGCCCCGCCGCCCCCTCGCCGTCCCGGCGCTCGTCGCCGAGCTGCGCGCCACCACCGTCGACCCGGACGCCTCGCCCGCCCTGCGTGACGCCGCCGCCCGCCGCCTCGCCCGCCTCGCCGCGCTCACCGACGACGAGGACCGCCCCCTGGTCCCCGCCGCGCACCCGCAGCGCTGGTGGGGCCTGTACGAGCCCACCCGCAGCACCGTCCCGCTCCGCGACCGGGACCGGCCCGTCGCCCTCTCCGGCAGCGCCCTGGACCAGCTCGCCAACACCTGCTCCCTCCAGTGGTTCCTGGGCCGCGAGGTCAAGGCCGACGCACCGTCCACCGCCGCCCAGGGCTTCGGCAACGTCGTCCACGTCCTCGCCGACGAGGTCGCCTCCGGCCGCACCCCCGCCGACCTGGCCGTCCTCATGGAACGCCTCGACACGGTCTGGGACGCCCTCGCCTTCGACGCGCCCTGGAAGTCGGCCCAGGAGAAGGAGAACGCCCGCGCCGCCCTCGAACGCTTCCTGCGCTGGCACACCACCGACCGCGGGGGCCGGGCGGCCGTGGCCACGGAGCACGAGTTCGACGTCACCCTCGAAGCCGGCGACGTCGCCGTCCGCGTCCGCGGCTCCATGGACCGCGTCGAGGCGGACCCGCAGGGGCGCGCGTACGTCGTCGACTTCAAGACCGGCAAGTCCGCGCCCACCAAGGACGAGGTCGCCCGCCACCCCCAGCTCGCCGTCTACCAGCTCGCCGTCCGCGAGGGCGCCGTCGACGAGGTCTTCGACGGGGTGCGCCCCGCACCCGGCGGCGCCGAACTCGTCCAGCTCCGCCAGGGCGCCGCGCAGCGCGACGGCGGCGAAACGGTCCCCAAGGTCCAGGCCCAGCAGCCGCTCGACGGGGAGTGGGTCGGCGATCTGCTCGCCACCGCCGCCGGCCGGGTCCTGGACGAGCGGTTCGCGCCCGCCGCCGGCCGACACTGCGACCACTGCTCCTTCCGCAGTTCGTGCAGCGCCCGCCCGGAAGGCCGCCAGACCGTCGAGTGAGCCAGGTCGCACGAGCTCGGCGGTCGGGGCTGTCGGTGGGGGCGGCTAGCCTTTTTACGTGTCCGCGCGTGCATCCGTACTGAGCGATCCCGAGCAGCTCAAAGAGCTCCTCGGGATCCCTTTCACGCCCGAACAGATGGCCTGCGTCACCGCCCCGCCCGCCCCGCAGGTCGTTGTCGCCGGCGCCGGATCGGGCAAGACCACCGTCATGGCCGCCCGAGTGGTCTGGCTCGTCGGCACCGGCGCGGTCGCACCCGAGCAGGTCCTCGGCCTCACCTTCACCAACAAGGCCGCCGGCGAACTGTCCGAACGCGTCCGCACCGCCCTGGCGCGGGCCGGCATCACCGACCCGGACCCCTCCCCGGCCGACGCCGCGGCGGCCGGCGGGGAGCCGCGCATCTCCACGTACCACGCCTTCGCCGGCCAGCTCCTCAAGGACCACGGGCTGCGCATCGGCCTGGAGCCCAGCTCCCGCCTCCTCGCCGACGCCACCCGCTTCCAGCTCGCCGCGAAGGTGCTGCGCGACGCCCCCGGCCCGTACCCCTCGCTCACCAAGTCCGTCCCCGACCTCGTCGGAGACCTCCTCGCCCTCGACGCGGAGCTCTCCGAGCACCTGGTCGACCCCGAGCGGCTGCGCCTCCACGACACCGCGCTCCTCGACGTGCTCGCCGGCACCCGGCTCACCAACGAGGACCTGCGCAAGGTCCCCGAGGCCGTGCGCGGCCGCCTCGAACTGCTGGAGCTCGTCGGCCGCTACCGGGCCGCCAAGCGCTCCCGCGACCTCTTCGACTTCAGCGACCAGATAGCCCTCTCCGCGCAGCTCGCCACGACCCGGCCCGAGGTCGGCGCACTGCTGCGCGAGGAGTTCCGGGTGGTCCTGCTCGACGAGTACCAGGACACCTCCGTCGCGCAGCGGCTGCTGCTGTCCGGCCTGTTCGGCGCGGGCTCCGGCCACGCCGTCACCGCCGTCGGCGACCCCTGCCAGGCGATCTACGGCTGGCGCGGAGCCTCCGTGGCCAACCTCGACGACTTCCCCGAGCACTTCCCGCACGCCGACGGCACCCCCGCCACCCGGCTCTCCCTCAGCGAGAACCGGCGCAGCGGCGGCCGCCTCCTGGACCTCGCCAACGGGCTCGCCGCCCCGCTGCGCGCCATGCACGAAGGCGTGGAGGCACTGCGCCCCGCGCCCGGGGCGGAGCGCGCCGGGCAGGTCCGCTGCGCCCTGCTGGAGACCCACGCCCAGGAGCTCGACTGGGTCGCCGACTCCGTCGCCCACCTCGTGCGCACGGGAACGGAGCCGCGCGAGATCGCCGTCCTGTGCCGGTCCGCCGGTGACTTCGCGCAGATCCAGGCCGTGCTCGTGGACCGGGACGTGCCGGTGGAGGTCGTCGGCCTGTCCGGGCTGCTGCACCTGCCCGAGGTCGCCGACCTCGTGGCCGTCTGCGAGGTCCTCCAGGACCCTGGCGCCAACGCCTCCCTGGTGCGGCTCCTCATCGGCCCGCGCTGGCGGATCGGCGCGCGCGACCTGGCCCTGCTGGGCCGCCGGGCGCGGCTGCTGGTGGGCCGGGCACCGGCCGGGGCCGACCCCGACGAACGGCTGGCGGCGGCCGTGGAGGGCGTGGACCCGGCCGAGATCGTGTCCCTGGCCGATGCCCTGGAGACCTTCCTCGACGGCGCCGGACAGACCCCGGACGACCTCCCCTTCTCGGCGGAGGCCCGGGTCCGCTTCGCCCACCTCGCGCAGGAGCTCCGCGACCTGCGGCGGTCCCTCGCCGACCCGCTGATGGACGTCCTGCACCGGGTGCTGTCCGCCACCGGCCTCGAAGTGGAACTGTCCGCCTCCCCGCACGCGCTGGCGGCCCGCCGGCGCGAGACCCTGTCGAACTTCATGGACGTCGCGGCCGGTTTCGCCGCGCTCGACGGGGAGGCCTCGCTGCTGGCCTTCCTGGCGTTCCTGCGCACGGCCGCCCAGTACGAGAAGGGCCTCGACCACGCCCTGCCGGGCGGCGAGAACACCGTGAAGGTCCTCACCGCCCACAAGTCCAAGGGCCTGGAGTGGGACGTGGTGGTGGTCCCCGACCTGTGCGCGGGCTCCTTCCCGAAGGAGAAGGCCCCGGAGGCCTGGACCTCGTACGCCAAGGTCCTCCCGTACGCGCTGCGCGGCGACGCCCCCACCCTGCCCGCGGACCCGGCCTGGACCTCGGCCGGCCTGAAGTCCTTCAAGGCCGCCCTCAAGCACCACAAGTCGGTGGAGGAGCTGCGCCTGGGCTACGTGACCTTCACCCGGCCGCGGTCCCTGCTGCTGGCCTCGGGCCACTGGTGGGGCCCGACCCAGAAGAAGCGCCGCGGCCCGTCGGAGTTCCTCACCGCGCTGTACGAGCACTGCGCCGCCGGCTTCGGCGAGATCGAGGCCTGGGCGGACGAGCCCGAGCCGTCCGCGGAGAACCCGGCCCTCGCGGGCGATTCCGCGGCCGAGCACTCCTGGCCGCTCCCGCTCGACCCGCACTCCCTCACCCTGCGCCGCGCGGCCGCCGCCCTGGTCGAGTCCTACCTGGCGACCCCGCCCCCGCCCGAACCGGACGACGCCTACCTGTGGCCCCCGGACTGCGAGGACCCCGCCTACGACGACGAGCCCTGGCCCCCGGACCCGGACGACCCCTGGCCCGCCTTCCCCGACCCGCTGTGGGACGGCCCGGCCGCCCTCCCGCGCCCGACGCAGCCGCCCGCCGAAGCGGTCCCGGCCGCGGGCGGCCCTGCCGACGACCGGGACACCGACGACCTCTGGGGCGACCCCACCCCGACCGCCGCCGCCACCGGCCAGGCCGCGGGCCCGGACCGCCGTGCCGTCCCCCATCCGCGCGGCGCGGGCACCACCGGCCCCGGGGGCGCGGGTGCCCGCCCGGCGGAGCCGCATGCCGCGGCGCAGGGCGCGTGGGCCGACGAGGCCTGGGCCGCTGACTCCGCGGCGGAGCCGCGCTCCGGCAGGGGCACCACCGGCCCCGGGGGCGCGGGTGCCCGCCCGGCGGAGCCGCTTGCCGCGGCGCAGCCGAGTTCCGGCGCCGGTATGTCCGCCCCGCAGGCCGGGGCGTCGCGCGTCGCGCGGGGCGACGAGGCCCGGGCCGCCGACCCCGCCGACCGCGCCGGAGACGGCCGGCTCACGCCCGAGGAGGCGCGGGTGATCGCCTCCTGGGACCGGGACCTCGACGCCCTGGAGGGCGAGCTCCGCCGTGCCCGCACGGCCGTCCGCGACGTGGAGCTGCCCCCCGCCCTCTCCGCCAGCCAGCTGCTCCGGCTCGCCGCCGACGAGCAGGGCTTCGTACGCGACCTCGCCCGCCCCATGCCCAAGCCCCCGCAGCCCGCGGCCCGCCAGGGCACCCGCTTCCACGCCTGGGTGGAGTCCCGCTTCGACGAACTCCCACTCCCTTTCCTCGACGTCCTCGACCCCGTCGCCGACCTCCCCGGCGCCGGATCCGGCCAGGAGATCGCCGACGAGGCCGACCTCGACGCCCTCAAGGCCGCCTTCGAGCGCAGCCCGTACGCGGACCGCCCGCCCCACCGCATGGAGGCCCCGGTCCAGCTCACCCTCGCCGGCCGCGTCATCCGCGGCCGGATCGACGCCGTCTACAGGACCACCGACGAGAACGGCGACGACGCCTACGAGATCGTCGACTGGAAGACCGGCCGGACCACCGAGGCCGACCCGCTCCAGCTCGCCGTCTACCGCCTGGCCTGGGCCGAGGCCACGAACACCCCGCTCGACCGGGTCGCCGCAGCCTTCCTCCACGTCCGCAGCGGCCGTGTGATCCGCCCGCGCAACCTCCCCGGCAGAGCCCGTCTTGAGCGGATCCTCCAAGGCGAATCGGGCCCCGCCGATGACCACCTGGCGGACGGCTAGGCTCGGGGCATGAGCGACACCCGGCCGGACAGCGTCGTCCGCACGTACATCGACACCCACCGCGCAGCGTTCCTCGACGACCTGGCCGAGTGGCTGCGCATCCCCTCCGTCTCGGCCCAGCCCGAGCACGCGGACGACGTACGCCGCAGCGCCGAATGGCTCGCGGCGAAGCTCAAGGAGACCGGCTTCCCGGTCGCCGAGGTCTGGGAGACCGACGGCGCCCCCGCCGTTCACGCGCACTGGCCGAGCGAGGACCCGGACGCCCCGACCGTCCTCGTGTACGGCCACCACGACGTGCAGCCGGCAGCCCTCGCCGACGGCTGGCACACCGACCCCTTCGAGCCGGTGATCCAGGACGGCCGGATGTACGGGCGCGGCGCCGCCGACGACAAGGGCCAGGTGTTCTTCCACACCCTGGGTGTACGGGCGCACCTGGCGGCCACCGGGGCCGCCGCCCCCGCCGTGCACCTCAAGCTCCTCATCGAGGGCGAGGAGGAGTCCGGCTCCCCGCACTTCCGCGCCCTCGTCGAGGCCCGAGCCGCAGAGCTCGCCGCCGACGTCGTGATCGTCTCCGACACCGGCATGTGGTCCGAGACCACCCCCACCGTCTGCACCGGCATGCGGGGCGTCGCCGACTGCGAGATCGACCTCCACGGCCCCGACCAGGACATCCACTCCGGTGCCTTCGGCGGAGCCGTGCCCAACCCGGCCACCGCCGCCGCCCGCCTGGTCGCCGCCCTGCACGACGCCGACGGCCGGGTCACCGTCCCCGGCTTCTACGACGGCATCGCCGAGCTCACCGACGCGGAGCGCGCGCTCATCGCCGAGCTGCCCTTCGACGAGTCCGAGTGGCTGCGTACGGCCAAGTCCCACGCGGCGGCAGGCGAGGCCGGCTACTCCACCCTGGAGCGGGTCTGGGCCCGCCCGACGGCCGAGGTCAACGGCATCGGCGGCGGCTACCAGGGCCCCGGCGGGAAGACCATCGTGCCCTCCTCCGCCCACGTGAAGCTGTCGTTCCGCCTGGTGTCCGGGCAGGACCCGTACGAGGTGGAGGCGGCAGTCACGGAGTGGGTCGCGGCCCGGATCCCGGACGGAATCCGCCACGCCATCACCTTCGGCGCACCGACCCGCCCGTGCCTGACCCCGCTGGACCACCCCGCCCTGCAGTCCGTCGTACGGTCCATGGGCCGGGCCTTCGGCCAGAAGATCCGCTTCACCCGCGAGGGCGGCTCCGGACCCGCGGCCGACCTCCAGGACGTCCTCGGCGCGCCCGTCCTCTTCCTCGGCATCTCGGTGCCGTCCGACGGCTGGCACGCCCCGAACGAGAAGGTCGAGCTGGACCTGCTGCTCAAGGGCGTCGAGACGGCCGCGTACCTCTGGGGGGACCTGGCCGACGGCCTCCGCGACCACCGCACGCCCCGCACACCCGCCTGACCGGCGCACACACCTGTCGTACCGAGCCTGCCTGTCCCACCACCGGGGGAGTTGGAAGTACCAGTGAGCACCCATACCGAGCGACCTCTCTCGCTCACCGCGCCGAGCGGGATCGACCGTGCCGCGCACCACCGCCTCGACGAGGCCTGGCTCGCCGCCGCCTGGAGCCACCCGACGACCCGCGTCTTCGTCGTCTCCGGCGGCCAGGTGCTGATCGACGACACCCCCGACGGCGGCACCGCCATCGTGATGACCCCGGCCTTCGAGGCCCCGGTCACCGAGACCCACCGCTACTTCCTGGGCACGGACGAGGACGGCGTACGGTACTTCGCGCTGCAGAAGGACGCCCTGCCCGGCCGCATGGACCAGTCGGCCCGCCCGGCCGGCCTGCGCGAGGCCGGCCTGCTGCTGAACGACCGCGACGCCGCTCTGATGGTCAACGCGGTGGCCCTGGAGAACTGGCAGCGGATGCACCGCTTCTGCTCCCGCTGCGGAGAGCGCACGGTGGTCGCCGCCGCCGGGCACATCCGGCGCTGCCCGGGCTGCGGCGCCGAGCACTACCCGCGCACCGACCCCGCCGTGATCATGCTGGTCACCGACGAGCACGACCGCGCGCTGCTGGGCCGCCAGGTGCACTGGCCGGAGGGCCGCTTCTCGACCCTCGCCGGGTTCGTGGAGCCGGGCGAGTCGATCGAGCAGTCCGTCGTGCGCGAGGTGTGGGAAGAGGCGGGCGTCAGGATCGGGCGGGTCGAGTACGTGGCCAGCCAGCCGTGGCCGTTCCCGTACAGCCTGATGCTGGGCTTCAACGCCCGTGCCACCAGCTCCGAGATCACCGTGGACGGCGAGGAGATCCAGGAGGCCCGCTGGTTCTCCCGCGACGAGCTGCGCGCGGCGTTCGCGTCGGGCGCGGTGCTGCCCCCGTCCGGGATCTCCATCGCGGCCCGGCTGGTCGAGCTCTGGTACGGCGAACCGCTGCCCAAGGCCGCTGCGTAACGTCCGTCACACGGTCCGGCGTGCACGTCCGGCGTCCGCGTCCGGCGTCCGCGTCCGGTACAAGCGGAAGGCCCCCGCCTCGGAAGGCGGGGGCCTGCTGCGGACGGCTGAGAGCCCACTCAGACGGCGAGGGCCTGCTTCACCTGGGCCAGGCTCGGGTTCGTCATGACGGACTCGTTGCCGGCGGCGGACTTCACGAGCACGGTGGGCACCGTCTGGTTCCCGCCGTTGGCCTTCTCGACGAACGCCGCGGACTCCGGGTCGAGCTCGATGTTGATCTCGTTGTACGCGATGCCTTCCCGGTCCAGCTGGGTCTTCAGCCGACGGCAGTAGCCGCACCAGGTCGTGCTGTACATCGTGACGGTGCCCGTGTCCTGCATGGTGCGCTCTCCTTCGTGAAGGCTCGGTGGTCCAGGTACTCGAACGTACGCGACCGCACGGCCATTCCCGTACGTGCACATCCGTACCGCCGGTGTGACCAATACGACGAATCCGCACCGCCTGTGGACGGATTTCCCGCCCGGCTCGTGCGACCTGGCAGCATGGCGGAGTGACAGCAGCAACGCCCTCCTCCCCCTTCCCCGCCGACGCGGACTCGGCCGACGCGGTGCTCCTGGGCCTCGACCCGGAGCAGCGCGAGGTCGCGACGACCCTGCGCGGACCGGTGTGCGTGCTGGCCGGTGCCGGTACCGGCAAGACCCGGGCGATCACCCACCGCATCGCCTACGGCGTCCGGTCCGGACAGCTCATGCCGGCCAGTGTGCTCGCCGTCACCTTCACCAACCGGGCCGCCGGCGAGATGCGCGGCCGCCTGCGCGCGCTCGGCGCGGGCGGTGTCCAGGCCCGGACCTTCCACTCGGCGGCCCTGCGCCAGCTCCAGTACTTCTGGCCGAAAGCCATCGGCGGGGACGTGCCGCGGCTGCTGGAGCGCAAGATCCAGTTCGTCGCCGAGGCCGGTGCCCGCTGCCGCATCCGCCTCGACCGCGGTGAGCTGCGCGACGTGACCGGCGAGATCGAGTGGGCCAAGGTCACCCAGACGGTGCCCGCCGACTATCCGGCGGCCGCCCTCAAGGCGGGCCGCGAGGCCCCCCGGGACATGGCCGAGATCGCCCAGATCTACGGGACGTACGAACAGCTCAAGCGCGACCGCGGAATGATCGACTTCGAGGACGTGCTGCTCCTGACCGTCGGCATCCTCCAGGACCGCCACGACATCGCCGAGCAGATCCGCGGCCAGTACCAGCACTTCGTCGTCGACGAGTACCAGGACGTCAGCCCGCTCCAGCAGCGGCTGCTCGACCTGTGGCTCGGCGAGCGCGACAGCCTCTGCGTCGTCGGCGACGCCAGCCAGACCATCTACTCCTTCACCGGCGCCACCCCCGACCACCTGCTGAACTTCCGTACGCGCCACCCGCGGGCCACCGTGGTCAAGCTGGTCCGCGACTACCGCTCCACCCCCCAGGTGGTGCACCTCGCCAACGGCCTCCTCAGCCAGGCCAAGGGGCGGGCCGCCGAGCACCGCCTCGAGCTCGTCTCCCAGCGCGAGAGCGGCCCCGACCCGGTCTACGCCGAGTACGCCGACGAGCCCGCCGAGGCCGAGGGCGTCGCCCGCCGGATCCGTGACCTGATCGCCGCGGGCGTGCCCGCGGGCGAGATCGCCGTGCTCTTCCGCATCAACGCCCAGTCCGAGGTCTACGAGCAGGCCCTAGCCGACGCAGGGGTGCCCTACCAGCTGCGCGGGGCCGAGCGGTTCTTCGAGCGCCAGGAGGTCCAGAAGGCCATCCTCGCGCTGCGCGGAGCGGCCCGCTCCGGCGGCAACGACCCACTGCTGGAGGACATCGTCGACCTGGGCTCCCAGGTCCGGGCGGTGCTCAGCTCCACCGGCTGGACCACCACGCCGCCGGCCGGCTCCGGCGCCGTGCGCGACCAGTGGGAATCGGTGGCCGCGCTGCTCCGGCTCGCCGAGGACTTCGCCCGCACCCGGCCCGGCGCCACCCTCGCGGACCTCACGGTCGAGCTGGACGAGCGCAGGGCCGCCCAGCACGCCCCGACCGTCCAGGGCGTCACCCTCGCCTCGCTGCACGCGGCGAAGGGCCTGGAGTGGGACGCCGTGTTCCTCGTCGGCCTCACCGACGGCATGGTCCCGATCACCTACGCGAAGACCGATGAACAGGTCGAGGAGGAGCGGCGGCTGCTCTACGTCGGCGTCACCCGGGCCCGCCTGCACCTGACCCTCTCCTGGGCGCTCTCCCGCACCCCCGGGGGAAGGGCCTCCCGGCGCCCCAGCCGCTTCCTGAACGGCCTGCGGCCGGGCTCCGCGGCCCCGGCAACCCGGACGGGCCCCGCGGGCGAGCGAGGGGCCCCCAAGCGCGGCAGCCGCGGCCCGGTGCGGTGCCGGGTCTGCGGCAGGACGCTGACAGAGGCGGGCGAGCTGAAGCTGATGCGCTGCGAGGACTGCCCGTCCGACATGGACGAGGGCCTCTACGAGCGACTGCGGGACTGGCGCGCCGCCCGGTCGAAGGAGCAGGGCCTGCCCGCCTACTGCGTCTTCACGGACAAGACGCTGATGGCGATCGCAGAGGCCGCGCCCGCCGAGGCGGGGGAGCTCTCTATGATCTCCGGGGTGGGTGGCCGCAAGCTTGACCGGTACGGAGCCGATGTCCTGGCCATCTGTGCAGGTCAGGAGCCTGGGGGCGAGGATCCTGACGACGCGTAGAAACTCGTCGGAAAAATAGTTTGCACATGCCCAGCGAAGACCCATAGGTTCTTAGCAACGGAAACGGTGGCTTCTCCGAAGCCCTGGATCCGTGCTGTACTTATCCGAATACGCATGGGACAGGCCCTCGGGCCGAGTCCCCGAGACGCCGAGAGGAGGCGAGACCAGTGACCAGCTTCATGACCTTCACCAAAATGACCGATCGCTCGGTTGATGCCTCCTGCCTGCTCGGTTCCGTCTCTGCTCTGGGTACCGGTGCGTCCGCGATTTCCGCCGGCGTCCCCGCCCTGCTCGCGACCCTTGCGGTCAGCGAGCGCAATGAGCGACCGACCCAGGCACCGGTGGCAGTACTGGCAGCAGAAGCACAGGCGCATGGCGCCTATGGATTTGCCGCCGCGGCCGGTGCCGGATCCCTGACGAAGCAGACGAAGCAGCAGCACCACCTGATGTGGGCCTTCCGCGGGCTCGAACCCTGGAGTGATCCAGCCTGATCGCATGATCAGGCCGGCGCCTTCAGGGCCGCGGAACCCCACCCGGGATCCGCGGCCCTTCTGTTTGTCCCCGACCGGGGGCCATGACAGAGAAGGGGCCTCGGGACTGGCAGAACCAGGTACCAGCCGCACCCGGCCGACCGGCCGGAACGACTAGCCGAACAAGACGAGGAAGAAAACACCGTGCAACTCGAAGCGCACGCCCCGTCCGTACCGCAGACCCAAACGATCTCCCCGCCCGCAGTCCCGGAGGACCACACCTTGACCCCGCTCACCGCGCTGACCGCGCTCGACGACGCCATCGAGAACCTCGGCGTCCCGGTTCCCTGCCGCACCTTCGACCCCGAGGTCTTCTTCGCCGAGTCCCCGGCCGACGTCGAGTACGCCAAGTCCCTCTGCCGCACCTGCCCGCTGGTCGAGGCCTGCCTCGCCGGAGCGGTCGAGCGCCGCGAGCCCTGGGGTGTCTGGGGTGGCGAGCTCTTCGTCCAGGGTGTCGTCGTAGCCCGGAAGCGCCCCCGTGGCCGTCCGCGCAAGAACCCGGTTGTCTCGGCATGACCGCCATCGGAACCATCGACCGCCCCCTGACGCACGACCCCCTGAAGCAGGCCCTCATGACCGCCCACACCACGAGCGAGCAGCCCCACGGCGCCGCCCACGCAGACTTCATCACCGCCGGCGCGATCACCTCGCGTCAGAACAGGACCCGCGAAATGCAACTCATCCCAGAAGCCCTGGCTCGCGCCCATATGGACGACCGCATGCGCGAGGCCGACGCAGAGCGTCACGCCCTCCGCCTGGTCGCCGCGCGCCGCATGCAGCGGCGGGCCGAGCGCGTCTCCATGCGCGCCCGGCGCGCACTGGCCATGGCCGTCATGCACTAAGAGCTGAGAACAGCACCCCGGGGGGACCGGTCCGAACGGACCGGTCCCCCCGGTGCGTTGCGCGGGCCCGGCCACCCCGGCGGAGGTATCGTCCGGAGGTGGACCAGCCGACTCCCCAGCCCGACCCGTCGGAATCCGAGGCCCAGCCCGTCGTCTGTGCGCGCTGCGGCAAAGAGTCCCCCGGCGGAGCCCCGCCCACCTGGACCTGTTCGGTGGAGAACGGGACCAGAGAGTACTTCTGCGTCGAATGCGCCCGCGCCAACCTCAGGTCGATCGAGGGCAGGCTCGACTCCTCCTGGTGGTGACGGCCGGCGCCGTCACTCGGCGGAGGCGAACCCGGGCAGCCAGGTGTCCAGTTCGTCGCGCAGCCGCACCGTCGCGCCCAGCTGGCACAGCACGCCGATGGTGCTCAGAGTCACCCGGTGGATCAGCAGGTACGAGGGCGGCAGGTTGATCTGCCGGCCCAACTGGTGCGCGGGGGAGCGGGGATCGGCGATCCGCGCCGCCTGACCGCGCAGCCACGGACGGGTGAAGGTGAACTCCTCGGCCTCGGCAGGTTCGATGATCGGCTTCAGGTAGTCCAGCACGGCGTCCGGGTCCAGCTCGACGGACTCCTTCACGAACCCCTCGGCGCACAGGTGGCCGTAGACCCCCTCGGCATCGCCGTCCAGCGTCATCCGCAGGGACCTGCCGATGGGCTTGGGCCAGCCCCCGGGCAGCCGGTCGACCGTGCCGAAGTCCAGGACGCCCAGCCGCATCCGGCCATCCGCCCCCGGTATCAGCCGGAAGTTGCCCGGGTGCGGGTCGGCGTGCAGCAGACCGGTGCGCGCGGGACCGGAGAAGAGGAACCGGGCCAGCAGCTGCCCGGCGCGGTCGCGCTCCTCCTCGGTGCCGTCGGCGATCACCTCCGACAGCGGGGTCCCGTCCATCCACTCGGTCACGAGCACCTGGTCGCCCTGGTGCACGACGTCGGGGACGACCACGTCCGGATCGTCCACGAAGGCGTCCGCGTGCGTCCGCTGGGCCTCGGCCTCCAGCTCGTAGTCGAGCTCCTCCGAGACCCGGTCGCGCAACTCCTTGATCAGGGGCTTGATCTCCATGCCGGGAACCAGCGGCCCCAGCAGCCCCGCGAACCGGCCCAACTGCTTCAGGTCCGACAGCAGCGCCTCGCCCGCCCCCGGGTACTGGACCTTGACCGCCACCTGCCGGCCGTCGTGCCACACCGCCCGGTGCACCTGCCCGATCGACGCCGCCGCGGCCGGCTTGTCCTCGAACTCCTCGAACAGGTCCCGCCAGTCCGCACCCAGACGGTCCGCCAGCACCTGGTGCACCGTCGCCGCGGGCAGCGGCGGAGCCGCCTCCTGGAGCTTGGTCAGCGCCGCCCGGTAGGGCCCCGCGACCTCCTCGGGCAGCGCCGACTCGAAGACCGACAGGGCCTGCCCGAACTTCATCGCGCCGCCCTTCAGTTCTCCCAGAGTGCGGAACAACTGCTCGGCGGTGCGCTGCTGGAGCTCGCGGGCCACGATCTCGGCGGACTTGCCGCCGATCCGCTTGCCCAGGCCCCAGGTGACCCGACCCGCGATGCCGATCGGCAGCGCGGCCAGCTTGACGGTACGGGTGACCGCCTTCCGGGGAAGATCAGACATGCCGCCCCCTCCATTTCCCAGACAGCTGCGCCGCAAGCGGCGGTTCGGCAGAAACCCTCGGTCCCGAAGCATCCTGTCACGGCCCTCCCGGCGGGTCCGCTCCCGATCCTCTTCCCGGGGCCCGCCCGGCCGGCTGGAGCCGCTGCGCGGGCTCCGCGGCCGCGCCGCACGGGCAGTCGGGGTGGGGGCGGACCGGGGCCGCCTCCCAGTGGAGGGCGGGCAGGGCCGCCTCCCAGCGGGAGCCCGTGGAGGCGGGCAGCTGCCCGTCGAGGAAGGCGAGCGCATGGGCCGCGGCCAGCCCGGCCACCGCGGTGGACAGGCCCAGGTCGCAGGAGGCGCTCCCGCGGCGGCGGTGCGAGGAGCGCCACTGCACGAGCATCCTCGGCCAGGCCGCGTCCCGGTCCACGCGGTCGCGCTCCATGCACCCGGCGCACGCCGTCGTGCCCGGCAGCACCAGCGGCCCCACCAGCCCCGTCCCCTCCAGCACCCCGGCGTACAGGTGGGGAATCCCGGAGGCGACCCAGTCGGCCGCCGTGTCCGGATCCGGGGCCCAGGCGTGCAGCCCGTCCCTCGGCGCGACCACCACCAGGGCCAGCCCGGGCTCCGGCCCCTCCTCCTCGCCGGCCCGCGGACCAGGACCCGGGGCCGCGGAGCGGACCACGGCCGCCGCGGCCTCGGTCCGCATCCGGCCCACGCTCGCGGGGCCCAGCCCGCCCGGTGCCACATCGCCCGGCTCCACCCGGCCCCCGTCGAGCACCTCGACCCGCCCCACGCCCGCTCCCGCCAGGACCGCCGCGATCACGGCGCCCACCCGGCCGCTCCCGCGCACCCGGACCCGTATCGCCCGGCGCGCCGCGATCCTCCCTAAGTCCCCGCCGGGCTCCCGGTGGACCAGCGAGAGCGAACCCAGGTCCGGGCCCAGCCGCTCCAGGGTCTCCGGATGCCTGCGCAGGGCCTGCGCCCGCGGGCCGCCCGCGGTGGCGTCGTCGAGCAGACCGGCCCCGGCCAGTCGCCTGACCAGGGCGTCGGCCAGGCCGTCCGGCAGCCCCATCCGCGTGGCCTCGGCCCGGAGCAGATCCATCCCCCGCGTCCCGTCGATGCGGTCGATGAGCGCGCCCGTCGCCGTGTCCACGGGCCCGAGCACCACCGCATGCGCCGGCGTCACCCCGAACTGCACCGTCTGCAGATCCCGCCAGGCCCGTGCCAGTGCCGGCTTCACCCTCGGAAACATGTCCGACCCCCTCGATATCCGTGCGGACCCGCGCCGCCCCTTTCCCGCTCCCCGGCAACAGTGCCCCTCCGCCGGAATCCGCGTGGGAATTTGTCCACAGGCAGCAGGTATTCGGCATATGAGATGAAGAGCAATGCCGCTTCGGACGCCGGCTGCGAACCACCCGTGTTCGAACCCCGGACGAGCGGGACTTCCGCCACCGACACCGGGTAACGTCGTGGCGTGTCCGCCGACCCACCGCAGCGCGCCGTCGAAGTCCGCCGGAGCGCGCGCCGCCGCAGGACCGTATCCGCCTATCGCGAGGGTGACCGTACGGTCGTCCTCATCCCTGCCCGGATGTCCGAGGCGGAGGAGCAGCGCTGGGTGGGCGTCATGCTCGACAAGCTGGCTGCCCAGGAGAGCAAACGCACCCTCGGGGACGCGGAACTCACCGAGCGCGCCGAGCGTTTGTCCGAGCAGTACTTCGACGGCCGCGCCCGCCCCCGCTCGGTCCGCTGGGTCACCAACCAGAACACCCGCTGGGGCTCCTGCACCCCGGCCGAGGGCAGCATCCGGCTCTCGCACCGCCTCCAGGGCATGCCCGAGTACGTCGTCGACTACGTGCTCCTGCACGAGCTGGCCCACCTCCTCGTGCCCGGGCACGGCCCCCGCTTCTGGGAGCTGCTGGAGGCGTACCCGCGCACCGAGCGGGCCCGGGGCTACCTGGAGGGCGTGGTCGCGGCCGAGCGTCTGCCGAAGGTACCCACCGCCCGCGAGGAGTGACCGCGCCCGCCGAGTGACCGCGCCCGCCGGAGCGGACCGGGCGGAGCCGACCGTCTCCCTACCACCCGTCATGTCACACAGCGTGATGTGTACCGGGTTGGTACCGGCTTGGCCGGATGTCGGTAGATGCCGTTAGCCTGTGCGGCACGAATGCTCAGTCGGGATGGGGGACGTCGTTACGTATGGCAAGGGAATTCCAACGCGGCCACAAGGCCAAGGTCAGTGATCTCACGGCGGGCACCGATCTGTACGTAGGCGTCCAGATCGCCGGGCCCGGGCTCACCTTCGACATCAGCTGTTTCGGCCTGGACGCCAATGAGCAGCTCTCGGACGACCGCTACTTCGTCTTCTTCAATCAGCCGAAGTCGCCGGAAGAGTCCATTCAGCTGCTCGGTGCGCAGTCCGGCGACACGGAATCCTTCCGGGTGACCCTGGACCGTGTTCCGGCGTCCATCCACAAGCTGTCCTTCACCGCCACCCTCGACGGCGCCGGACAGATGTCGCAGATCGGACCGGGCTACATCCGGATCGTGGCCGGCGGCGAAGAGGTGGTCCGGTACGCGTTCAACGGCTCGGAGTTCAGCACCGAGCGGGCCGTGATGCTCGGCGACTTCTACCTGAAGGACGTGTGGCGCTTCGCCGCCGTCGGCCAGGGCTTCGACGGCGGGCTCGACGCCCTCCTGAAGAACTTCGGCGGCGAGGTCGCCGAGGAGCAGCCGCAGCCGCAGCCGCAGCAGCAGGCCCCGGCGGCCGGCGCCCCCGGCTTCGCCCCGCCCCCGCAGGCGGCCGCCCCCGCTCCGGCCCCGTCGTTCGGCGCCCCCGCCCCGGCCCCGCAGGCCCCGGCTCCCGCACCGTCCTTCGGCGCGCCCGCCCCGGCTCCCGCTCCGGCCGCCCCCCAGCCTCCGCAGTACCCGCAGCCGGCGGCTCCGGCCCCGGTGCACGCGGCACCCACCATGGCCGCGCCCATCGCCCCGCCGGCCCCCGCGCCGTACGGTCAGCCGCCGCAGCAGCCCTCGTACGGCCAGGTCCCCGGCCAGTACCCGGGCCAGGTGCCGCCGCCCGCCCCGGCCCCCGCGCCGTACGGGCAGCAGCCGGGCTACGGCCAGGTCCCGGGCCAGGTCCCCGGCCAGCAGCCCGGCCACGCCCCGCAGGCCGCCGCCCCCGGGGCAGGTCTCGCCGCGGCCCTCCAGCCGTACAAGGAGGCCCCGACCGGCACCCGCTGGACCCCGCAGAACCAGCAGCTCATGCGTGTGGACCTCGCGATGGGCGGCCAGGCCGTCCTCGCCCGCCAGGGCAGCATGGTCCTGTACCAGGGCAAGGTCGACTTCAGCTACAAGGGCGCCGGCTTCGCCGGCCGCATCGTCGGCAACGCCACCGGCCAGGAGATGCAGCTGATGCGCTGCACCGGCCGCGGCCAGGTCTTCCTCGCCGAGAACGGCGCGCACCTGCACGCCATCGAGCTCCAGGGCGACGCCATCTGCGTCTCCGCGGAGAACGTCCTCGCCTTCGACGAGTCCCTCCAGCACGAGGTCCGCCGGATCGAGGGCCACGGCATCCCCGGCGGCGCCCTGTTCACCATGCAGTTCCAGGGAACCGGCACGGTGATCGTCAAGACCCACGGCATCCCGGTGGTCCTGCCCGTCACCCCGACCACCTTCGCGGACAGCAACGCCATCGTGGCGTGGTCGGCCGCCTCGCAGGTGATCATCTCCAGCCAGGTCCGGCTGCGGCGCAACGCCTACCCCGGCCACAGCGGGGAGACCGTGAACCTCCAGTTCCGCGGCGCTCCCGGCAACTTCATCGTCGTCCAGCCGTACGAGGTCTGAGGGAGCCCGACATGAACGCAATGAACCAGCAGCTCGCGGGCTTCGCCCCGACCCCGGTCACGGCCCGCATGGAGAACCACGGGCGGTCGATGCTCAAGGTCGCCATGCAGAGCGGCCAGGACCTCTTCGCCCGCACCGGCTCGATGGTGGCCTACGAGGGCTTCGTGCAGTACGAGCCCAACCCGCCGGCCGTCCGCCAGATGGCCTCCCAGTGGGTCACGGGCGAGGGCGCACCCCTGATGAAGTGCACCGGCGACGGCCTCCTCTACCTCGCCGACTACGGCGCCGACGTCGTCGTCATCAACCTCGCCAACGACTCGCTGTCGGTCAACGGCACCAACCTGCTCGCCTTCGACGCGCACCTCCAGTGGGGCGTCGAGCGGGTCAAGGGCCTGGCGAAGTTCGCCGGCCAGGGCCTGTTCAACGTCCAGGTCGCGGGCACCGGCTGGGTCGCCCTGACCTCGCGCGGCACCCCGATCGTGGTCGACTGCGGCCGCGGCGAGGACGAGACGTACGTCGACCCCGACGCGCTCGTCGCCTGGTCGCCGAACCTGAAGGTCAAGGGGAAGCGCAGTTTCAAGGCCTCGTCCATGCTCGGCCGGGGCAGCGGAGAGGCCTACCAGATGGCCTTCTCCGGCCAGGGCATCGTCGTCGTACAGCCCAGCGAGGACAGCACCGACCGGCTTCGGGCCCGGGGCTGAGGGGGAGCGGACACATCATGCAGAGCGCACTTTTCGCCCACGCAGAGGCGCAGTCCCAGGACCGGTACACCGTCCAGAACCCGCAGCTGCTGCGGGTCTCGCTGACGGGCTCCGACGACGTGCTCGCCCGCAAGGGCGCGATGGTCGCCTACCAGGGGATCATCGACTTCGACGGCGAGTACCAGAGCACGGGCCAGCGCAACGCCCGCCGGCGCACCGGTGAGGGCCTTGACCTCATGCGCTGCTCCGGCCAGGGCACGGTCTACCTCGCCAACCTGGCCCAGTACGTCCACGTCGTGGACGTCGACCAGGAGGGCCTGACGGTCGACAGCAGCTACGTCCTGGCCCTGGACTCCACGCTGCACACCGAGGTCATCGCGGTGGACAGCCAGTACGGGATCTCCGGATCCGGCAAGTACCAGCTCAACATCTCCGGCCGCGGCAAGGTCGCCCTGATGACCTCCGGGCAGCCGCTGATGATGCACGTCACGCCCGACAAGTACGTCAACGTCGACGCGGACGCCATCGTCGCCTGGTCCACCTCGCTGCGGGTGCAGATGCAGGCGCAGACGCACTCCAGCGGCGTCTGGCGGCGCCGCGGCAACACCGGCGAGGGCTGGGAGCTCAGCTTCCTCGGCACCGGCATCGCGCTGGTGCAGCCCAGCGAGGCGCTGCCGCCGCAGAACGCCCAGATCGGACAGGGCGTCGCCGCGCAGTTCGGCATGGGCCAGCAGGGCGCCCACGCCCAGAACCAGAACAACGCCTGGAACTGACCAGGACGGCGAAAGGGGCGGTCCCGTACGGGACCGCCCCTTCGTCATGCCCTGACTCAGCGCGCGGCGAGCCGCGCCAGGGTCGCCTCCAGCAGCAGGACGACCGAGGTGTCGGCCACCGAGGCCACCTCCTCGTACGGGAACCAGCGCACGTCCAGGGACTCCTCGCTGACCTCCGCCACCGCGCCGGCCGGCGCCAGCGCCGCGTACTGCACGTCCAGGTGCCAGTTGCAGGGCGCCGGGATGGGGTGCCGGTCCAGGCGCACGGGGCCGCCGGGCACCAGGGTCAGACCGTGCTCGATGCCGGACTCCTCGCGGGCCTCGCGCAGGGCCACGTCCGCCATCGTCGTGTCACCGGGCTCGCAGTGGCCGCCCATCTGCAGCCACATGCCCAGCTTCTTGTGCAGGGTCAGCAGCACCCGCTTCTCCACCGGGTCGATCACGAGCGCACTGCCCGTGACGTGCCCCGCCGTGCAGGGCTTGTAGACCCCGTCCGGGTGGGCGGCCAGGTGCTCCAGGTAGAGGTCGCGCAGCTCGGTCTGGTCCTCGTAGCCCTTCAGGACCAGGACCGCGTCGTCGTAGAGGCTCACTTGTTCTCTTCGCCCTCGTCCTCGCCCTGCTGACCGCGCTTCTCGGCGGCTTCGCCGAGCATCTTGTCGATCTCGGAGAAGTCCAGCTGCTCGCGGTGCACGAAGCCGTCCGGGTCGTCCAGGTCGGAGGCCGTCGGCAGCATGTCCGGGTGCTCCCACAGCCCGTCGCGGCCGTCGACACCGCGCGCGTCGGTCAGCGACGCCCACAGGCGGGAGGCGTCGCGCAGCCGGCGCGGCCGCAGCTCCAGGCCGATCAGCGTCGCGAAGGTCTGCTCCGCCGGGCCGCCCGAGGCGCGCCGCCGGCGCATGGTCTCGCGCATCGCGTCCGCCGAGGCCAGCCGCGGCTTGGCGGCCTCGTGCACCACCGCGTCGACCCAGCCCTCGACCAGCGCGAGCGCCGTCTCCAGGCGGGCCAGGGCGGCCTTCTGCTCGGGGGTGTCCTGCGGCTGGAACATGCCGCCCTGCAGGGCCTCCTGCAGCTGCTCCGGGTTGGACGGGTCCAGCTGCCCGACCACGTCCTCCAGCTTCGAGGTGTCCACCTTGATGCCGCGGGCGTAGCCCTCGACGGCTCCGAACAGGTGCGAGCGCAGCCACGGGACGTGCGCGAAGAGCCGGGCGTGGGCCGCCTCGCGCAGCGCCAGGTACAGCCGCACCTCGTCCGAGGGAACGCCGAGATCCTTGCCGAAGCCCTCGATGTTCAGCGGGAGCAGCGCGGCCTTGCCCGCAGGGCCCAGGGGCAGCCCGATGTCGGTCGAGCCGACGACCTCGCCGGCGAGGACGCCGACGGCCTGCCCGATCTGCTGGCCGAACATGGCCCCGCCCATGGAGCGCATCATGCCCAGCAGCGGGCCCGCCATGGCCTGCATCTCCTCGGGCAGCACGCTGCCCATGGCCGCGCCGACGCGCTCGGCGACCGGGTCGACGAGCTCCTTCCACACCGGGAGGGTGGCCTCGACCCACTCGGCGCGACTCCACGCCACGGCCGTGGTGGCACCGGAGGGCAGCGAGGTCACGCCGTCCAGCCAGTGGTCGGCCAGGCGCACGGCCTCCTCCACGGCCGACTTCTCGGCGATGCCGACGCTCGTGTCCTTCACGCCGTCCGCCGTGCCCTGCGCGACGGTCTGGCGGGCGATGTCCTTGGCCATGTCCCAGTTCACGGGACCGCCCTCGTAGCTGAGCATCTGGCCGAGCTGCTGGAAGGCCGCACCGAGGTCGTTCGGGTTCATGGAACCGAACATCGCGGCGAAGGGATTGTCCGCGCCACCGGGGCCACCGGCGCCCGGCAGCCCCATGCCGGGGAACCCGAAGGGATTCGCGGGGCCGCCCTGACCGCCCTGGTTGCCCTTCTTCTTGCCTTCGTCGCCGTTGTCCGGCTCCTCCGGCGGAAGGCCGAATCCGAATGGGGTGTCGCTCACGGGTTTCCTCGGCTCGTAGGGCCGTCGGCGGGAGCCGACGGGCAATGGTCCCGACAACACCACCCAGCGTAGACACCGCAGCCCGCATCCGGGCTCGGTGCTCCGCCGACTCCTGGGCTGCGGCAGGATGGACATCACCTGGTGGGTACGCGTCACGGCGCGTCCCTACTGAAGACAACCGCTGGAGACGCCCGGTGAGTTCCCCAGATCCGCACGTTTCGGATGAGCGCAACCGCGCTACGCAGGACGACGACCGCCCCGAGCACGGCGACGGCGCCCCCGGCGTTCGCCAGCCGCGAAACCCGGAGGGCCCCCGCCGGCCCAGCCCCGTGATCGCCGTGACCGGTGCCGCCTCGGGCGTCGGCGCGGCCCTCGTGAGCCGCCTCGCCGCCTCCGACGAGGTCAAGCAGGTCGTCGCCATCGACGAGCGGCGCGGGGACTGCGCGGCCGCGCAGTGGCACGTACTCGACGTACGGGACCCCGCGATCGCCGAGAAGCTGCGCGGCGCGGACGTCGTCGTCCACCTCGCCCTCGACCTCGACCTGGAGACGGACCCGGCGGCCCGCACGGCCTACAACGTGCGCGGGACCCAGACCGTCCTCACGGCGGCCGCCGCGGCCGGCGTGCACCGCGTCGTGCTGTGCACCTCCGCGATGGTCTACGGGGCCCTGCCCGACAACGACATCCCGCTGTCGGAGGACTCCGAGCTGCGGGCCACCGCCGAGGCGACCGGCGTCGGCGACCTGCTGGAGATCGAGCGCCTCGGCCGCCGGGCGCCCCGCGCCCACCCCGGGCTCAACGTCACCGTGGTCCGCCCCGCGGTCCTGGTCGGCGGCACCGACACCGCCCTGACCCGGTACTTCGAGTCCCCGCGCCTGCTCGTGGTCGCGGGATCCCGTCCCACCTGGCAGTTCTGCCACGTGGAGGACCTGGTCAGCGCCCTGGAGTACGCGGCTCTGGAGAAGGTCGAGGGCGAGCTGGCCGTGGGCTGCGAGGGGTGGCTGGAGCAGGAGGAGGTCGAGGAGCTGAGCGGCATCCGCCGCATGGAGCTGCCCTCGGCGGTCGCGCTGGGCGCCGCGGCCCGCCTGCACCGCATCGGCCTGACCCCCTCCCCGGCCGGCGACCTCGCGTACACGATGCACCCCTGGGTGGTCAGCGTCAGCGGCCTGCACGCGGCCGGCTGGCGGCCGCGCTGGACCAACGAGGAGGTCCTCGCCGAGCTCCTCCAGGAGGTCGCGGGCCGCCACACCGTCGCCGGCCGACGGCTCGGCCGCAGGGACGCCGCCACGGCCGCCGGTGCGGCGGGCGCGACGGTGGCCCTGCTCGGCGCGGCCGCCGCGGTCCGCCTGGCCCGCAAGCGCCGCGGGATCTGATCCCGCGGCGCCGGATCCTGTAGGAGGCTCCCAAGGCCGGCGCCGCGGGCCGGGCGATTCAGCTATTTCGCCCTGTCAGCGGCTAGGGCACGATGGACGGTATGGCACCGCACTTCGACCACCCCGGCGAGCAGGCCGCCCAGGACCCCGTCCGGCTGCTCGAGATCCGTGACACCCCGCTCTCGATCGACGAGGTCTTCCGGGCCGTCGGCGACGACGCCACGGGCGGCACGACGCTCTTCGTCGGCACGGTGCGCAACCACGACGGCGGGGCGGACGTCGAGTCCCTCGGCTATTCCTGCCACCCGACGGCGCAGGCCGAGATGCGCCGGATCGCCGAGCGCGTCGTGGCCAAGTACCCGGTCCGCGCCCTGGCCGCCGTGCACCGCGTGGGCGACCTCGCCGTGGGCGACCTGGCCGTGGTCGTCGCCGTCTCCTGCCCGCACCGCGGGGAGGCCTTCGAGGCCTGCCGGATGCTGATCGACGACCTCAAGCACGAGGTCCCGATCTGGAAGCACCAGACGTTCGCGGACGGCTCGGAGGAGTGGGTCGGCGCCTGCTGACGGCAGCGGCCGGGCGGACCGACCCCGGTCGCGGAGCGTGATCGGCGGGCGGGTACCCTCACACCCGTTCGGCCGCGCAACACGCCCTCGATTTGCGTAACCCCCCCACGGGCACGAGCGTTGAAGCCACCAACGAAACGCACTTCGGGGCAGGGAGGCACGCCCATGGCATCTCTGGCGTGGTTGCTGATTCCGCTCGTCGCCGCAATCGGCGCGGCGATATGGGGCAGCTGGGCGGCACGCGACCGCACGCAAGGAGACATATCCGAGCTCGCGGGCTACGCACGGTTCCGTGAAGCCATGGGCAACGGCCAGGGTCACGGCAACGCCGACCAGGTCAGGGCGAAGGCCGAGGCGGCTTCCGCCTCCGACGCCGTCTGACGCCGTCCGCCCGGCGCGGGGCGTCCCGCCCCGCTCCCGCTCCGCACCGCCCACCCCGCGGGCTTCCGCTGAGATTTCGCTGAGAGTTTCGCGCACGGACCCCGTACGGACCGGCCCCGAGGGCCGCTCGCCGGGGCCGTCCCGTACTGTCGGATCCATGCCACGCCGCACCGCGACGATGCTCGCCTCCACCCTGGTGCTGTTCGCGCTGCTCTGCGCAGGGGTGTTCATCAAGGTCCCGTACTCCGAGATGAGCCCCGGCCCGACCGTGAACACGCTCGGGGACTCGCACGGCGCGCCGGTCCTCAACATCTCGGGGCGCAAGACGTACCCGACCAGCGGTCACCTCAACATGACGACGGTCCGCGTCACGGGCGCCGACTACGACATGAACCTGGTGGAGGCCGTCTACGGGTGGCTGGCCGGCGACAACATCGTCGTCCCGCACGAGAACCTCTACCCGAACGGCAAGACCGACGCGGAGTCCACCCAGGAGAACGCCGAGGAGTTCAGCCAGTCGCAGCAGAGCGCCAAGGTCGCGGCGCTCAAGCAGCTCGGCATCCCGGTCACACCCCGCGTGATCGTCGCCTCCGTGGTCAAGGACAGCCCCTCCGAGGGCCGGCTGCACGCCGGTGACGTGGTCAAGGCCGTGGACGGCGCCCCCGTCAACGCCCCCGAGGACGTGGCCAAGCTCGTCACCAAGCACAAGCCCGGCGAACCGGTCGAGTTCACCATCGTGCCCGCCGCCGACGCCGCCGCGGCGGCGAAGGAAGGCCGCGAGCCCACCGGCACCTCCAAGGTCACGATCACCGCCGGCAAGGCGGAGGGCGACGGCCGTGCCATCGTCGGCATCCGGGCCGGCAGCGACCACACCTTCCCGTTCACGATCGACATCAAGCTCGCCGACGTCGGCGGCCCGAGCGCCGGGCTGATGTTCGCGCTGGGCATCGTCGACAAGCTGACCCCGGAGGACCTGACCGGCGGGAAGTTCGTCGCCGGCACCGGCACGATCGACGACGCCGGCAAGGTCGGTCCGATCGGCGGCATCCAGATGAAGACCATCGGCGCCCGCAAGGCCGGGGCGCAGTACTTCCTCACCCCCGCCGACAACTGCGCCTCCGCGGCCTCCAACGTGCCGGACGGGCTGACGCTGGTGAAGGTCTCCACCATCGACGACGCCACGAAGTCGCTGCAGAAGATCAGCAAGGGGGACACGGCCGGGCTGCCGCAGTGCAGCGCCAAGCCCTGACCGGTCCGCCCGGCCGGATCCCGCTCCGGGCCCTCTAGGCGAAAGTCGCCGCCAGGGCCTCGGCCAGGCCCGGCACCAGGCCCCCGCCGGTGAGGACCTCCGTCGAGGAGTCCTTCTCGCGCAGCCGTACGGCGGACTCCCGCGAGCCGTCGCGCAGCACGGCCACGGTGATCCGGACCTCCTGGCGCTCCGGGTGCGAGGCGACCCACTTCGACAGCTGCTTGTCGCTCAGGCCCTCCGGCACGGACGCCTCCGCGGACGGCGGCAGCATCAGGCGCTCGACGGTCAGCGCACACCCGACGACGGCGTCGGGCCAGGCGATGGTGCCCAGGAACTTGTCGAGGGGGGTCCCGGCCGGGACCGTGTCCTGCTCGATCGGGGTGAGGGAGCTCTTTCCGGCGTCGTCCGTGTCGAGGCCGAGCTGGGAGGCCAGGCGCGGCTCCTGCTTCTTGAGCCGGGCGGTGTCGACCAGCGCGAACAGCCGCGCGGGCTTGTCCCAGCCGAGGCCGGCCGCGTACTCGTCGATCTCGAGACAGGCGCGGGTCAGCGGGCTGGCCGCCATGGGGGTGCCGGGGGAAGGCGAAACGTTGGACATGGACAACATCCTGCCTCCTTTCCGCCCCATACCGGGAACTGACCGGAGCCTCAGTAAGTTGCATGAATGGGCTCTACGATCGGGGGTCCGTTCCATACCAGTACTCAGCGACTTTCGAGGTGCGCACCTTGGCTTTCCAGATGCCGGACCGCGGCGGAGGCCCTTCCGGGCCACGGATGAGAGTCGGACGCCCCTCCCGGCGTGCTCGCACTCTCCTCATGACCTTGGGCGTGCTGGCCGTCCTGGGAATGCTCTTCATCATGTTCGCTGGCTTCTGGACGGACTGGCTCTGGTTCCGCTCCGTGCAGTACTCCACCGTCTTCACCACCACGCTGTGGACCAAGATCGGCCTCTTCGCCGTCTTCGGCCTGCTGATGGCGGGTGCGGTCGGGCTGAACATCTGGCTGGCGCACCGGCTGCGGCCGCCGCTCAGCGCGATGTCGATGGAGCAGCAGAGCCTCGACCGCTACCGGATGAGCATCGCCCCGTACAAGAAGTGGCTGCTCCTGGGCATCTCGGTGCTCGTCGGCCTGATCGCCGGAGCCTCGGCGGCCGGTCAGTGGAAGACCTGGCTCATGTACGTGAACGGGGTGCCCTTCGGCACGAAGGACCCCCAGTTCCAGATGGACGTGTCCTTCTACACCTTCGACCTGCCCTGGTACCGCTTCCTGCTGGGCTTCGGCTTCGCCGCCGTCGTCCTGTCGGTGATCGCCGCGACCGTCGTGCACTACCTGTACGGCGGACTGCGCGTGACCAGCCCGGGCGCCCGGGCCACCGCGGCCGCGACCGGCCACCTCTCGGTGCTGCTGGGCCTCTTCGTGACGCTCAAGGCGGTCGCGTACTGGCTCGACCGGTACGGCCTCGCCGTGAAGTCCAGCGACTTCAAGGCCGCCGACAACTGGACGGGCCTGCGGTACGTCGACGCCAACGCCTACCTGCCGGCGAAGACGATCCTCGTCGCCATCGCCGCGATCTGCGCCGTGCTGTTCTTCGCGACGCTGTGGCGCCGCACCTGGCAGCTGCCGGTGATCGGCTTCGGCCTGATGGTGCTCTCGGCGATCCTGATCGGCGGGCTCTACCCGGCGATCGTGCAGAAGTTCCAGGTCCAGCCGAACGAGCAGGCCAAGGAATCCCCGTACGTCCAGAAGAACATCAAGGCGACGCGCGACGCCTACGGGATCGCCGGCGCCGAGGTCAAGGACTACCCGGGCGTACCGCAGACCGAGGACCGCACCAAGCTGCGCTCGGCGGCCGACACCACGGCCAGCCTGCGCCTCCTCGACCCGAACATCGTCTCGCCCGCCTTCCAGCAGCTGCAGCAGGTCAAGGGCTACTACGCCTTCCCGTCCACGCTCGCCGTCGACCGGTACAGCGGCCAGGACACGGTCATCGGCCTGCGTGAGCTGAACATCGGCGGCATCCCGAAGAACAACTGGATCAACGACCACTTCAAGTACACGCACGGGTACGGCGTGGTCGCGGCCAAGGGCACCACCGTGAAGGACGGCGCCCCCGACTTCACTCAGTCCGACCTGCCCTCCAAGGGGATGTTCGGCACGGACTTCGAGCAGCGGATCTACTACGGCGAGCAGACGAAGCAGTACTCGATCGTCGGCGGGCCGCAGAAGGAGCTCGACTACTCCGACGACAAGGGCGAGAAGGAGACCAGCTACAAGGGCGACTCCGGAGTCAATCTGGACAACCCGGTCAACCGGGCCGCCTACGCGCTGGCCTTCAGCGAGCCGCAGATCCTGTACTCGGGCGCCATCGGCGACGGCTCGCGGATCCTCTACAACCGCACGCCCAAGCAGCGCGTCGAGGCCGTCGCCCCGTGGCTGACCATCGACGGCGCGCCCTACCCGGCCGTGATCGACGGCCGGATCAAGTGGATCGTCGACGCCTACACGACCACCAACGGCTACCCGTACGCCTCGCGCACCACGCTGGGCCAGTCCACCGCGGACTCGCTGACCAACAGCCAGCGCGCGGTGGTCGCGCAGGAGAACCAGGTCAACTACATCCGCAACTCGGTGAAGGCCACCGTCGACGCCTACGACGGCTCGGTCGACCTGTACCAGTGGGACACCCAGGACCCGGTCCTGAAGACCTGGATGAAGGCGTTCCCGGGGACGGTGAAGCCCAAGAGCGAGATCGGCAAGCCGCTCATGGACCACCTCCGCTACCCGCAGGACCTCTTCAAGGTCCAGCGCGAGCTGCTGACCCGGTACCACGTCACCGACCCGCAGACCTTCCTCAGCGGCAGTGAGGCCTGGGCCGTTCCGGACGACCCGACGACCAAGGCCGGCACGGCGGTTCCGCCGTACTACCTGTCGATGAAGATGCCGGAGCAGAAGGAGAAGGACCAGGTCTTCTCGCTCACGACGACGTTCACGCCGAACGAGCGGCCCAACCTCAGCGCCTTCATGTCGGTCAACGCCGATCCGGGCACTGCCGACTACGGCAAGATCCGCATCCTGAAGATGCCCACCAGCAAGCCGCCGGAGGGCCCCGGCCAGGTGCAGAGCAAGTTCCAGTCCGAGCCGAAGATCGCCGAGTCCATCCGCCTGCTGCGCGGTGGCGACTCGGAGATCGAGTACGGCAACCTGCTCGCGGTGCCGCTCGACGGCGGGATGCTCTACGTCGAGCCGGTCTACGTCCGCAGCTCCGGCCTCAAGTACCCGCTGCTGCGCAAGGTGCTGGTGACCTACGGGAACCAGACCGCCTTCGAGGACACCCTGGAGAAGGCGCTGAACGTGGTCTTCGGAGCCGAGGCCCCGACCACGCCGGTGCCGCCGGCCCAGCCGCCGGGCGAGGGCACCGTCACGCCCCCGACCAACCAGGACCCGACGGTCAAGGCGGCCCTCTCCGACGCCCAGAAGGCGATCGAGGAGGCCGAGAAGGCCAGGCAGGCCGGCGACTGGGCGGCCTTCGGCAAGGCCCAGGACGACATCAAGGCCGCGCTGAAGCGGGCGATCGAGGCGGAAGCGAAGGCCACGCCTCCCGCCTCGCCCCCTCCCTCGGGCGGCTGATGATCAAAGAGTGAGGGCTCCGTCCCGCGTCGTGATACTGTGGTTTCACCGACGCGGGGTGGAGCAGCTCGGTAGCTCGCTGGGCTCATAACCCAGAGGTCGCAGGTTCAAATCCTGTCCCCGCTACTGAAAACGAAGGCCCGGATCCATGGGATCCGGGCCTTCGTCATGTCCGCACGGGACACGCGGTAGCTGAGGTGGGTGAGTTGGGGCAGGAGCGTGTTTGACTTACCTCACTGTGGGCATGTCGACAAAACGCTGTAGTGACCTCACTGACTGCGACATACCAGGTGTACGCGGGTAGCAGGTGATGCGACGATGGGATTTATGGGGGACAGGTCAACTCTGCTGGAGACAGGGCGGTTTGTGAGGGCGCAGGCCGAAGCGGGCACAGGAGCCAACGAGTCGGCACCCGTTGCCGACACGCAGACCGCGCTGACCGATGCGGATTTCGCACAGGAGATGTTCGCCGAGACCGAATCGGCGAGCGACGCCGAGCTGGAGGCCCGGCACCGGGTGGCCGCCGACAAGGGCGACCCCGGGGCCATGAGCGTGCTCGGCGCGCTGCTGCTGCGCCGCGGAGACCTGGACGGCGCCGAGCCGTACCTGCGCGGGGCCACCGCCGAGGGGGACCGCGCCGCCGCGAACAACCTGGGCGTCCTGCTGCTCCAGCGGGGCTACCCCGAGGAGGCCGCCGACTGGTGGCGGGTCGCCGCCGTGGCCGGCTCCGCGCCCGCCGCGCACGCCCTGGGCCGCCACTTCCGCGAGCGCGGGGACGAGCCGGCCGCCGAGTACTGGATGCGCCAGGCGGCGGAATCCGGCCACGCGCTGGGTGCGTACGGGCTGGCAGACCTGCTGGAGCACCGCGGGGACAAGGGGGTCGAGCGGTGGTTCCGCGCCGCCGCCGAACAGGGTCACCGCGAGGCCGCCTACCGACTGGCGAGGCACCTGCGCAAGGGCGACCCCGCCGAGGCCGAGCAGTGGTACCGCCAGGCCGCCGCCCGCGGGCACCGGCGCGCCGCCCTGCACCTGGGCGCCCTGCTGGAGGCGCGCGGGGAGCTCAAGGAGGCCGGGCGCTGGTACCTGACCTCCGCCAAGCAGGGCGAGGCGCGGGCCGCGTGCGCGCTCGGCTTCCTGCTGCGCGACGCCGGTGACGAGGAGAGCGCGGCCGCGTGGTGGCACCGGGCGGCGAAGGACGGGGACGGCAACGCCGCGAACGCCCTGGGCGCGCTGCACGCCGCGCGGGGCGAGACCCAGACCGCGGAGCGCTGGTACCGGACCGCCATGGACGCCGGAGATCAAAACGGGGCGTACAACCTTGCTTTGCTGTGCGCCGCACAGGACCGGACCGCGCAGGCCGAGCAGTGGTACCGGCGGGCGGCCTACGCCGGCCACCGCGAGGCGGCCAACGCGCTGGCCATCATGCTGCTCCAGGTCGGCGACGCGGCGGGCGCGGAACCGTGGTTCTCCAAGGCCGCGGAGGCGGGCAGCGTCGACGCCGCCTTCAACCTGGGCATCCTCTTCGCCAGCCGCGACGAGGACCGTACGGCGCTGAAGTGGTACGAGCGGGCCGCCTCGGCCGGCCACACCGACGCCGCCCTCCAGGTCGGCATCGCGCTGGTGCGGGACGGTGAGGAGCGGGCCGCCGAGCGGCACCTGCGGTGTGCGGCGGGCGGCGGCAGCGCGGAGGCGGCGTTCCGCCTGGCCGCGCTGCTGGAGTCGCTGGCCCCGCCGCCGGAGCCGCCGGCGCTGGGCGAGCCGGTGGGCAGCGCCCCGCGCACCGAGAGCGAGGAGTGGTACGAGCGGGCCGCCGAGCTGGGGCACCGCCGGGCCCAGGTGCGCGTCGGCATGCTGGCGGCCGCCCGCGGCGACATGGAGTCGGCCGCGCGCTGGTACCGGGAGGCGGCCGAGGCCGGGTCCCGCAACGGCGCGTTCAACCTGGGGCTGCTGCTGGCCCGCGAGGGGAGCGAGCCGGAGGCGGCCCTGTGGTGGACGCGCGCGGCGGTGGCCGGCCACGGCCGGGCCGCCCTGCGGCTGGGGCTGCTGGCGGCCCGCCACGGCGACCTCGCGGAGGGGCAGAAGTGGTGCGCCCGCGCCATGGAGCTGGGGCCCGCGGAGGTCTCGGAGCGTGCGGCCCGGCTGCGCGAGGCCCTGGCGGAGGAACTCTCGGCGTGAACCGATTGCGGGGCCGTGTGAAGGCCCGGCCCCGCACCCGGTTCACGCCCCGCGGTTAACCGATTTGCATCTGCCGGGGGCCTTCACGTAACGTTGGGTTCACCGACGCGGGGTGGAGCAGCTCGGTAGCTCGCTGGGCTCATAACCCAGAGGTCGCAGGTTCAAATCCTGTCCCCGCTACTGAAGACTCAGGGCTCGGATCCATTGGATCCGGGCCCTGAGTCGTTTCCATGGGCGAAGTGTCCGGGGAAGCGCAAAGGCCCGGACCCCGCAGGGGCCGGGCCTTTCGTCGTCCGGGATCAGGCGCTCGCGCAGTTCGGGCAGACGCCGCGGTAGGTGACCTCGACCGCCGACACGACGAAGCCGAAGCGCTCCGAGTCCGGCAGGTCGGCCAGCGGGTTGCCCGCGGGGTGGACGTCGCGGATGGCGCCGCACTGTGCGCAGACCAGGTGCTGGTGCGGCCGGTGGGCGTTCGGGTCGTACCGCTTGGCGCGCCGGTCCGTGGCGACTTCCAGGACCTCGCCGAGGGAGACGAGCTCGCCCAGCGTGTTGTAGACGGTCGCGCGCGAGATCTCGGGCAGCTTGGCCACCGCGCGCGCGTGCACCTCGTCGGCCGTCAGGTGCACGTGGTCACCGTCGAGCACCTCGGCCACGACGCGCCGCTGTGCCGTCATGCGCCAGCCGCGTCCGCGAAGTCGTTCCAGCAGGTCACTCATGGGCATCAGCCTAACAGTGAGGGGATTCGGTGTAACTCCCGAACCAGTGCGGAATTGGATGCTTACTTGACTTAGACAAAGTCCATCGTAGGATCGAGTACGGCGAAGGCCCAAGGCCGAAGGACAGGACACGCAGCAATGACGCAGGAGGCGCACGTGACGCAGGGACCGCTCACCACGGAGGCCGGGGCGCCGGTGGCCGACAACCAGAACAGCGAGACGGCCGGCATCGGCGGTCCCGTTCTGGTCCAGGACCAGCTCCTGCTGGAGAAGCTCGCGCACTTCAACCGCGAGCGCATCCCGGAGCGCGTGGTGCACGCCCGCGGGGCCGGCGCGTACGGCACCTTCACGCTGACCCGCGACGTCTCGCAGTGGACGCGTGCGGCCTTCCTGTCCGAGGTCGGCAAGCAGACCGAGACCTTCCTGCGCTTCTCCACCGTCGCGGGCAACCTGGGCAGCGCCGACGCGGTGCGCGACCCCCGCGGCTGGGCGCTGAAGTTCTACACCGAAGAGGGCAACTACGACCTCGTCGGCAACAACACCCCGGTGTTCTTCATCAAGGACGCCATCAAGTTCCCCGACTTCATCCACACCCAGAAGCGCGACCCGTACACGGGCTCGCAGGAGGCGGACAACGTCTGGGACTTCTGGGGCCTGTCACCCGAGTCCACCCACCAGGTGACCTGGCTGTTCGGCGACCGCGGCATCCCGGCGTCCTACCGCCACATGAACGGCTTCGGCTCGCACACGTTCCAGTGGAACAACGAGGCCGGCGAGGTCTTCTGGGTCAAGTACCACTTCAAGACCGACCAGGGCATCAAGAACCTCACCCAGGACGAGGCCAACAAGCTCGCCGGCGAGGACCCCGACAGCCACCAGCGCGACCTGCGCGAGGCCATCGAGCGCGGCGACTTCCCGTCCTGGACCGTGCAGGTCCAGATCATGCCCGCGGCCGAGGCGGCGACCTACCGCTTCAACCCGTTCGACCTCACCAAGGTGTGGCCGCACGCGGACTACCCGCTGATCGAGATCGGCAAGCTGGAGCTCAACCGCAACCCGGACAACGTCTTCGCCGAGGTCGAGCAGAGCATCTTCTCCCCGGCCCACTTCGTCCCCGGCATCGGTCCCTCCCCGGACAAGATGCTCCAGGGCCGCCTCTTCGGCTACGGCGACGCCCACCGCTACCGCGTCGGCATCAACGCCGACCACCTGCCGGTGAACCGTCCGCACGCCACCGAGGCGCGCACCAACTCCCGTGACGGCCACCTCTACGACGGCCGCCACAAGGGTGCGAAGAACTACGAGCCGAACAGCTTCGGCGGACCGCACGAGACCGGCCGCCCGCTGTGGCAGCCGGTCGCGGTCACCGGCGGCACGGGCAACCACGCCGCCGCCGTGCACAGCGAGGACAACGACTTCGTCCAGGCCGGCAACCTCTACCGGCTGTACTCCGAGGACGAGAAGACCCGTCTGATCGAGAACCTCTCCGGCTTCATCGCCAAGGTCTCCCGCGACGACATCGTCGAGCGCGCCATCGACAACTTCCGCCAGGCGGACGGCGACTTCGGCAAGCGCCTCGAAGCCGCGGTCCAGGCCCTCCGCGCCTGACGGGGACCGCTTGCCGTAGCAGGACGCCGGGCCGCAGACCTCCTCGGAGGTCTGCGGCCCGGCGTCGTCTCACGCGGAGACCGCGCGCCGCGCCGGGACCCAGCAGCGGATGACGTCGCGCACGGACACGATGCCCACCGGTCCGCCGTGCTCCAGCACGATCAGGTGCCGGAATCCGCCGTGGGCCATGGCCTCGGCGGCTTCCTGCACCGTCGCGTCGGGGGTGCAGAAGACGACGTTGTTCGTGGTGTGCGCACCCACCGACTCCCGGTCGGGATCGTGGCCCGCGCCGATCGAGTTGAGGATGTCGCGCTCGGTCAGGATGCCGATTCCGCTGTGGTCGGGGTCGAGGACGACGGCCGCGCCGACGCGCCGGCCGGACATCAGGCAGGCCGCCTGCCGGAGGGTGTGTGCGGGTCCGAGGGTGAGGATCACGGTGCTCATTGCGTCGCGGACGAGCATGAAGAGAGCCACCTCCTGGGGTGATTCCCCCCGCTTCGGTGGGTGCACAGTGTGAAGTCGCCTCCAGTGAAACGCTTCACAAAGGCACAAGCGGGGGGATCCTCAGATTCCCACGGACCGGGAGGGCCAGCAAGGAGGCGTGCGAAAGGAGCGCGTCCGGCGCACGGGTGTGTCAGGCGCGCGGGCGGAGCAGATCGAGCATCTCCTCGTGGAGCAGTCCGTTCGACGCCGCCGCGTTCCCGCCGTGCACGCCGTCGACCCCGTCCAGGCTGGTGAAGCGGCCGCCCGCCTCCTGGACCACGACCGCGATGGCCGCCATGTCCCACAGGTTCAGTTCCGGCTCTGCGCACAGGTCCAGGGAGCCCTCCGCGACCATCATGTACGGCCAGAAGTCGCCGTAGCCGCGGGTACGCCAGCACGCCCGGGTCAGGTCCAGGAAGCCGGGCAGCCGCCCCTGCTCCTCCCAGCCGCTCAGCGAGGAGTACGCGAACGAGGCGTCGCCCAGCCCGCCCACGCGGGACACGCCGATCGGGGTGGGCTCACCGAGGGCGCCGCCCGAGTACGCACCGGCGCCCTGCGCCGCCCACCAGCGGCGGCCCAGCGCCGGTGCGGACACCACGCCGACCACGGGGCGGAACACGCCGTCCTCGCCCTCCGCCATAAGGGAGATCAGGGTCGCCCAGACGGGTACCCCGCGCACGTAGTTCTTCGTACCGTCGATCGGGTCCACGACCCAGCGGCGCGGGCCGCTGCCCTTGAGCCCGTACTCCTCGCCCAGGATGGCGTCGTCGGGCCGGGCCGCCGCGAGGCCGGCCCGGACGACCTCCTCCGCGGCCTTGTCCGCCTCGCTCACCGGGGTCATGTCCGGCTTCGTCTCGACCTTCAGGTCGAGGGCGCGGAACCGCTCCATCGTGGCGACGTCCGCCGCGTCGGCGAGTTCGAGGGCAAGGCGCAGGTCATCGTCATACTCGGGCATGCCCGAACAGTAGCGAGACTCCCCGACCCCGGCCAACGAGGTCCACAGTGCGGCCGGCCGGGCGCGGCCGGACGAGCCCCTTGACAGCCGGTGCGCCCTTGACAGGGTCTGGCGCCCCGTCAACTCTGGCCGGAGAACCGAGGCGGGGAGGCGCGGATGCCGGCAGCCCGGGAGTCCTTGTTGGACGCGGCGGCAGCGGCGCTCTCGGCGCGCCCCTGGCCGGACGTCCGGATGGTCGAGGTGGCCGCCGCGGCCGGGGTGTCGCGGCAGACCCTCTACAACGAGTTCGGCGGCAAGGCGGGCCTGGGCCGCGCCCTGGTCCGGCGCGAGGCCGACCGGTACCTCGAAGGGGTGGACCGGGTCCTGTCCACCCCGGTCCGGGCCCCCGAGCGGCTCGCCGCGGTCGCGGAGTGGACCGTACGGGCGGCCCGCGCGCACCCCCTCGTACGGGCCCTGCTCACCGGCAGCTGGGGGCCGGGCCTGCCCGCGGCGGGCAGGCGCGAACCCGGGCCGGGTGAACTCGCCCGGACGGTGCGCGACCGGGCGGCCGCCGCGCTCACGCCGGGGGAGGGGCCGCAGCGGTGCGAGCTGGCGGTGCGGCTCGCCCTCTCCTACGTGATCGCGCCGGGGGAGGAACCGGGGCCGGGGGAGCTGATCGGTCTGCTCAGTGCGCCGATCCGGACAGCTGGAGCCCGATGACCCCCAGGATGACCAGCGTGATCGAGACGAGTTTGAGGGTGGAGACCAGATCGCCGAGGAAGACCATGCCGTAGATCGCGGTACCGGCCGCACCGATGCCCGTCCAGACCGCGTACGCCGGGCCCACGTCCAGCTTCTTGAGGGCCAGCGTCAGCAGACCGAAGCTGCCGAGCGCGAAGCACGCGAAGGCGACGGTCGGCCAGAGCCGGGTGAATCCGTGGGAGAGCTTGAGGCAGACCGCGAAACCGGTCTCCAGGAGTCCGGCGACGACGACCAGCAGCCACGCCATGGCGAATGCCTCCCCGCGTCATGTGACATCGCGTCACTCGGTGCGATTATGCACTTGTCCCGGCAGGTCCTCCGACAAACACGGCATACCCGCCGGGTCGGTCAGTCGCCCTCGCGCCGCTCCCGCGTCGCCAGCAGCCGCCGCAGCGAGTAGAGCCGCGCCGGATCCGCGTGGCCGTCCTCCACCCACTTGTCGAGCGCGCAGTCCTGCTCGTCGTGGCTGCACGCGCGCGGACACTCCTCCGTACCGGGCACCAGGTCCGGGAAGGCCAGGATCACCCGGGACGGGTCCACATGGTGCAGACCGAAGGAACGCACACCCGGGGTGTCGATGACCCAGCCGTCACCCGAGGGCAGCGGCAGCGCCAGCGCCGAGGTGGTCGTGTGCCGGCCGCGGCCGGTGACCGCGTTCACGTGCCCGGTGGCACGCTGGCGGCCCTCGGCGACCAGCGAGTTCACCAGGGTGGTCTTACCGACGCCGGAGTGGCCGACGAAGGCGGTGATCCGGCCCGTCAGACGCTCGCGGACCCGCTCGGCCGCGTCGCCGGCGGCCAGCTCCTCGCGGTTGGTGACCACGTAGTTCAGGCCGAACGTCGAGTAGATCTCCAGGATCTTGTCCGCGGAGGTCAGGTCGGACTTGGTCAGCACGAGCAGCGGCTCCAGCCCGGCGTCGTACGCCGCCACCAGGCAGCGGTCGATCATCCGCGGCCGCGGCTCCGGATCGGCCAGGGCGGTGACGATCGCCAGCTGGTCGGCGTTGGCGACCACCACGCGCTCGTACGGGTCGTCGTCGTCCGCGGTGCGCCGCAGGACGGACTTGCGCTCCTCGATCCGCACGATGCGGGCCAGGGTGTCCTTCTTGCCGGACAGGTCACCGACGATCCAGACCAGGTCGCCCACGACCGCCGCCTTGCGGCCCAGCTCCCGGGACTTCATCGCGGTGATCGTGCGCCCGTCGACCAGGCAGGTCAGCCGGCCGCGGTCGACGGTCAGGACGAAGCCCTCGGAGGCGTCCTCGTGCTTGGGCCGGATGTTCGTCCGGGGCCGGTTGCCCTTGGGGTTGGGGCGCTGGCGGATGTCGTCCTCGTCGGTGTGCTTGCCGTACCTGCGCATGACGTGCCCTACGCTCCCGCACCCGCTTCGGGTCCCGAGTCCCCGGCCAGCATGTCCGTCCACATCTTCGGGAAGTCCGGCAGGGTCTTCGCGGTCGTGGCCACGTTCTCGATCTGCACGCCCTCCACCGCCAGGCCGATCACCGCGCCCGCGGTGGCCATCCGGTGGTCCTCGTACGTGTGGAACACCCCGCCGTGCATCCGGCGCGGCCGGATGCGCAGACCGTCCTCGGTCTCGGTGACGTCGCCGCCGAGACCGTTGATCTCCTTGGTCAGCGCGGCCAGCCGGTCCGTCTCGTGCAGCCGCAGGTGGGCGACGCCGCGCAGCACCGACTCGGAGTCGGCCAGGGCCGCCACCGCCGCGATGCCCGGGGTGAGCTCGCCGACTTCGCTCAGGTCCACGTCGATGCCGTGGATCTTGCCGGTACCGCTGAAGACCAGGCCCGCGTCCGTCAGTTCGCAGGACCCGCCCATCTCCGTGAAGATCCGGCGCAGCGCGTCACCGGGCTGCGTGGTGCGGCGCGGCCAGTCGGGAACGGTGACCGTGCCGCCCGTGATCAGGGCCGCGGCCAGGAACGGCTGGGCGTTGGACAGGTCCGGCTCCACGACCATGTCGCGGCCCAGCAGGGCGCCGGGGGAGACCCGCCACACGTCCTTCTCGCCGCCGGCCTCGGGAGTGTCCACCTGGGCGCCCGCCGCGCGCAGCATCTCCACGGTCATCCGGATGTGCGGCATCGACGGCAGCTTGCCGCCCACGTGCCGGACCTCGACGCCCTGGTTGAACCGCGGGGCGGACAGCAGCAGGGCGGAGACGAACTGCGAGGAGTTGCTGGCGTCGATCTCGACCGTGCCGCCCTCCAGGGCCCCGCCGCCCTGGACGGTCATGGGCAGCGCGCCCCGGCCGTCGTCGTCGATCCGGGCGCCGAGCGTGCGCAGGGCGGTGATGACCTGGCCGAGGGGGCGCTCGTAGGAGCGCGGGTCGCCGTCGAAGCGGATGTCGCCGTCGGCGAGGGTGGCGACGGGCGGCAGGAAGCGCATGACGGTTCCGGCGTTGCCGACGTCCACGGTCGTCGGGCCGTGCAGGGCCGCCGGGATGACCCGCCAGGCCTCGCCGCTCGCGCCGGCGCCCGCGGAGCTGGAGGAGACGGTCTCCTCGATGCCCACGCCCATCGCGCGCAGCGCGTCCGACATCAGCTGGGAGTCGCGCGAGCGCAGCGGGCGGCGCACCCAGCCCGGCTCGGAGGCGAGGGCGGCGAGCACGAGGGCGCGGTTGGTGACCGATTTGGACCCCGGCACCGTGACGGTGGCGTGGACGGTCCCATCGGCGAGCGGAGCGGGCCAGAGGGCAGGGGCGGGGGTCTCGGTCATGGCCCCCACTTTAGTGGCTTCCTCCGGGCCCGGATCTTGATCGCCCTCCGGTCTCAGAGGGTGGTCACAGGCCGAGCAGCCAGCGGCCGCCGCCGACCAGCGAGCACAGCGCGACGACGTGGAAGAAGAGCAGCCACACCACGGGGTGCAAGTGGGTGAGGCGCCCCAGCTGGTCGGCGTCGGAATCGGGCGCCGCGCCGCCCCGACGCTTGGCTCCCAGCTCGAAGACCGGCCGGACCCCGCCCAGCAGCAGGAACCACACGACGAGGTAGGCGAAGCCCGCCTGCACCTCGGCAGGGGTCAGCCAGGACACCAGCAGGAAGGTTCCGCCGGTCAGGACCACCGTCAGCGCCCCGTACGCGTTCCGGATCATCACGAGCATGGCCACCAGCAGGGCCGTGGCCGCCCACAGGAGCAGCGTGATCCGGTGCGCCGACAGCAGGGCCGCCCCGCCGAGGCCGAGCAGCGAGGGCGCGGTGTAGCCGCCGGCCGCGGTGAGGATCATCCCCAGCCCCGTCGGCCTGCCCCGGCTGACGGTGACCCCGCTGGTGTCGGAGTGCAGCCGTATCCCGCTCAGCCGGCGCCCGGTGAGCAGCGCCAGCAGGCCGTGCCCGCCCTCGTGCGCGATGGTGATGGCGTTGCGCGACAGCCGCCACAGCGGGCGCGGCCCCACGGCGGCCAGTGCGACCACGCCGGTCGCGATCACCAGCCACTGCTCCGGTGCGGTCTGTATGCCCGTGAGCCGGTCCCACAGGCCGGCCGTCGTGCTGCTGTCCATGAGGTGGCGGACTCCTTGCGGTGGTGTGCGGTGGACATGGCAGTGTGACAGCCATGTGCGGACGGTATGCAGCGAGTCGTGGACCGCAGGACCTCGTGGAGGCCTTCGGCATCGAGAAGTGGGAGCCGGAGGAGGCCCTGGCCCCCGACTTCAACGTGGCGCCGACGAAGGAGGTCCACGTCGTCCTCGACCGTCCTCTGAAGGACGCTTCGCACCCGCGTCCGGTTCGCCAGCTGCGCGTCCTGAAATGGGGCCTCGTGCCCTCCTGGGCCAAGAACCCCGACGGCGCCGCCCGGATGATCAATGCCCGGTCGGAGACCGTGCACGAGAAGCCGTCCTTCCGCCGGGCGTTCGCGCAGCGCCGCTGCATCATCCCCGCCGACGGGTACTACGAGTGGGTCACCGCCCACGACGAGCGGCAGCTGGAGGTGGAGGGCAGGAAGAAGCGGGCCCGCAAGCAGCCCTACTTCGTGCTCCCCTCCGACGGCTCCCTCTTCGCCATGGCCGGCATATACGAGTTCTGGCGCGACCGGACCCTGCCCGACGAGCACCCCCTCGCCTGGTGGGTGACCTGCTCGGTGATCACCACCGAGGCCGAGACCGGGCCGCTGGGCGTCGCCCCCGCCGAGGGGCCGCGCTCGCTGTCCGAGATCCACCCGCGGATGCCGCTGATGCTCACCCCCGACCGCTGGGACGCCTGGCTGGACCCCGCGAACACCGACACCGAGGGCTCCCTGCGGGAACTGCTCGCGCCGCCGCCGGGCGGACTGATGCGCGCCTACCCGGTGTCCACCGCCGTGAGCAGCGTGCGCAACAACGGGCCGGAACTGCTGACGGAGCTGGCCGCGCCGGAGGAGGGCACCCTCTTCTGACCGGCCGGGACGGCACGATGGGGGCATGACCACGCGTACCGAGAGTGTCGACACCCCGGCGGGCGAGGCCCGCATCACCTGGCACACCGCTCCCGGTGCCCGCCTCGTCCTCGCCGTGAGCCACGGAGCCGGCGGCGGCATCGAGGCCCGGGACCTCCGGGCGCTGGCCGCCGCCCTGCCCGCCCGCGGGATCACGGTGGCGCTCGTCGAACAGCCCTGGCGGGTCGCCGGCAAGAAGGTCGCTGCCGCGCCCAAGGTGCTGGACGAGGGCTGGCGCGGGCTGTGGCCGGCGCTCACGGCACCCGGGCTGCCGGTGGTCGCGGGCGGGCGCAGCGCCGGGGCCCGCGTGGCCTGCCGCACCGCCGACGAACTGGGCGCCGCCGGGGTACTGGCCCTGGCGTTCCCGCTGCACCCGCCGGGCCGGCCGGAGAAGTCCCGCGCCGAGGAGCTCACCGGGGCGGGCCGGCCCGCCCTCGTGGTCCAGGGCGGCCGGGACCCGTTCGGCCGTCCCGAGGAGTTCCCGGCACCGAGTGGGAGGCACCCGTACGAGCTCGTGGAGGTGGCCCACGGCGATCACGGTTTCGCCGTGCCGAAGAGGGCCGACACCACCCAGGAGGAGGCCCTGCAGACGATCACCGAAGCGGTCGGGGAGTGGCTGGCGCGGCTCCCCGGGTGACGCGGGCCACACCCGCCGGATCCGGCCCGCCGAAGGCCGAAAACCCGTGGCGCGCCGGGGAATGCGCCGCCCTGCCTCCGGCGTTGTCCCGGATGTCGATACGTACGGAACGTCGGAGGAGAGGGAGCGCATGACCCAGGTCATCAGCCAGAACCGTCCGCAGGCCGCTGACCTGGACTGGACGGTGCTGCCCGCCCCCAAGCGCAGCCCGCTTCGGGCGGCGGGGGGCCGGGAAGGTCGACTATTCTCCGATTCGAGCGGATCCGCTTTCGGAGCCGCCACGCAGTCGGAGGAGGTGGGTCCTGTCGCTGGGACCGACGAAGGCCACGCGGAGGAGACGACCCTGGAGCGCAACGCGCGCTTCGAACGGGACGCCCTCGGCTACCTCGACCAGATGTACTCGGCCGCGCTGCGCATGACGCGCAACCCGGCCGACGCCGAGGACCTGGTCCAGGAGACGTACGCGAAGGCGTACGCGTCCTTCCACCAGTTCCGCGAGGGCACCAACCTGAAGGCGTGGCTGTACCGCATTCTGACCAACACGTTCATCAACTCCTACCGCAAGAAGCAGCGCGAGCCGCAGCGCAGCGCCGCGGAGGAGATCGAGGACTGGCAGCTGGCGCGCGCCGAGTCGCACATGTCGACCGGACTGCGCTCGGCCGAGTCGCAGGCGCTCGACCACCTGCCCGACTCGGATGTGAAGGAAGCGCTGCAGGCCATTCCGGAGGAGTTCCGCATCGCGGTCTATCTTGCAGACGTAGAGGGCTTTGCGTACAAGGAGATCGCGGACATCATGGGTACACCCATCGGAACGGTCATGTCGCGACTGCACCGTGGCCGCCGTCAACTCCGCGGAATGCTGGAGGACTACGCCCGTGAGCGCGGGCTGGTTCCCGCGGGCGCGGGCGAGGCGAACGACCGGAAAGGCGCGGGCTCATGAGTTGCGGAGAGCCGCACGAGACAGAGTGCTCTGAGGTCCTGGACCACCTGTACGAGTTCCTCGACCATGAGATGCCCGACAGCGACTGCACGAAGTTCGAGACCCACTTCGGCGAGTGCAATCCCTGTCTGGAGAAGTACGGCCTGGAGCAGGCCGTGAAGAAGCTGGTCAAGCGCTGCTGCGGGTCGGACGACGTGCCGAGCGACCTGCGGTCGAAGGTGATGGGCCGGATCGAGCTGATCCGGTCGGGGCAGGCGGTGCCCGACCACGACGTCACCGCCGACAATCCCGCGCCCGGCTGACCGCGCCGGTATCCGTCGAACTACTGAACAGCCGCCCCCGGAAGATCAGTTCATTCACCCGAATGTGCTAATCCGGGGGCGTCCGCATGGCGCAATACGAAAATGTGGCCCGCCCCGCTCGGGGCCCCACCTATTCTCCCCAATCGGTGCCGGTTCGATTCGGCACCGGCACCCGGCTTGCCCGGCCCAGGGGAGGAGAGCGCCATGCGGGATCTTCCGCCGACCGCGCGCGGATTCGTCCTCGGTGCCGCCCTGGCGGCGGTCGCCTGCACCGCCCCGGCCCTGACGGATCCCGCCACGCCCTGGCCGGCCGTCACCCTCCTCGCCGCGCTCTACCTCGGTTGCGAACTCGTCAAGCTCTGCCCGCTGCCCGGCGGGCGGGTGCCCGAGGGCATCGGCTCCTTCCTGCCCGTCGTCCTCGCCGCCGTCTTCCTGCTGCCGCCCGCCGCCGCCGCGCTCGTGGCGCTGCCCGGAGGCCTCGCCGCCACCGTGGTCCAGCGGCCCGCCACGGTGCGCCGGGTGTGGCACGGGGCCCAGCAGGCCATCGGCGCATGGGCGGCGGGACAGGTGTTCCGGCTGCTGGACGGCCCGGCCGCGCTCGGCGGGGGGCCGTCCGCCGGAGCCGGGCACCCCGCGTGGCCGGCCGACTTCCCCTACGCGATGCTCCCCGCGACGGCTGCGGCCACCGCCTTCTGCCTGGTGGTCACCGCGCTCGACACAGGCATCCTGGCCGCCGCCGAGCGCAGGCCCGCCGCCACCGCCCTGCACGGACTGGTCGCCGGCTCCCTCGCCCCGTACTGCGTCCACGGCCTCGCCGGCCTGATGATGGCCGTCATGTGGCGCAGCCCGTACGGGGTCCCGGCCGCGCTGCTCGTCCTGCTGCCTATGTACGTCTCCTGCTGGGTCTTCGCCCAGTACCAGCGCGAGCGCGCCGCCCACCAGGCCACCATCCGGGCCCTCGTCCAGGCCGTCGACATCAAGGACCGCTACACGCGCGGCCACAGCGAACGGGTCGGCCAGGCCTCCACGATGATCGCCCGCGAGCTGGGGATGGCCGAGGACCGGCTGGAGGTGGTGCGCATCGCCGGCATCCTGCACGACGTCGGCAAGCTCGGCGTCCCGACCCGGCTGCTGCGCAAGGACGGGCCGCTCACCCCGCAGGAGCGCCGGATCATCGAGCTGCACCCCGAGTACGGGCACGAGATGGTGCGCGGCATCGGCTTCCTGGGAGAGGCCAGGTCCGCGATCCTGCACCACCACGAACGGGTCGACGGCACCGGCTACCCCTACGGGCTGACCGGCGAGCAGATCCCGGTGCTGGCCCGGGTGGTGGCGGTGGCCGACGCCTTCGACGCCATGACCTCGACCCGCTCGTACAGCCGGGCCCGGCCGGTGCCCACCGCCCTCGCCGAGCTGGAGCGGTGCGCCGGCGCCCAGTTCGATCCGGCGATGGTGCGGGCCCTGACGCACGCGATCGGCCGGCACGGCTGGCATCCGGTGGTCACCTCGGACGACGACCTCCAGGTGATCAGTTCCGCCGCCGGGGGGCCTGCCGCGGCCGCCGGCGCGGCTCCCACCGCGGCTCCCACCCCGGCGGAGCCGGCCGCGCTGCACGGGCAGGGCTCCCGGCCGGGCTCCGGCCCTGGTCCCGCCCGCGGTTCCGGTTCCGCTTCCGGTTCCGTTCCCGGCTCCGGTCACGGTGTTCCGGCGGGCCGCCGGGCCGGCGCGGGGCCGAGCGGCGCCGAGGGCCCGGTCCCGCCCGCCCGGGGCGGGCGGTGAGGGGGGCCGCCGCCCGGGCCGTGCACGGCGCGGCCGGGGCGCTCGCCGCCGTCGCCCTCGCCCACACCCTGTGGCACGGCCTGGCCGAGCCCGCGGCCGCCCTGGCCTTCGGCACCTTGGTCGCCGTCGGCGAGCTCGCCCGCCGGGACCGGCCGGGCGCCCCCGACCACCAGGGCGCGCCGCTCGGCTCGGCCGGCGCCCTCGCCTACGCCCTGCTCGGCCAGAACGCCGGCCGCCCGACCGATCACGGGGTGCTGGAGACCGTCGCCGTCGTCGCCGCGGCCGCCCTCGCCGGGATCGTCCCGCACGTGGCCCGCGGCCGCGGGCCCGCCGCGGACCACCTGGCCCGCCGGGTGCTCACCGTCGCCTTCGCCGCCGCCTGCTTCCAGCCGCTCTACAACTCCGGCCTGCTGGAGGAGCGGGTCGGCCAGGGGCCGTACCTCGTCGTCTTCCTGCTGCTCCTGCTGGGCCTCGTCGCCCTGTGCGACGCCGTGCTCGCCACCGCTCTCGGCGGGGCCCGCACGGGCCGGCCGTACGTGCCCCTGCTGCGCGACGGGCTCCGCGCCCAGCTCGGCATCGGCCCGGCGATCTGCGCCACCGGCGTCGTCATCGCGCTCGGCGCGGCCGTCGCGGGCCTGTGGGCCATCCCCGTCTTCAGCGTGCCGCTCCTGCTGACCCAGCTGTCCTTCCACCGGATCACCGCGATCCGGACCACCTACCGCCAGACCATCACCTCCCTGGCCCGGGCCACCGAGATCGCCGGGTACACCCCGCCCGGCCACTCCCGCCGGGTCGCAGCCCTGAGCTGCGCCGTCGGCCGGGAGCTCGGTCTGTCGGAGCGGGAGCTCACGGTGCTGGAGTACGCCGCCCTGATGCACGACATCGGCCAGCTCTCCCTGGTCGACCCGGTGCCGGACGGGGCCACCGCCGGGCTGCCGGCCGCCGATGCCCGCCGGATCGCCGGGCTGGGCGGGGAGGTGGCCCGCCAGACCGGGGTGCCCGCCGAGGTCGCCGTGGTGGTGGAGCGCCAGGCCGACCCTTACATGGAGCAGCCCCCGCTCGCCCGCATCGTGCGCGCGGTGAACGCGTACGACGACCTCGTCGGCGGCAACCGTCACCCGGGCGGCTCACTGGCCGCCCTGGAACAGCTCCGCCTGGGCACCGGGCACGATTACCAGCCGGAGGTCGTGGAATGCCTGGCGAGGGTTCTGGCCAGGGGCGGACGTGGCAGAGTGGTGCCCGTCCCACCGGGGTAACCCATGGGTAATGAGCGGCCGTCCGAGTGGGCATGGTTGGATGCCAGTAAGAGTGTCCGCAAGGCTGCACCGTAGTCCCCCAGCCACCGCTGGGAGGGTGCCCCCAGGCAGGCGGGAATCGTGAGGATCTTCGGGAAGGTACGGCATCGGCCCTCCGCCTCGTGGCGGCAGGCCACCGACCGCGCGTTCACGCTGATCGGCGACGGCCGGTACGAGGACGCCGGCGCGCTGCTGACCAGAGCCGCGGACCTGGAGCCCTGGCTCTCCGAGTCCTGGTTCAACCTGGCCCTGCTGCACAAGTTCCGGCACGACTGGGAGCAGGCGAGGGCCGCCGGACTGCGCGCCGTGGCCCTGCTGGACCGTGAGACCGGCGCCCCGGACTGGTGGAACGTCGGGATCGCCGCCACCGCGCTGCAGGACTGGCCGCTGGCCCGGCGGGCCTGGCAGGCGTACGGCCTGAAGGTGCCCGGCGACCCCCACGGCAGCGGGAACGGCGAACCGGTCGGCATGGAGCTGGGCAGCGCCGCAGTGCGGCTCTCGCCGGAGGGCGAGGCCGAGGTGGTGTGGGGCCGCAGGCTGGATCCGGCCCGCCTGGAGGTCCTGTCGATCCCGCTGCCCTCCTCGGGGCGGCGCTGGGGCGAGGTAGTCCTCCACGACGGCGTCCCGCACGGCGAGCGGGTCACCGCAGCAGGCCCCTCGTACCCGGTGTTCGACGAGATCGAGCTGTGGGCCCCCTCGCCGGTGCCGACATGGGTGGTGCTGCTGGAGGCGGCCACCGAGGCGGACCGCGACGCGCTGGAGCAGCTGGCCTCGGACGCGGGCTTCGCCGCCGAGGACTGGTCCTCGTCGGTGCGGCTGCTGTGCCGGACCTGCTCGGAGAGCGAGATGCCGAGCGACGAGGGCGACGGCGAGCACCTGGATCCCCACGACCACAGCGAGCCGGGACACCCCGGACCGCTGGGGCACCGTACGGCGGGTTCCGGCTCCTTGTGGGTGCCCGAGCGCGAATGCGGCATCGCGGCACCGGCCGGACTCGTGCGCGGGCTCCTCGACGGCTGGGTCGCCGACAGCCCGGACAGCCGCGAGTGGCGGGATCTCGAAGAAGTCTGCTGAAACGGGGCCGTAGGCTGTACGGGCACATCGGTGGCCATCGGCGACCACCGGTGACCGGGACTTACGGAAGGCGTACGGCGGACATGGCGCAGCAGGAGAACCAGGTTGTCGATGGTGGCGAGGTCGTGAACGACGGGTACGTCGTGGACACCGAGGACTGTGAGGCGCGCGAGCTGGCCCACCGGGAGCGCGGCACCGCCCACCCGATCACGGTCGTCGGCAACCCCGTCCTGCACCGCGAGTGCAAGGATGTCACCGAGTTCGGCGACGAACTGGCCCAGCTGATCGACGACATGTTCGCCAGCCAGAAGGCCGCCGAGGGCGTGGGCCTGGCCGCGAACCAGATCGGCGTGGACGCCAAGGTCTTCGTCTACGACTGCCCGGACGACGAGGGCGTGCGCCACACCGGTGTCGTGGTCAACCCGAAGCTCGTCGAGCTCCCGGCGGGCTCGCGGGTGCTGGACGACTCCAACGAGGGCTGCCTGTCCGTCCCGACGGCGTACGCCTCGCTGGCCCGCCCGGACTACGCCGAGGTCGAGGGCCAGGACGCCCAGGGCAACCCCATCAAGGTCCGCGGCACCGGCTACTTCGCCCGCTGCCTGCAGCACGAGACCGACCACCTGTACGGGTACCTGTACATCGACCGGCTCTCGAAGCGGGACCGCAAGGACGCCCTGCGCCAGATGGCGGAGGGCACCCCGCGCTACGAGACCGTCCCCAACGCCTGACCGGCTAGGCGGCCTGCGGGCCCCGGAAGGCACGCCTGAAGGCGTTCGGCGTGGTGCCCAGGGTCCGCAGGAAGTGGTGGCGCAGGGCCGCCGCGTTGCCGAAGCCCGAGCGGCCGGCGATCGCGTCGACCGTGTCGTCGGTGGACTCCAGCAGCTCCTGCGCCAGCAGGACCCGCTGGCGCAGCACCCACTTGTACGGGGTGGTGCCGGTCTCCTGGAGGAAGCGGCGGGCGAAGGTCCGCGGCGACATGTGCGCGCGCTCCGCGAGCTGCTCGACGGTGATCTCCTCGTCCAGGTGGCGGCCCATCCACTGGATCACCTCGCCCACCGTGTCGCAGGACGTGCGCGGCAGCGGCCGCTGGATGTACTGCGCCTGCCCGCCGTCCCGGTGGGGAGGTACGACCATCCGCCGCGCGACGGCGTTGGCCACCTCGGCGCCGTGCTCCTGGCGGACCACGTGCAGGCAGGCGTCGATGCCGGAGGCGGTGCCGGCCGAGGTGATCACGGGGCCCTCGTCGACGTAGAGCACGTCCGGGTCGACCAGCGCCCGCGGGAAGCGCCCGGCCAGGGCCGGTGCGTGCATCCAGTGCGTCGTGCAGCGGCGGCCGTCCAGCAGCCCGGCCGCACCCAGTACGTACGCGCCGCTGCACACGCTGAGCACCCGCGCGCCGCGCTCCACGCCGCGGCGCAGCGCGGCCAGGAGCGGCTCCGGCCAGGTGCGCTCCGAGGCGTTGCGGAAGGCGGGCACGCAGATCAGGTCGGCGCTCTCCAGCCGCTCCAGCCCGTGGGCGGGGGCGAGCGCGAAACCGGTCCCGGACATGGTCAGGGGGCCGTCCTCCGCCGCGCACACGGCGTAGTCGTAGACCGGCAGCCCATGGTCGCTGCGGTCGGTCCCGAAGACCTCGCAGAAGATCCCGAACTCGAAGGGGGCGACTTCGTCGAGGAGGGCCACGGCCACGTTGGTCAGCATGGGATCCAGTGTGGCAGTAATTCGCTCTTTCATGACAGTCCTGCCACTCGCGGGCTTGCCCGGACGGAGGGACAGTGGAGACATGAACACGTTCCTGAGCTACCTCGCCGTCCTCGCCGTCGCCACCCTGCTGCTCGCCCCCAGCCTCTACGGGGCCCTGCGCGAGCGGCGCATCGACCGGCAGATCCGGGCCGTGCAGACCCGGCTCGTGTGGCTGCCGCGGCAGAAGGCGGGCGGCATGCCGCCGACCCCGCGCCGGCACGGCCCGCGGTCGGAAGCCTGGCGCCGCGGGCGCCTCGCCCACTGAGCCCCGCCGACGCCCTCCCGCAGGCGTCCTCACCGCCCCGGAACGCGAAGAGCCGGGACGCGATCACCTCGCGTCCCGGCTCTCGGTGCACCCGGGGGTGCGCGGTCGGACCGGCGGTCGGACCAGCGGTCGGACCAGCGGTCGGACTAGAAGTCCTCGTCCAGGTCGACCGTGCCCTCGACCGCGACCTGGTAGGCCGACGGCCGGCGCTCGAAGAAGTTCGTCAGCTCCTGGACACCCTGCAGCTCCATGAAGGAGAACGGGTTCTGCGAGCCGTACACCGGCGCGAAGCCGAGACGGACCAGGCGCTGGTCCGCGACGCACTCCAGGTACTCGCGCATCGACTCGGTGTTCATGCCCGGCAGGCCGTCGCCGCACAGGTCGCGGCCGAACTGCAGCTCCGCCTCCACGGCCTCCTTCAGCATGTCGACGACCTGCTGCTGGAGGGCGTCGTCGAAGAGCTCGGGCTCCTCCTTGCGGACCGTGTCCACGACCTCGAAGGCGAAGTTCATGTGCATGGTCTCGTCACGGAACACCCAGTTGGTGCCGGTGGCCAGGCCGTGCAGCAGACCGCGCGAGCGGAACCAGTACACATACGCGAAGGCGCCGTAGAAGAACAGACCCTCGATGCACGCCGCGAAGCAGATCAGGTTCAGCAGGAAGCGGCGGCGGTCGGCGGCCGTCTCCAGGCGCTCGATCTTCTCGACCGAGTCCATCCACTTGAAGCAGAACTGCGCCTTCTCGCGGATGGAGGGGATCTCCTCGACCGCGTCGAAGGCGGCCGCGCGGTCGTCCGGGTCGGGCAGGTAGGTGTCGAGCAGCGTCAGGTAGAACTGGACGTGCACGGCCTCCTCGAACAGCTGGCGCGACAGGTACAGGCGCGCCTCCGGGGAGTTGATGTGCTTGTAGAGCGTCAGCACCAGGTTGTTCGAGACGATCGAGTCGCCGGTCGCGAAGAACGCGACCAGACGGCCGATCATGTGCTGCTCGGCGGGCGTCAGCTTCGCGAGGTCCGCGACGTCCGAGTGGAGGTCGACCTCCTCCACCGTCCACGTGTTCTTGATCGCGTCCCGGTAGCGCTCGTAGAAGTCCGGGTAGCGCATCGGGCGGAGCGTGAGCTCGAAGCCCGGGTCCAGGAGGTTCTTGTTGTCGGTGGAGCTCATTACTGGCAGGCCTCGCAGGACTCGGGGTTCTCAAGGGAGCAGGCCAGGGCATCGGCGTCGACGGCCTGCGGGAGCGCCACCGGAGCGGCGGTGGCGGCCTGCGCGGCGCGGGCGATCTTCGTCGCCGGGCGTGAACGCAGGTAGTACGTGGTCTTCAGGCCCTGCTTCCAGGCGTACGCGTACATCGAGCTGAGCTTGCCGATGGTGGGCGTCTCCAGGAACAGGTTCAGCGACTGCGACTGGTCCAGGAACGGCGTACGGGCCGCCGCCATGTCGATCAGGCCGCGCTGCGGGATCTCCCACGCCGTGCGGTACAGCTCGCGGACCTCGGCCGGGATCCAGCCGAAGCCCTGGACCGAGCCGGAGGAGTCGCGCAGCGCCTCACGGGTCTGGGCGTCCCACACGCCGAGCTGCTTGAGCTCCTCCACCAGGTAGCCGTTCACCTGGAGGAACTCGCCCGACAGAGTCTCGCGCTTGAACAGGTTGGAGACCTGCGGCTCGATGCACTCGTACACGCCGGCGATCGAGGCGATGGTCGCCGTCGGGGCGATGGCGAGGAGCAGGGAGTTGCGCATGCCGGTCTCGGCGACGCGGGCGCGCAGCGCGTCCCAGCGCTCCGGCCAGTTCAGCTCGACGTCGTAGTGGTCCGGGTGCAGGACGCCGCGCGCGGTGCGGGTCTGCTCCCAGGCCGGCAGCGTGCCGCTGCGCTCGGCGAGGTCGCAGGAGGCCTCGTAGGCGGCCAGCATGATGCGCTCGGAGAGCTTGGTGGACAGGGCCTTCGCCTCGGGGGAGTCGAAGGGCAGCTTCAGCTTGAAGAAGACGTCCTGGAGGCCCATCGCGCCCAGGCCCACCGGGCGCCAGCGGGAGTTGGAGCGGCCGGCCTGCTCGGTCGGGTAGAAGTTGATGTCCACCACGCGGTCGAGGAAGGTCACGGCGGTGCGGACGGTCTCGTCCATCCGCTCCCAGTCGATCTCGCCGTCCACGACGAAGGCGCCCAGGTTCACCGAGCCCAGGTTGCAGACGGCCGTCTCGCCGTCGTTGGTGACCTCGATGATCTCGGTGCACAGGTTCGAGGAGTGCACGACCGTGCCCGGCTCGGCGGTCTGGTTCGCCGTGCGGTTGGAGGCGTCCTTGAAGGTCATCCAGCCCTGGCCGGTCTGCGCGAGGGTGCGCATCATCCGGCCGTACAGGTCGCGGGCGGGCATGGTCTTGCGGGCCAGGCCGTCGGCCTCGGCCTTGCGGTAGGCGGCGTCGAAGTCGTCGCCCCACAGGTCGACCAGTTCGGGGACGTCGGCCGGGGAGAACAGCGACCACTCGGCGTCGGCGTTCACGCGGCGCATGAACTCGTCCGGCACCCAGTGGGCGAGGTTCAGGTTGTGGGTGCGGCGCTGGTCCTCGCCGGTGTTGTCGCGGAGCTCCAGGAACTCCTCGATGTCCGCGTGCCAGGTCTCCAGGTAGACCGCGGCGGCGCCCTTGCGGCGGCCGCCCTGGTTCACGGCGGCGACGGAGGCGTCGAGCGTCTTCAGGAACGGCACGATGCCGTTGGAGTGGCCGTTGGTGCCGCGGATCAGCGAACCGCGGGCGCGGATGCGGGAGTACGACAGGCCGATGCCGCCCGCGTGCTTCGACAGGCGCGCGACCTGGTGGTAGCGGTCGTAGATCGAGTCGAGCTCGTCCAGCGGGGAGTCCAGCAGGTAGCAGGAGGACATCTGCGGGTGCCGGGTGCCGGAGTTGAAGAGCGTGGGGGACGAGGGCAGGTAGTCGAGGCGGCTCATCAGCCGGTACAGCGAGGCCACTTCCTCGACGGCCTGGATGCTCTCGTCCGCGGCGAGGCCGCAGGCCACGCGCAGCATGAAGAACTGCGGGGTCTCGATGACCTGACGGGTGATCGGGTGGCGCAGCAGGTAGCGGCTGTGCAGGGTGCGCAGGCCGAAGAAGCCGAAGCGGTCGTCGGCGCCCTCGGCGAGGGTGTGCTCGACCAGCGCGTCCAGACGGCTCGCGTGCGTGCGCACGAATTCGGCGGTGCGGTCGGCGATGAGGCCCTCGCGGTGGCCGACCTCGACGGAGGCGGAGAACGAGGTGGAGCCCTGGCTCGCGGCCTCGTCGCGCACGGCCAGCGTCAGCAGGCGGGCGGCGAGCTTCGAGTACGCGGGGTCCTCGGAGATGAGCCCCGCGGCGGACTCCGTGGCCAGCCCGCGCAGTTCGGCCTCGTCGGCGGCGGAGCTGCGGCCGCGGAGCGCGGCGGCGGCGACGCGGCCGGGGTCGGTGTCGGGGAGGTCCGCCGTAAGTTCGGTGAGGGTACGCAGCAGCGTGGCCCCCGGGCCCTCGGTGTTGTCGCCAGAAACGGACTCGGCGCGCGGTGCGGAAGGCGCGATGGTCACGGCGGGAGCTCTCCCTCGCTCGGCCCGGTCATCGGCGGGCGGGCGCGGGCGCATGCGGGCGTGGCAGGAGGGCACACCGCACGGCGTCCACCGGCCCAACCGCGAGGCCCGGACGTGTCGGCACCCGGGTCGGTCGATCCGGGCGCGCTGCCGGCAGGTCATCGGACTTGGTGTCCGGATGTCGGACACTTCATACCGTTGCGGGACAGTTCCGGATTCCCACCGGATTCCCCTGCGGCGACAGCAGGCATGAGCATACATGTGGGGGCGCCCTTGTGCGGCAACCCCCACATGTAGTGTCGGCGTGGCTACAGCTTGAGTCGATACGTGAGGAGTGTCAGGCCCTCGATCGGCGCCCAGTCCCGCTCCGGAGTGCGTACGAAGCCCAGGCGCGCGTAGATCCGGTGGGCCCCGGCCATGCTGCGCTGGGTGGAGAGGACGACGCCCGTGACGCCCTCCACGGCCCGCGCCCGTTCGACGCACGCCCGCACCAGGGCCTCGCCGGCGCCCTGTCCGCGGGCCGCGTGGGCCACCGCCAGCATCCGGAACTCGGCCTCGTCCGGGCCCGCGATGTCGGCGAGCGGGCTGCCGGGTGCGGCGAAGGTCACCCCGCCGAGCACCTGCCCGTCGCGCTCGGCGACGAGCACCTTGGCCAGTGCGGCCCGCCCGGCCACGTCGCGCAGCACGTTCAGGTAGGCGTCGTCCTCGTTGAAGTCCAGGTGCCCGTCGGCGAGGTAGGCCTGCGCGGTGATCTCGCCCAGCGTCTCGTGGTCGGCGGGCACCGCCGTTCTGATCAGCATGTCCATGCGGTCGAGTGTGCAGGACGCCTCCCGGCGGGCGGCGCTATCGTCGGAGGCGGCACCGTCGAGGAAAAGGCCTTCGCGGGACAGGGCGAAGCGACTGGGTCGACCCCGCTCCGATCCTCATGGCCGTCGAGGTGACTTCGTGGGGCTCCGACACCGTCCGGCGGGATCACGTCGAAAAGCCCCGTGCCTATGCGGAGACCGGCATCCCCCTCTACCTGCTGATCGACCGGGCCAAGTGCGAGGTCTCCGTCTACAGCCAGCCCAACGGCCAGCGGTACGAGAGCATCCACATCGTGCCCTATGGGACGGACATCGCACTGCCCGACCCCGTCGGCATCACCCTGCCCACCGAGGTCCTCAAGGACTGGGTGCGCTGAGCAGCGCCGAAGGGCCCCGCCGCAGGACGCGGCGGGGCCCTTCGCGTGGGTCAGCAGCAGCGGAAGCCCTCGCGGGGGTCCGCCTCGCGGGCGTCCGTGCGGGCGCGTTCGAAGGCGCGGCGGGTGAGGACCTCCGCGTCCGGGTCGTGGGAGCGGGTGTGGGCGACGTACCGGTCGTAGGCGGCCTCCCCGGAGAACTCCCGTACGTAGAACCTGGCCCTGGCCAGCACGCTCCGTACGGTGCTCACCCCACCGGCTCCTTGACCTGGCCGCCGCCGGAATCGCGGTCGGCCGCGGCGGCGAACTCCGCCCGCTCCTCCGCGGTCGCGATCAGGCCCGCCGGGGCGACGATCTTCGACTCGGTCCACGGGACCTCGGAGAGCTTCGCCGACCCCGGGTCGCGGACGGCCTTGACGCAGGTGCGGAGCGCGTCCGCGAGGACCACGATGATCAGCACCGCGAAGAGGGCGCACAGCACGCCGTCCACCGTGGCGTTGGTGACGATCGTGTGCATGTCGTCCATGCTCTTGGCCGGGGCCAGGACCTTGTCGGCGTCGATGCCCGCCTGGTACTTGTCGCGCTGGGCGAAGAAGCCGACCTTCACGTCCTCGGAGAAGACCTTCTGGTAGCTGGCGGTGAGGGTCACCGTGGCGTCCCAGACCAGGGGGACGCCCGTCACCCAGGCCCACTTGAGTCGGCCGGACTTCACCAGCAGCGTGGTGCAGACGGCCAGGGCGACCGCGGCCAGCAGCTGGTTGGCGATGCCGAAGAGCGGGAAGAGCTGGTTGATGCCGCCCAGCGGGTCCTTGATGCCGACCCACAGGAAGTAGCCCCACGCGCCGACCACGATCGCGCTCGCGAACCACACGCCGGGCTTCCAGCTGACGTCCTTGAAGGACTTGTGGACGTTGCCGAGGGTGTCCTGGAGCATGAACCGGCCCACGCGGGTGCCCGCGTCCAGCGTCGTCAGGATGAAGAGCGCCTCGAACATGATCGCGAAGTGGTACCAGAAGGCCTTCATCCCGGCGCCGCCGATGACGGAGGAGAAGATCTCCGACATTCCGAGTGCGAAGGTCGGCGCGCCACCCGTACGGGAGAGCAGGCTGGCTTCCTCGACGTCCTTGGCGGCCTGGGTGAGCGCCTCGGGCGAGATGGCGAAGCCGAAGTTCGTCACCGCCTGCGAGGCGGACTCGACGGTGGTGCCGATGATCCCGGGAGGGGAGTTGACCGCGAAGAAGAGGCCGGGCTCGATGATGCAGGCCGCGATGATGGCCATGACGGCGACGAACGACTCGGTCAGCATGGCGCCGTAGCCGATCATGCGGACCTGGGTCTCCTTCTGGATCATCTTCGGGGTGGTGCCCGAGGAGACCAGGGCGTGGAAGCCCGAGAGCGCGCCGCACGCGATGGTGATGAAGACGAACGGGAACATCGACCCGGCGAAGACCGGGCCGTCGCCGCGGGCCGCGAAGTCGGTGACCGAGGGCATCTTCAGCGTCGGCATCGCGATGACCACGCCGATCGCGAGGAGGGCGATGGTGCCGACCTTCATGAAGGTCGAGAGGTAGTCGCGGGGCGCGAGCAGCATCCACACCGGCAGGACCGAGGCCAGGAAGCCGTACACCACCATCCAGATGACGAGCGTCTCCTTCTCCAGGGTGAAGGTCCCGGCGAAGGAGGACTCGGCGACCCAGCCGCCCGCCACGATGGCGAGCAGCAGCAGGGCGACACCGATGAGGGAGACCTCGGTGACCCGGCCCGGCCGCAGGACGCGCAGGTAGAAGCCCATGAAGACGGCGATCGGGATGGTCATGCCGATGGAGAAGACGCCCCAGGGCGAGTGCGCCAGGGCGTTGACGATGACCAGGGCCAGCACCGCCAGCAGGATGATCATGATGGCGAACACGGCGACCAGGGCGGCGGCTCCGCCGACGGGGCCGATCTCGTCCCGCGCCATCTGGCCGAGCGAACGGCCGTCGCGGCGGGTGGAGAAGAACAGCGTCACCATGTCCTGGACGGCGCCGGCGAAGATCACGCCCGCGACGATCCAGATGGTCCCGGGCAGGTAGCCCATCTGGGCGGCGAGCACGGGTCCGACGAGCGGGCCGGCGCCGGCGACCGCGGCGAAGTGGTGGCCGAAGAGCACCCGGCGGTCGGTGGGATGGAAGTCGACACCGTTGTCAAGGCGTTCGGCGGGGGTGGCCCGCGTCGCGTCGACCTTCAATACGCGGTGCGCGATGAAGCGTGCGTAGAAGCGGTAGGCGATGGCGTACGAGCCCAGGGCCGCGGCGAGCAGCCAGGCCGCGGAGATCTCCTCGCCGCGCGAGAGCGCGAGGACGCCCCAGCCGATGGCGCCGACGAGTCCGACGAGCACCCACACGGCGATGGACTTGGGGGAGGGCGAGCCCGATGGGGTTCCCGGGCTCGCCGTGTCCCGTTGTGTACCTGTTGCTTCCGGTTCAGGCATGATCCTGGTCCCCTCGTCGATCATCTGCGTAAGCAGGCGGAATCTACGGGGGATTGCCTGGTGAACGTAAGACCCCGTCCGCATTCCGGTCGCGGAATTCCGGCACGCGGGGCGGGGCCACGGGTGTCAGACGGCGGGGCGCTTGAGCCTGGCGACGAACTTGTAGCGGTCGCCGCGGTACACCGACCGCACCCACTCCACCGGTTCGCCGTCGGCGTCCAGGGAGTGCCGGGAGAGCATCAGCATCGGCAGCCCGACGTCGGTGCCGAGCAGGCCGGCCTCGCGCGGGGTGGCCAGGGAGGTCTCGATCGTCTCCTCGGCCTCCGCCAGGTGGACGTCGTACACCTCGGCGAGGGCGGTGTACAGAGAGGTGTACTTGGCGAGCGACCGGCGCAGCGCGGGGAAGCGCTTGGCCGAGAGGTGGGTGGTCTCGATGGCCATCGGCTCGCCGCTGGCCAGGCGCAGCCGCTCGATGCGCAGCACCCGCCCACCGGTGTTGATCTTGAGCAGTCCGGCGAGGGTGTCGTCGGCGGTCACGTAGCCGATGTCGAGGAGCTGTGAGGTCGGCTCCAGGCCCTGGGCCCGCATGTCCTCCGTGTAGGAGGTCAGTTGCAGGGCCTGGGAGACCTTGGGCTTGGCGACGAAGGTGCCTTTGCCCTGGATCCGCTCCAGTCGTCCTTCTACGACCAGTTCCTGGAGGGCCTGGCGGACCGTGGTCCGCGAGGTGTCGAATTCGGCCGCGAGCGTGCGCTCCGGCGGTACCGGGGTGCCGGGCGGCAGGGTCTCCGTCATGTCGAGCAAGTGCCGCTTGAGTCGGTAGTACTTGGGTACACGTGCCGTGCGAGTGGCTGCCCCGCCGTCCGGCTCCGTGAGTGCCCCTTCGGTGGCCATCGCCGCCCGCCTTCCCGACTCCAGTTTCGCTGCCGTCACCGGCTCCTCCGATATGTGCGGTCACATGGTGACACGACTGGGGGTACAGGCCTTCTCTCTCCCCAGGTGTCGGTCCGATAACGGACCGGGCACCCGCTCATTAGACCCTTGACACCCCTAAAGGTCTAGGCCAAGCTCCAGCTACTGGTCTACACCAATATGGATCAGATCCCAGCCCCACGGCAGTACTTCGCGTATGTCACCGCGGCGGGCAAGGGAAGTGCAGGCAGGCATCCCTGAGGAGGGTGGCGTGAAGCGCAAGCTCATCGCGGCGGTCGGTGTCGCGGGCATGATGGTCGGACTCGCGGCGTGTGGCAATGGGGACGACGACAAGGCCAAGGCCGACGCGGGTCCCAAGGAGATCACCGTCTGGGTCATGGACGGCTCCGCGCCGAAGGCCTGGATCGACGAGGTCAACAAGGAGTTCTCGGCCAAGCACCCCAATGTGACGGTCAAGGTCGAGGAGCAGAAGTGGACCGGCATCCAGGAGAAGGTCACCACGGCCCTCTCCGAGAACACCCCTCCGGACGTTCTTGAGCTCGGCAACACCCAGACCGCCGGCTACGCGGTCACCGGCGGTCTCGCCGACCTGACGAAGGACAAGGCCGCCCTCGGCGCCGACGCCTGGCAGAAGAGCATGCTCGCCTCGGCCGAGGTCGACGGCAAGCTCTACTCCGCCCCCTGGTACGCCGCCAACCGCGTCGTCGTCTACGACAAGAAGGCCTTCGCCAAGGCCGGCGTCACCCCGCCCACCACCCGCGACGAGTGGATCGCCGGCCTGGAGAAGCTGAAGGCGGCCGACCCGGCCACCCAGCCCATCTACCTCCCCGGCCAGAGCTGGTACGTCCTCGCCGGTCTCATCTGGGACGAGGGCGGCGACCTCGCCGTCAAGGACGGCGCCAAGTGGAAGGGCGGCCTCGGCACCCCGCAGGCCGGCGCCGCGATGGAGTTCTACAAGAAGCTCCAGTCCTACTCCACCGCCCCGAAGGACAAGGACGAGGCCAACCCGCAGCAGTCCACCGACATCGTCCCCAAGGGCGGCGTCGCCTCCTGGATCGGTCTCGGCTGGGAGGCCGGCGGTGCCGAGAAGGCGCTGAAGGACGCGGGCAAGGAAGCCGACTTCGGCTACTTCCCGATCCCGGGCAAGACCGCGGACAAGACCAGCACCGTCTTCCTCGGCGGCTCGAACCTCGCCGTGGCCGAGCGCTCCAAGAACAAGGAGCTCGCCAAGGAGTGGCTGGCCCTCGCCGCCGGCAAGGACCAGATGACCAAGTACGCCGCCGAGACCAAGGGCGCGCTGCTCCCGAACCAGGCCGCGGCCAACTTCACCCCCGCCGCGGGCTCCTTCGCCGAGGCCATGGGCAAGGGCGGCGTCAACGGCAAGATCACCCCGGTCACCGCGGGCTGGGCGAACGTCGAGACCGAGCCGAACCCCATCAAGGAGTTCATGACCAAGGTCCTGAAGGGTGAGGACGCGGCCAAGGCCGGTGCCGAGGCGGACGCGGAGATCGCGAAGCGCATCAACAAGTAGTCCCGCCCCGCAGTACCCGCACCACCCAGCAGTGTGAACGCACCGGGGAGTGCGGCAGGTGCCCGGACACCCGCCGCGCCCCCGGTCGCGCATTTGACTCCACAGTCAACCGCGAGGAAGCCAAGCCATGACCGTGCACTCCCAGGGAGCGGTGACCAGCGCTCCACAGGACGCACCACCGAAGTCCGCCGGACGGCCCGAGACGCCGGCCCCAGCAACCGGCGCCAGCCATACGCCGCCTCGCGGAGGCAGGAAGTCGCTCCCCTCGGGGTGGCTGCCCTATGCGCTGGTCGCGCCCGCGGTGCTCGCCCTCGCGACGCTCCTGCTGTACCCGCTGATCAAGAACGTGATCCTGTCCCTCCAGGACATCAACAAGGTCGAGTTCATCCAGCGGAAGTACCCCTTCGCGGGACTCGACAACTACACCGAGCTCCTCGGTGACTCGGCCTTCTGGACCGTCGTCGTCCGCAGCTTCGCCTTCACCCTGGCCAACGTCGCGCTGATCATGGTGCTGGGAAGCCTCATCGGCATCCTGCTCAACAAGCTCGGCACCAAGATGCGCCTGGTCCTCTCCATGGCGCTGGTGATGGCCTGGGCCATGCCGATCGTCGCCTCGGTACAGGTCTTCCGCTGGCTGTTCGACGAGCAGTTCGGCGTCATGAACTGGGTCATGCGCACCGCCGGCTTCTCCGGCTACGAACAGCACAACTGGATGGAGACCGGCCTCTCCACCATGGTGATCGTCACGATCCTGGTGGTCTGGGGCTCCATCCCCTTCGTCGCCCTCAACATGTACGCCGGCCTCACCACGGTCGGCGCCGAGCTGTACGAGGCCGCCCGCATGGACGGCGCCAACGGCTGGCAGACCTTCTGGAAGATCGTCTTCCCGAACCTGAAGCCCTTCTTCCTCATCACCACCTTCCTTGAGGTGATCTGGGTGTTCAAGGCCTTCACCCAGGTGTACGCGATGAACAAGGGCGGCCCGGACCGCGCCTCCGAGATCCTCCCGGTCTTCGCCTACGTCGAGGGCCAGAGCCAGGCCCACTACGGCCTCGCCGCCGCGATCTCCGTCCTGACGATCGTGATCCTCGTGGTCGTCATGTCCTTCTACTTCCGCCTGATCCTGAAGCAGGAGGAGGAGCAGTGAGCACGACCACCGCCCCGAAGCCCGCGGCTCCCGAGAGGCCCGCGCAGCAGCTCCGTACCCGCCGCCCGGTGCGACCCGGAGCCGTGGCCAAGAACCTCGGCGCGCTCCTGCTCGCCCTGGTCTTCGTCTTCCCCGTGTACTGGATGTTCTCGTCGGCCCTCAAGCCCGCCGACCAGATGCTCACGAAGGACCCCGTCTTCGTCTTCACGCCGACGCTGGACAACTTCGGCAAGGCCACCGGGGTCGAGAACTTCTGGACGTACGTCACCAACAGCGTCCTGGTCACCGTCGGCGCCGTGGTGCTGGCCCTGCTCGTCGCCCTCGCCGCGAGCTTCGCCATCGCCCGCATGCGCTTCAAGGGCCGCAAGGGCCTGGTCCTGACCGTGATGATGGCCCAGATGGCCCCCTGGGAGGTCATGGTCATCGCGATGTACATGATCGCCCGCGACGGCGAGCTGCTGAACAGCCTCCCGCTGCTGACCGCCATCTACTTCGTGATGATCCTCCCCTTCACCATCTGGACCCTGCGCGGCTTCATCGCCGCCGTCCCGGTGACCCTGGAGGAGGCGGCCCAGATCGACGGCTGCACCCGCGGCCAGGCCTTCCGCAAGGTGATCTTCCCGCTGCTGGCCCCCGGCCTGATGTCCACCTCGCTCTTCGGCTTCATCACCGCCTGGAACGAGTTCGCCATGGTCCTGATCCTCAACAAGGACAAGACCGCGCAGACCCTGCCGCTGTGGCTGACCGAGTTCATGTCCGCCTTCGGCAACGACTGGGGCGCCACCATGGCCGCTTCCTCGCTCTTCGCGGTCCCGGTCCTGCTCATCTTCATCTTCCTCCAGCGCAAGGCAGTCGGCGGCATGACCGCCGGCGCCGTGAAGGGATGACGCCCGTCATGACTGTCCTTGCGCACCGCGCCACCGCCTCCGACGAGGTGACCCGCGACGCCCTCGCCGTCCTCCAGCCCGGCTTCGAGGGCACCACCGCCCCGGCCTGGCTGCTCCGCAGGATCGGCGAAGGCCTCACCTCGGTGGGCCTGTTCGGCCGCAACATCGCCTCGCCCGAGCAGCTCGCCGCGCTGACCGCGCAGTTGCGGGCCGAAAGCGACGACGTGCTCGTCGCCATCGACGAGGAGGGCGGCGACGTCACCCGCCTGGAGGTCCGGGGCGGCTCGTCCTTCCCCGGCAACCTGGCCCTCGGTGCCGTCGACGACACCCGCCTGACCCGGGACGTCGCCCACGAGCTGGGCCGTCGCCTCGCCGAGTGCGGGGTCAACCTCAACTGGGCCCCCTCCGCCGACGTCAACTCCAACCCGGACAACCCGGTCATCGGCGTACGGTCCTTCGGCGCCGACACCCACCTCGCCGCCCGGCACACCGCCGCCTACGTCGAGGGCCTCCAGGCCGCCGGCGTCGCCGCCTGCACCAAGCACTTCCCGGGCCACGGCGACACCAACGTCGACTCCCACCACGCCCTGCCGCGCATCGACGTGGACCTCGACACCCTCGCCGCACGGGAACTCGTACCGTTCAGGGCCGCCATCGAGGCCGGGACGAAGGCCGTGATGAGCGCGCACATCCTGGTGCCCGCCCTCGACCCGACCCGCCCGGCCACGCTCAGCCCGCAGATCCTGACCGGCCTGCTGCGCAAGGAGCTCGGCTACGAGGGCCTCATCGTCACCGACGGCATGGAGATGCACGCCATCGCCGGGACGTACGGGATCGAGCGCGGCTCGGTCCTGGCCATCGCGGCGGGCGCCGACGCCATCTGCGTCGGCGGCGGACTCGCCGACGAGGACACCGTCCTGCGGCTGCGCGACGCCCTCGTCGCGGCCGTACGCGAGGGCACGCTCCCGCAGGAGCGGCTCGCCGACGCCGCCGCCCGGGTCCGTGCGCTGGCCGCGTGGACCCTGGGCGCCCGGCCGGACGCGCGGCCCGAGGGGAGCCGCGCGTCCGGTATCGGCCTGACCGCGGCCCGCCGGGCCCTCGTCGTCACCGGCTCGGCACGCCCGCCGGCCGGCCCGTACGTCGCGACCCTGACCCCGGTCGCGAACATCGCCGTCGGCGACGAGACCCCGTGGGGTCCCGCCGCCGAGCTGGCCGAGCTGCTGCCCGGCACCGCTTCGGACCTCTACCCGCAGGGCGCCACGGCCGGGGAGATCCTGGCGGCCGCGGGGGAGCGCACCGTCGTCGCGGTGGTCCGCGACGCGCACCGCCACCCGTGGATGGCCGAGGTGCTGGACGATCTGGTCGAGGCCCGGCCGGACACGGTGGTGGTCGAGATGGGGCTGCCGCGCGCCGAGCCGCGCGGGGCCCTGCACATCGCCACGCACGGCGCCGCGCGCGTATGCGGCCGCGCCGCCGCCGAGGTCGTCGCGGGGGCCGTCACGGGGGTGTGACGCGCCGCGGAACCGGAGCCGGGCACCTTGTCACAGGGGTGGTGCCCGGCTCCGCCGCGTACGCGCGAGGGCCGGGCTCCCCCGAGGGGGTGCCCGGCCCTTCGCCCGCTGTCGGGGTCTACAGACCCTGCCAGGACGGCTTGTTGGCGTAGGTGTGGCGGAAGTAGTCGGCCAGCTTGAGCTTCGAGGCGGCGGCCTCGTCCACGACGACGGTCGCGTGGCGGTGCAACTGCAGCGCGGACGCCGGCACGAGAGCGGACAGCGGACCCTCGACGGTCTGTGCGACGGCCTCGGCCTTGCCCTCTCCGGTGGCCAGCAGCACCAGGTGGCGGGCGTCGAGGATGGTGCCGATGCCCTGGGTGATGACGTGGTGCGGCACCTGCTCCAGGTCGTCCTCGAAGAAGCGCGCGTTGTCCACGCGGGTCTGCTCCGTCAGCGTCTTGATCCGGGTGCGCGAGGCCAGGGAGGAGCAGGGCTCGTTGAAGCCGATGTGCCCGTCCGTGCCGATGCCCAGCAGCTGGAGGTCCACACCGCCGGCCTCGGCCAGGGCCCGGTCGTAGGCCTCGCACGCGGCGACGAGGTCCTCGGCCGATCCGTCGGGGCCCATGAAGGAGGCCTCGGTCAGACCGAGGGGCTCGACGACCTCGCGCAGGACGACGGCGCGGTAGGACTCGGGGTGCCCGGCCGGCAGGCCGACGTACTCGTCGAGCTGGCATATCCGGGCCCTGGAGGCGTCGACCTCACCCGCCCCGACCTTGCGCGTGAGGGCCTCGTAGATGGGCAGCGGGGTAGAGCCGGTCGCCACGCCGAGCAGGGCGTCGGGCTTGCGGCGCACCAGGGCCGCCATGGCCTCCGCGATGAGCTCGCCGCCTGCCTTGGCGTCCGGGACGATGACAACTTCCACGCGGGGCCTGCCGATCTGGAGTGGGTGGTGTGGTATAGACCAATCTAGCAGAGGGAGCCGGGTCCGGCGGGGGTCCCGCCGCTTTCCATGGTGATCCCGATGCCGCCGTCCGGCCTCCTGGGGGAGTCACCCGGACGGCCGGTGCGGTGCACCGTGCTACAGCCGGTCTGACCTGCCATTGGTTGCCCTGTCTACAACTCCTTTGTCGCATAAGGTGGCTTTGGTAGGTAAATCGTGCTATGTGCGATTGGAGTGGTAGTCATGACCAGGCACCCGACCTACGCCTTCGAGAGTTACACAGCAGTGGCGAGCGCCACGCGCGCCGCCGATCTCGCCGAGACCACCTCCCCGTTCCAGATCGAGGTGCGCTTCGTCGGCGGGCTGACCAACAACCAGAAGGACGTCTTCGCCGAGGCGGCCGAGCGCTGGGCGCGGGTCATCGTCGGCGACCTGGAGACCGCTGTCATCCGCGACTTCAGCGGCGAACTCGTCATCGACGACCTGCTGATCGATGCCGAAGGAGTGCCGATCGACGGCGAGGGCGGCATCCTCGGGGCTGCAGGACCGGTCGCCTTCCGGAGCGAGGACGCGGCCGCCGGGGCGAACCTCCCGGCCAAGGGCATCATGCGGTTCGACACGGCCGACCTGAACGCGATGGAGGACGACGGCACCCTTCTCGACGTCATCACGCACGAGATGGGCCACGTACTGGGCATCACCAAAACGGTATGGCGTGAGTTCGGCTTGCTGAAGGACTTCCCCGGGCCCGACCCCACCTTCGTGGGTACCGGCGCGGCGAGAGAGTTCGGCAGGCTGGTCGGGACCGGCCCCACTCCCGTACCGGTCGCGAACGTGGGTGGTGGGGGAAGTGCGGGCAGCCACTGGCGCGAGTCCCTCTTCGGCCATGAGCTCATGTCGCCGAACATCGGAACCGCGGGCAACCCGACGATCAAGAACAAGCTGAGTCGGCTGACGGTGGCGAGCCTGGGAGACCTCGGATACCAGGTCGACCTCGACGGTGCCGAGGACTACGAGCTCCCGACCCTGCTCGACCTGGTCGAGGCGAGCGCCGCGGCGTCCGAGGCCCCGCGGGGCGTCGTGTTCCCGACGGTTCCCAGCCGCGTCCCGGCCGGCAGGCCCTGAGGTCGTGTCCGCGACGTCCCGCCCGCCCGACGGGCGGCCGGGACGTCGCGGCCGTGACCCGGAGGGGTGTCCCGGGGATCGGGCCGCGGCTCGCGCGCCTTGGTGGCGCGCCTCGCCGCGTTGTCCTCGGTCGCCGATGCGGCCCGACCGACAAGACACCCGCTCGCCCTAGATCAGTGCCAGCTGCAGGCCGCCCGTGGCGTCCAGGTGCTGGCCCGTGACCCAGCGGGAGTCCGCCGAGGCCAGGAAGGCCACCACGTCCGCCACCTCCTCCGCCGTGCCCACCCGGTGGAAGACCGAACGCGCGGCCAGGTGGGTCCGGGTCGCGGGATCGGCGAGCAGGGCCGCGTTCAGGTCCGTCTCGGTGATCCCCGGCCCCACCGAGTTCACGGTGATCCCCCGCGGGGCGAGCTCGGCGGCCAGTGAGCGCGTCATGGCGTTCGCCGCGCCCTTCGCCATGACCGTCGCGAGGATCGCCGGCAGCGCGAGGTCCGGGGTGCCGGTCACGTTCACGATCCGGCCGCCGTCCCGCAGCCGCGCCAGCCCGTGCTGGATCACGAAGAACGGCGCCTTGGCGTTCAGCGCGTGCGCCCGGTCGTACGCCTCCTCGTCGGTGTCCCCGATCCCCGCGAAGACGGCCGCCCCCGCGTTGTTGACGAGGATGTCCACGGCCTCGGTGTGCGCGGGATGGGCCTCGTACGCCGCCCAGAGGGCCTCTGCGTCCCCCGGCACCCCGAGCTCGGCCCCGATGGCGAAGGCCCGTCCGCCGGCCGCCCCGATGGCCGCCACGGCGTCCTCGGCCGCCGCCGCGTTGCGGCCGTAGTGCACCGCCACCAGTGCCCCGTCGCGCGCCAGCCGCTCCGCGACGGCCCGGCCGATGCCCCGGCTGCCGCCCGTGACCAGTGCCGTCTTCCCCTTGAGCACGCCCATGACGCGCCCCCCTTCGAAATCCCTAGTGGTCGCTACAGAAAGGACCGTATCAGATTCTCTAGCGACCGCTATAGAATGTGCGGATGGTGACCGGACAGCGCGGCAGGCCCCGCTCCTTCGACCGCGACGCCGCCCTCGACAAGGCGATGACGGCCTTCTGGGAGCGCGGCTACGAAGCGACCTCGATCTCCGACCTGACCGCCTCGATCGGCATCAGCGCGCCCAGCCTCTACGCCGCCTTCGGCGACAAGCGGAAGCTCTTCGACGAGGTCGTCGTGGTCTACGGGAGCCGGTACGCGGACTTCGCCGCCGTGGCGCTGGCCGAGGAGTCCACCGCCCGAGCCGCCGTGGAGCGCATCCTGCGCGAGGCCGCCGAGATCTACACCGACCCGGCCCACCCGCCGGGCTGCATGGTGATCAGCGCGGCGATCAACACCACCTCGGAGGAGGTGGCCCAGGCGCTGCGGATGCGACGCAACGCCAACCTGGAGCTCTTCGAGCGCCGGATCCGGGCCGACGTCGCCACCGGAGCGCTGCCCGCGGACACGGACGCACGGGCGCTGGCCCGGTACACCGGGGCCGTGCTCCAGGGGATGTCCCAGCAGTCGCGCGACGGGGCGAGCCGGGAAGAGCTGGCGGCGGTGGCGGAGCGGGCCCTGCTGGCCTGGCCGTGAAAGGCCCCGAAAATTCCTCTGGGCCACGGTGCAGGACGGGACCCTCAACCCGTCCGGCACCGTAGCCCGGAGTACTTACGGCCGTCAGGTGTGCGGTTCCCGGCGGCCGGTGAGAGGTGCCTGCGCGGTCAGGGCAGAGCGCGCGGCTACCTCGATCCGTCCTCCTGTGCGGGGAGGGCGGAGACTCTGAGTCAATTCTGGACTAGACCATTCTGTTCTGTCCATCCAATGACGGTAGCTGGAAACCCGTCACTTCCTCCAACCCTACGCGGCCCGTGCCCCTCCTGGATACTCCTGAGTACCGGCGTGGGGAAAGTCATCGTGCGTACCCGGGGTACGCTCGCAACGTGCCCTCCATGAACGACCTCGTACGCCAGCACACCGCTCTCGGAGAAACCGACCTGGAGTGGCTCCACCTGCTGGTCTCGGAGTGGCAGCTGCTCTCCGACCTGTCCTTCGCCGACCTCGTGCTGTGGGTGCCCACCCTCGACGGCACCCGGTACGTCTCCGTCGCCCAGATGCGCCCGAACACCGGTCCCACCTCGTACCAGGACGACATGGTCGGCCACCTGGTGCCGCGCGGCCGCCGCCCGCTGCTGGACGCCGCGCTCGACGAGGGCCGCATCGTGCGCGAGGGTGACCCGGAGTGGCGCGAGGAGGTGCCGGTCCGCGTCGAGTCGATCCCCGTCCGTCGCGAGGGGCGGGTACTGGGAGTGATCGCCCGCAACACCAACCTGCTCACCGTGCGTACACCCAGCCGGCTGGAGCTGACCTACCTCCAGTCCGCCTCGGACCTCGCACAGATGATCGCGGCGGGCTCCTTCCCCTTCCCCGGCCAGCAGGTCGACATGGACGCCTCCCCGCGCGTCGGGGACGGCCTGATCCGGCTCGACGCCGACGGCGTGGTCACCTACGCGTCCCCGAACGCGCTCTCCGCCTACCACCGCCTCGGCCTCGCGTCCGACCTGGTCGGCCAGGACCTCGGCGCCACCACCGCCGAACTCGCCCCCTCCCGCGGTCCGGTCGACGAGGCGCTGGTCAAGCTCGCCAGCGGCTGGGCCCCCCGCGAGACCGAGGTCGAGGGCAACGGCGGCGTCATCCAGCTGCGCGCCATCCCCCTCAAGCCGAAGGGGACCAGGATCGGCTCCCTGGTGCTCTGCCGCGACGTCACCGAACTGCGCCGTCGCGAACGTGAACTGATCACCAAGGACGCGACCATCCGGGAGATCCACCACCGGGTGAAGAACAACCTCCAGACCGTGGCGGCGCTGTTGCGGCTCCAGGCGCGCCGAATGGATTCGCCGCAGGGCCGCGAGGCGCTCAACGAAGCCGTGCGCCGCGTCGGCTCGATCGCGATCGTGCACGAGACGCTCTCTCAGAACCTCGACGAGCGGGTCGAGTTCGACGAGATCGCCGACCGCGTGATCGCGATGGTCTCGGAGATCTCGCCGGGCCGGGTCGACTGCCGGCGCACCGGCCGCTTCGGGATCCTGGACGCGGAGGTCGCCACCCCGCTGTCGATGGTGCTCACGGAGATCCTGCAGAACGCCCTGGAGCACGCCTTCACCCAGGGGGAGCGGGGCACCGTGGAGGTGGCCGCGCTGCGCAGCGGAACCGGCCGCAAGGACGGGCGGCTGCTGATCACCGTGCTCGACGACGGCAACGGCCTGCCCGAGGGGTTCGACCCCCAGCGGGCCGGCAACCTCGGACTGCAGATCGTACGGACCCTCGTGGAGGGTGAGCTCGGCGGCACCTTCGACATGGTCCGGGCCGAGCCGCGCGGCACCAAGGTCGTCCTCGACCTGCCGTCCAGCCCGCAGAAGTAGCTGCCGGACGGTGACTCAACGTGAGCGACGGCCAGCGGGCGGCGCGCACGGAGAGTAGTCCCGCAGCAGCACTGAGCCCCGGACCGAATACTTCGGTCCGGGGCTCAAGAGCACGTTGCTGAGCGCTGTTCGGTTACTGCGCGCTGCGCGTCGAGGCTCGAAAGTCGTTGTCAGGCGCTGGCGTTGCGCGCCCGGTTGCGAGCGGCGCGGCGCTTCATGGCGCGGCGCTCGTCCTCGCTGAGGCCGCCCCAGACGCCGGAGTCCTGACCGGACTCGAGCGCCCACTGCAGGCACTGCTCCATCACGGGGCAGCGGCGGCAGACGGCCTTGGCTTCCTCGATCTGCAGCAGCGCAGGACCGGTGTTGCCGATGGGGAAGAAGAGTTCCGGGTCTTCCTCGCGGCAAACGGCGTTGTGACGCCAGTCCATGGCTGCTCCATCTCCTTGTATTGCGGGCACTTTGCTTGTGAATGTGAACGCTTTCACGAATCCCCCCGTGAGGGAAGGGCGACCGCCCGGTTTCACGCGGGTGATCAGTCAGAGATTCGTGGAGGGGTTCTGGCGGTCTGTGTGGGTGCCGGTTCTGCGGGCTGTCCCGATCGCCATGAAGAGATTCGCAAACCTCGGACGGGGATACAACCCCTTCCGGAAAGTTTTTTTTGATTCGTCGGTGTCTACTAGGTCACAGCCCTACATCGTGAGGGTGGACCGGCGTGTAAACGTTCGAGTGAAAGGTCCGCAGGGCCTTCTACTCACACAATCACACGCAGTGCACGGCGTACGCCTGTGAACCGAACGCTGGTGCGCAGTCCCAGGTGATCGCCGTCCATCTGGAACGGGAGGGGGACCTTCGAATGCAAGGTGAAGTCGGTCAGATCGTGCAGAGACACCGCATGCTTGCCGTGTGGACCCCGCTCAGGAGTGGAGGTCAGGAGCTGTGTCGCGTACCGGGCGACCGCCGGAGTTGACAAACGATTGAGCGCCAATACGTCAAGTGCGGTATCGAACGACGCCTCCGGAGAGGCGTAAAGCGGACGATTCCCCAGATACGTCCACGGCGAGGTGTTGCAGACTATCGACAGCACCAGGTCCGTCACCGGATCGGCCCCGGGGCGCTCCAGGGTGACCGTCCCGTGCCGGCGGTTGGGCTCCTCCCAGAACTGACGCATGAGCTGTCGTACGTACAGGGCGTGTGTCGAACGCTTGCCGCGTTCCCGTTGCTGCTCGACCCGCCCCACGACACCCGCGTCGAACCCGAAGCCCGCGCAGAAGGTGAACCAGCGCGCCGGAACCGACTCGTCCTCCGTACCGGGGGTGCCGGCCGCCAGACCCAGGCCGACCGTCCGCTCGCGCTCCTCGCGCAGCGCGTCCAGCAGTGCGCCCGTCGCCTCGACCGCGTCGTTCGGCAGCCCCAGGGCGCGGGCGAACACGTTGGTGGAGCCGCCGGGGACCACCGCCAGCCGGGGCAGCCGGTCCGGATCGGGCCCGTTGTGCAGGAGCCCGTTCACCACCTCGTTGACCGTGCCGTCGCCGCCCAGGGCGACCACCAGGTCCAGCCCCTCGTGCGCGGCCTTGCGGCCCAGGTCCCGGGCGTGCCCGCGGTACTCGGTGGTGACCGCCTCCAGCTTCATCTCGCTGGCCAGGGCATGGATCAGGACGTCGCGCGTGCGCGCACTGGTGGTCGTCGCTGCTGGGTTGGCCACGAGAAGTGCACGCATGAGCGCCAGACTACCCACCCCTTCACGAGCCGACCCTACTGCCCGTCCCCTCCGGCCTCCGGCAGGGCGCCGCTACCCTGCATGGGTGAGTATGAAGCAGCCCGCGAAGGCCCCCGCCCCCACCGTCGAAGCGCCCGCCGCGCTGCCCCGCCGGCTGACCGCCGCGGCCGCGCTCACCGCCCTGGAGGGCCTGGCCCTCGCCGGCCTCGGCGTGTACATGCTGTTCGTCGGCATCGCCGGCGACCCCGACTCCCCGCAGCAGGCCGAGACGGGCGGCATCACCCTGCTCGCGCTCGCCGCGCTGCCGCTGATCGCCGCCCGTGGACTGCGCATGGGCCGCCGCTGGAGCCGCGGCCCGGCACTGATCACCCAGCTGATGGCGCTGCCGGTGGCCTGGACCCTCTACACCACCGGCGGTGCCATGACCGCCGCCGCCGCTGCCCTCGCGGTGGCCGCGGTGGCCGTCGTCGCACTCCTCGTGAACCCGACGGCGACCGAGGCCCTCGGCATCGGAGGGCCTTCCTCCACCTGAGCCCCGCCCGCTGCCCTCACTCCTCGACGAGGAGCTTCTCGCGGAGCTGGGCGAGGGTGCGGGCGAGCAGGCGCGAGACGTGCATCTGGGAGATGCCGACCTCCTGCGCGATCTGCGACTGCGTCATGTTGCCGAAGAAGCGAAGCAGCAGGATCCGCTTCTCCCGCGGCGGCAGCCCCTCCAGCAGCGGCTTGAGTGACTCGCGGTACTCGACGCCCTCCAGGGCCTCGTCCTCCGCGCCCAAGGTGTCCGCGACCGCCGGCGACTCGTCGTCGGTGTCCGGGACGTCCAGGGAGAGCGTGCTGTAGGCATTGGCCGATTCCAGCCCCTCCAGCACCTCCTCCTCGGAGATGCCCAGCCGCTCGGCCAGCTCGTGCACCGTCGGGGAGCGCCCGTGCTGCTGGGACAGCTCGGCCGTGGCCGTCGTCAGCGAGAGCCGCAGCTCCTGCAGGCGCCGGGGCACCCGCACCGCCCAGCCCTTGTCCCGGAAGTGGCGCTTGATCTCGCCGACCACCGTGGGCGTGGCATACGTGGAGAACTCGACCCCACGGTCCGGGTCGAACCGGTCCACCGACTTGATGAGCCCGATCGTCGCGACCTGGGTCAGGTCGTCCAGCGGCTCACCGCGGTTGCGGAAGCGCCGCGCCAGGTGCTCGACCAGGGGCAGGTGCATCCGTACGAGCCGGTTGCGCAGCTCCGCCTTCTCCGGCGAGCCGTCGGGCAGCGCCCGCAGCTCGATGAAAAGACCCCGCGCGCTGCTGCGGTCGCGCGGATCGGGCAGCGCCGCAGGCGCCGAAGACACCGGGAACCCCGCCGCCGGGGCCGGCGCAGCGGCCTCCGGTGGCTGTGCCGGCTGTGATGGGTCGTGCTGGTTCTCGCTCATAGGGCCCGCCCGTCGCTCCGCCGAGTCCAAAAAGCCGTCTTCCGCATCCGCGTCAGCAGGGTGCGGCCGGGCGTGCTGCTGCTCCGGAATGCCGCCGTCGACCTCGTGCCGTACCCGGGGCCGATCCCCGCCCCGCACCGGGATCTCCCCGCCGCTCACGCCGGGCCTGGCCCCGCGCCGCGTTGTTTGTAGAGGCTGATGCTCACCGTCCGGTTCTCCTCGACCGTGGCCTCGACCTTGCCGGCCAGCGCCGACAGGACCGTCCAGGCGAACGTGTCGCGCTCCGGCGCGCGTCCGTCCGTGGTCGGTGCCGAGACGGTCACCTCCAGCGAATCGTCGATCAGCCGGAAGACGCAGCTGAGGACGGAGCCCGGCACGGCCTGCTGGAGCAGGATCGCGCAGGCCTCGTCCACCGCGATGCGGAGATCCTCGATTTCGTCGAGGGTGAAGTCCAAACGTGCCGCGAGGCCGGCCGTGGCCGTCCGCAGCACCGACAGGTAGGCACCCGCAGCGGGCAGCCGGACTTCCACGAAGTCCTGAGTCCCGGGCTCGCCTGCGATCTGGGACACCCTCACCTCCAAGGTGGTACGAGCTCTTTTCGCCGGTGACGCTACCGCGATCCGGGCGATCGTGTCGCGGCACCCCTCGTGACGCCCGCTGTGAGCACCCTGCCGTGCGGCCAGTGACTGATGGTAAGCCCATGGGTACGCACAGTGGCTAGGGGTCTGCGGGGGTCAAATCGGGGGAACCGGCGGAGGGTTGAACTACCCCGCCTCAGACGATCGAACCGTCCACGAAACACCATCGCCAGGTCTCGCCCGGCTCGAAGCTCCGCATGACCGGATGGCCGCTCTCGTCGTGGTGCGCCGTCGCGTGCCGGAACGGCGAGGAATCACAGCACGCCACGTGCCCGCACCCCAGGCACATCCGCAGCTGTACCGGGTGGCTGCCGACCGCCAGACATTCGGCGCAGGTCTGTGCAGACGGGACCGGCTCGGGGCGCGGCAGTTCGGCAACGTGGGTGCACTCGCTCATGATGGCCAGCGTACGGCCAGGGTGCGGGCGGACGACGACGGAGGATGGATCTTCGATGGACGTATTGCAGCTGGTGGCGCTCGTCGCGGGCAGCGCGGCCGTGGCGGGACTCGCCCGCCGCACGCCGGTGCCCGCGCCGCTCCTGCTGGTCGCCGCCGGTCTGGCGGTCTCGTACATCCCGGGCGTGCCGGACTACACCCTCGACCCGCACATCGTGCTACCGCTGCTGCTCCCGCCGCTGCTGTACACGGCCGCGGTGGACAGCTCGTACCTGGACCTGCGCGCCAACATCAGGCCGATCGCGATGCTGTCGGTCGGCTACGTGCTCTTCGCGACCGTCGTCGTCGGGTACGCGGCATACCTGGTGGTGCCCGGGCTCACCCTGCCGGTGGCGCTCGTGCTGGGAGCGGTCATCGCGCCGCCCGACGCGGTCGCCGCCACCGCGATCGCCCGCAAGCTGCGGCTGCCGAACCGGCTGACGACCATCCTGCAGGGTGAGTCCCTGGTCAACGACGCCACCGCGATCACCGCGTACAAGGTGGCGCTGGCGGCGGCCGTAGGGGTGAGCGCCGGCTGGGCGGGCGGCATCGCGGAGTTCCTGCTGGCCTCGGTGGGCGGCGTCGGGGTCGGCCTGCTGCTGATGGTGCCGATCCACCAGCTGCGCAAACGGATGAAGGAACCCCTGCTCCAGAACACCCTCTCGCTGCTGATCCCCTTCGTGGCGTACGCGGCGGCCGAGCGGGTGCACGCGTCCGGTGTGCTCGCGGTGGTCGTGGTCGCGCTGTACCTCGGGCACCGGAACTGGCAGGTCGACTTCGCCACCCGGCTGCAGGAGGAGGCGGTGTGGAAGATGGTCGCCTTCATCCTGGAGTCGGTCGTCTTCGCGCTGATCGGCCTCCAGCTGGCGGTGGTCCTCACCGGGCTGGGGGAGTACGAAGGTGCTTCCGCGGCCTGGTACGCGATCGCCGTCTTCCTCGTGGTGGTGGTGGCCCGCTTCGTGTGGGTGTTCCCGGCGACCTTCGTACCGCGGTGGATCTCGCCCCGGATCCGGACGCGGGAGCCGGAGACCGACTGGAAGGCCCCGGTGATCGTCGGCTGGGCCGGGATGCGGGGTGTCGTATCGCTGGCCATCGCCTTCTCCGTGCCGATCTCGGTGCCGCACCGGAACCTCATCCTCTTCCTGACCTTCACGACGGTCATCGGGACGCTGGTGGTGCAGGGGCTGACGCTGCCGCCGCTGATCAAGGCGCTGAAGCTGCCGCCGAAGGACGTGCAGGCCGAGACGCTGGCGGAGGCGCAGGCGCAGAGCGAGGCCTCCCGGGCGGCGGAGGAGCGGCTGGCGGAGCTGCTGGAGGAACCGGAGAACTCCACGCTGCCGCCGCCGCTGGCGGACCGGCTGCGGACGGTGCTGGAACGGCGGCGCAACGCCGTGTGGGAACGGCTGGGCGAGGTCAACCCGCTGACGGGGGAGTCCGCGGACGACATCTACCGGCGGCTCGCGGGGGAGATGATCGAGGCGGAGCGGGAGGTCTTCGTCGCGCTGCGGGACGGCCGGCGGATCGACGACGAGATGCTGCGGGTGCTGCTGCGCAGGCTGGACCTGGAGGAGGCGGCGGCGTACCGCGAGTCGACGTGACCCCTGCGGGGCTGCTCGGCGGGGGCCGGTGCCGGGGCCGGGGTGGGGGTGACGTCCGGTACTCATGATTTATGGCGCCCGCTCAGGGGCCACTGGTACGAGCCGATGCCGCGCCAACAAATCACGTTTACGTCCCGGACATCACCCCCACCCCGTCCCCGGCCCGGCGGCTCTCGTTACGGGCGGCCGGTGATGATCGCGGTGACGGTGGTGCCGGGCGGGAAGGCTCCCGTCCTGGTCAGGGTGGTCAGGGCCCAGAGGAGTTTGGCGACGTAGATCCGCTCCACCGGGAAGCCGTGGCGGGAGGCGAAGTCGGCGGCGAAGGACTCCAGGGCTTGGGGTACGCGGGCGTACCCGCCGTGGTGGAAGTCCTCGGCCAGGGACCAGTCGCCGACCGGGCCGCCGTACGCCTCGGTCTGGAGGGAACGTATCTCCGCGGCCAGGAAGCCGCCGGCCAGGACGGGAACGCCCAGCGCCCGCTGCCCGGGGGCGAGGCCCGCGGCCAGGCCCGCCAGGGTGCCGCCGGTGCCGCAGGCCACGGCCGCCACATCGGTGAGGCCGTGGAGTTCGCGGCCCAGCTCGGCGCAGCCCGCCAGGGCGAGGGCGTTGCTGCCGCCCTCCGGGACGACGTACGCGCCGCTCGCGCCCGCCTCGTCCAGCAGCGCGGCGAGTGCCTGCGGATCGGCCTTGGCCCGGTAGCGCGAGCGGGAGACGAAGTGGAGCCGCATGCCGTCGGCCGCGCACCGGGCGAGGGAGTCGTTCAGGGGCCGGCCGGCCAGCTCGTCGCCGCGCACGATGCCGACCGTCCCGAGGTCCAGCAGCCGCCCGGCGGCCGCGGTGGCCCGCAGGTGGTTCGAGTACGCGCCGCCGAAGGTGACGAGCCGGTCGTGCCCCGCCTCCAGGGCCGCACGCAGGTTCGGCGCGAGCTTGCGCCACTTGTTGCCGGGCAGCTCGGGATGGACGAGGTCGTCCCGCTTCAGCAGCAGCCGCACGCCGTGCGCGGCGAACCGCTCGTCCACCGCCTCGACGAGCGGGGACGCCGGCCGTGCCTGCAGTTCGGGGTGGTCCACCCGTCCATTGTGGGGCGCCCCGTGTCGTTGCACGGGCGGGGGCTACGCGTCGCGGGTGACGCGTGCGTGATCGGTGAACACCCGCCGGGACAGTCCGTGCCCGGTCCGCCCGGCATGCCGGAGCGCCCAGTCCTGCGGGCCCTCCTGCACGTGCACACCCGACTCGGCTCCGCAGCCGGTAGCACTCCGCGCGCTGCACTACCAGGGCCGCGCGGACGTCGCATGTCGGGTCCGTCGGACGGCGGGGTGGCTTCCGGCCCCGCTCCCCTTGATTCCCGCAGCTGAGTCTGACTAGCTTTCCGCCGACAACGGGCGATCAAGCAGGTGGGGCTCATGGCGGGGCTGGATGACCTGGTGCAACTGCTCGGCCTGCCACCGGCTCGAGAGCCATTCCCGGACGGCTGGGCCGAGGTCGAGAACTATCTCGGCTCGGCGCTACCGAGTGACTTCAAGGCATTCCTTGACGCCTATGGCACCGGCGCGATCTGCGGAGAGCTGGTCGTCTTCCACCCCCTGGGGTCCAGCCCGCTGCTGGATCGGATGCGGAAGATCCACGAGTCGTTCGGCCAGTCGTGGCGACGCGACTCGGACAAGTACCCCTTCCGCTTCCACCCCACCTCAGGCGGCCTGATCTCCTGGGGATACGACTACTCCGGTGACGAGCACTTCTTCTGGCCGTGTGACCCGAACCCTGACCGCTGGAAGATCGTCACGAACATCAACGGAGCTGACCCCGAGGTCTTCGGCGGACCGTTCACCGACTTCGTGCTCGGCTTCGTCAAACGCCTGCGCGACGTGGACCCGCACCACGGGGTCGACCCCGATCTGTTGGAGTTCCTTGAGCCGGAGGAGCTGAACGAACTGGCAGAGCGCGGTGAGATCGGTCCGGTCGAGCCGAGCTTCGCACCGTTCTGATCCGGCTGCCTCGCGGGAGGCTGACGCTCTGGAGCGAGTGATGCGGTGCCTCACCAGTCACGCCTCAGCATCGGCATCGGGAGGTCGACTGCCGCACTCGCGGCACGAACGCCTGCGGCACTTCCTGGAGCGGCGGGACGTGCCGTACCTCGGGTGACGAAGTGGCGGCCGGCCGCCACTTCGTCGGTGATGGCTACTTCAGGCGTTCGGCGATGCGGTCGCGGAGGGAGTCCATCGTGAAGCCGCGGGGGTCGACCTTGCCCGGTTGCCATTCGCGGTGGCCGATGACCGAGCGGGCCGTCCAGCGGTGGACCCGGCACAGGGCCGCCGCCGCGCGGGCGATGGCGTCGATCTGGGCCGGGGGCCACGGGTCCTCGCCGTCGCCGAGGTTCACGCACTCGAAGCCGTAGAAGTGGCGGTTGCCGTCGGCGGTCGCCTCGTTGTCCGGGGGGAGGCGCCGTTCGGCGATCACCGCCGAGAGGACGTCGGGGTCGCCCAGGCCGGCGTGGTTGGCGCGGCCGTAGCCGACCAGGTGGACGCGGCCGTCCTTGCCGATCACGCCGTGGCAGAGCGGTCCCGGGAGGGCGCTGTGGCCGTCCCGGCAGAGCTCGACGGAGTAGGCGGTGCCGCGCGTGACGGTGTGGTGAATCATCACCCCGTGCAGCGGCCCCCAGGGCCCCTTGTGGTTGCGGTTGTGGGTGCGCCAGGCGCCGACCTCGACGACGGTCAGGCCTTCGTTCCTCAGTGCGTTGATGAACCGGTCCGCGGACATGGGTGCGGCCATGGCCGCCTCCCTTCGTGCGGTGCGCGATGGACACCCCATGTGTCCGAATCGTCACTCTCCGGTTTAGTGGAGGCGGCCCTTCCGCGGCTAGTGCTTTCGTACGGCGAGCGAGCGGATCCGGACAGGCTTCACGCGGAGGCGAGCCACAGGTCGGGGCCGAACACCTCGTAGTGGATGTCGGAGGCCGGCACGCCCCTGGCGATCAGCTGCTCGCGCACGGACCGCATGAAGGGGAGCGGCCCGCACAGGTAGGCCCGGGTCCCCGGGGCGACGGGTACGTCCGACAGGTCCATCAGGCCCGTGCCGTCGCCCGGCTCCGCCTCCTCCTCGTACCAGAACCGGGCCGAGGCGTCGGTCAGCTTGTGGGTCAGGGCCCGGTGGTCGGCCCGCAGCGGGTGGTCCGCGGGGGAGCGGTCGGCGTGCAGCACCGTCACCGGTGCGGTGTACCCGGTCTCGGCCAGGTGCTCCAGCATCGAGAGCATCGGCGTGCAGCCGATGCCCGCCGAGGCGAGCAGGACCGGGGCCCCGGAGTCCTTCAGGACCAGGTCGCCGTACGGGGCCGAGACCCGCAGGGTGTGGCCCGCGCGGACGCGGGCGTGCAGGTGGTTGGAGACCTCGCCGTCGGGGCCCGCGGCGGCCGGGCCGTGGACCCGCTTGACGGTGATCGCGCGGACCGCGGAGCCGGGCGCGGAGGAGAGGCTGTACTGGCGTATCTGGCGGGCTCCGTCGGGGAGTTCGACCTGGACGGAGACGTACTGGCCGGGCAGGTGCGCGGGCGCGGGGGCGCCGTCGGCGGGGGCGATGCGGAAGGTGGCGCAGTCGGCCGTCTCCTCCGCGCGGCCGGTGACGGTCCACTCGCGCCACACGTCGCCGGCGGCGATCCGGTGGCCGGCGTAGAGGCGCTCCTCGATGGCCACGAGGGCGTTCGCCATCAGCCAGTAGACCTCGTCCCAGGCCTGGGCGACGTCGGGCGTGACGGCCTCGCCGAGGATCTCGGCGATCGCCTCGAACAGGTGCCGGTGGACGACCGCGTACTGCTCGCGGGTGACGCCGAGGCTGGCGTGCTTGTGCGCGATCCGGCCGAGCATCACGTCTGGGCGGGTGTCCGGGTGCTCGACGAGGTGGGTCGCGAAGGCGGCGATGGAGCCGGCGAGCGCCTGCTTCTGCAGGCCCGCGTTCTGGTTGCCCCGGTTGAAGAGGTCTCGGAGCAGCTCCGGGTGGGCCGCGAAGAGCTTCGCGTAGAAGAGCTCCGTTATGTCGCCGATGGCCGCTCCGACGGCGGGCAGGGTGGCTCGGACGGTCGCGGTCGACTTCTCGGACAGCATGGGGAACTCCTCGTGGTGGAACTGGTCCATTAATTGGCATCTTAGATGCGTATTTTTGATCGCAGGGGCCCGCCGCGGTGCGGACTTCTGTTCGAACTCCCGTCGGAGGTGAGGCTACGAGGTCCGGCGGGTAGTGGTAATCGGCCATTCGGCCCTGGGGTCAGGGACCTTCGGCCCCCCTGGGCGCCCTGCTCGAAATGCCGAGGAGGAGCGGGCCGGTCGGGGCCGCCACCAGGTCGTTCACCGTCAGGGGGTCCAGTTCGGCGAAGAACGCCTCCTGGGCCCGGCGCAGGGCGCCGCGCAGTACGCAGGCGCCGCGCAGCGGGCACGGGGCGGTGCCCTCGCAGTCGACGACGTCGCCGGCGCCCTCCAGCTCGCGCACCACCGCGCCCACCGAGGCGACCCGTCCCGCCGAGGTCAGGGTCAGCCCCCCGCCGCGGCCGCGCCGCGCCTCGACCAGGCCGAGATGCTGCAGCCTGGCGACCACTTTGGCCGTGTGGGTGTACGGGACCTCCATCGTCGCCGCCACGTCGCGCGTGGTCGGGAGGTCCGTCTCCTCGACGGCCAGGCGCATCAGCGTGCGCAGCGCCAGGTCGGTGAATCGGGTCAGCCGCATGGGGCCACCGTAGAAAATTCGCATCCAAGATACAAATTAAAACTCGGCCGGGGTCGCGGCTTGGCCGAAACCGATGGGTCGTGAAGGGCTCCCGCGGCCCGCGGGCGGGGAGTTCGATCCGAGAGAGTGCCCCGCCCCCCGGCGGAGTAGTCCCACCCTTTTGTGTAATGGTCCCACCACGTTGCGTGCTGAAAGGCTGCCTTCCGCAGACCCATGGAGTGATCGAAAGGGAAAGACATGTCGGTCCAGGCAGGTTCCGAGTCCGAGGCCCAGACACCGCAGCGCAGTCTGGGGACGGCGGCCGCACGGAACTTGGCAACCACGACCAAGTCCGCGCCGCAGATGCAGGAGATCACTTCGCGGTGGCTGCTGAAGGCGCTGCCGTGGGTGTCGGTCCAGGGTGGCACCTACCGGGTGAACCGGCGGCTGAGCTACTCGGTCGGCAACGGCGTCGTGGAGTTCGTCAAGACCGGGACCCAGGTCCAGGTGATCCCGGCCGAGCTCGGCGAACTCCCGCTCCTGCGCGACTACGAGGACCTCGACGTCCTCGGCGAACTCGCCCAGCGGTGCCGGCAGATCGACTTCGAGGCCGGCCAGGAGCTGACCTCCTTCGGCAGCCCCTCCGACGAGGTCTTCCTCCTCGCGCACGGCCGCATCGACCAGATCGGCCCCGGCCCCTACGGGGACGACGCCGTCCTGCGGACCGTCGCCGACGGCGCCTACTTCGGCGAGGACGCCCTCGTCGATGAAGAATCGATTTGGGAGTACACCGCCCGCGCCGCCACCCCCGGCACCGCCCTCACCCTGACCCGGCAGGACTTCCAGCTGCTGGCCGACCGGGTCCCCTCGCTGCGCGAGCACCTGGACCGCGTACGCTCCACGCCCGCCCAGCGCACCAACAAGTACGGCGAGGCGGAGATCGACCTCTCGGCCGGCCACCAGGGCGAGGCGGTCCTCCCCGGCACCTTCGTGGACTACGAGGGCCGCCCGCGCGAGTACGAGCTCTCCATCGCCCAGACGGTCCTGCGCGTGCACACCCGCGTCGCCGACCTCTACAACCAGCCGATGAACCAGACCGAGCAGCAGTTGCGGCTCACGGTCGAGGCGCTGCGCGAGCGCCAGGAGCACGAGATGCTCAACAACCGCGACTTCGGCCTGCTCCACAACGCCGACTACGACCAGCGCATCCAGCCGCACGACGGCGGCCCCACCCCCGACGACATGGACCAGCTGCTCAGCATGCGGCGCGGCTCCAAGCTCTTCCTGGCGCACCCCAAGGCGATCGCCGCCTTCGGCCGCGAGTGCAACAAGCGCGGGATCTACCCGGAGACGATCGACGTCGACGGCACCCGCGTGACCACCTGGCGCGGAGTGCCGATCTTCCCGAGCAACAAGATCCCGATCAGCGACGCCCGCACCACCTCCATCCTGTGCATGCGCACCGGCGAGGACGAGCAGGGCGTGATCGGCCTGCACCAGCCGGGGATCCCGGACGAGATCGAGCCGAGCCTGTCGGTCCGCTTCATGGGGATCAGCGAACAGGCGATCATCTCCTACCTGGTCACCGCGTACTTCTCGGCGGCGGTGCTGGTGCCGGACGCGCTCGGCGTGCTGGAGAACGTCGAGATCGGCCGTTGGCGCTGAGCGAGGTGAACGCGATCGCGACCGGCGAGGGCCAGGAGGCCGCGGCCCTCCTGGAACGTACGAGAGAAACGGTCAACCCGGAACTGCGCCGCACCGTCGAGAGCCTGCCGGGCGGCATGCGGCGCGTGGCCATGTACCACTTCGGCTGGGAGCACGCGGACGGCACCCCGGCCGAGGGCAGCCCCGGCAAGGCCATCCGGCCCGCACTGGTGCTCGCCGCCGCCCAGGCCCTGCAGGGCCAGGGCGGCGGTGGCCCGGTCGACCACGCCGTACCGGCCGCGGTCGCGGTGGAGCTGGCGCACAACTTCACGCTGCTCCACGACGACGTCATCGACAAGGACGTCCGCCGGCGCGGCCGGGCCACCGCCTGGACGGTCTTCGGGACGCCGGACGCGATCATCACGGGCGACGCCATGATGGCGCTCGCGCAGCGCCTGCTCGCGGACGATCCGCACCCCGCCGCCGCGGCGGCCTCGTCCCGGCTCTCGGCCTGCATCATCGAGCTGTGCGCGGGCCAGCAGGCCGACTGCGCCTTCGAGCAGCGTCCGGACGTCTCGCTCGACGAGTGCCTGACCATGGCGACGGCCAAGACCGGGGCACTCCTGGGCTGCGCGTGCGCGCTGGGCGCGCTGTACGCGGGGGCTGGGCCGGACGAGGTCGACGCCATGGACGCCTTCGGCCGGGAGGCGGGTCTGGCCTTCCAGCTGATCGACGACCTGATCGGCATCTGGGGGGACCCGGGGCACACCGGCAAGTCCGCAGGGGCCGACCTGATCGCCCGCAAGAAGTCGCTGCCGGTCGTGGCCGCCCTCACCTCGGGCACCGCGGCGGGCCGGGAGCTGGCCGACCTGTACGCGGGCCCCATGACCGGGGACGACGTGCTCCGGGCGGCCGACGCGGTGGAGCGGGCCGGTGGGCGCGACTGGGCCCAGGTCCAGGCCGCCGACCGGATGGGCCGCGCGGTCCAGCAGCTGTCCCGGGCCGTTCCGGACCTCGGGGCGGCGGGCGGGCTGCTGGCGCTGGCGGAGTTCGTGACGCGCCGTACGAGGTGATCACCCGAGGACGGGGGGGGAGGCCCGTTCCGGCACCGCACGGTGCCGGAACGGGCCTTACCGCATGGACGCGCCAACTCTAGGATCGCTGACGGTTGTTGACCGTTGAGCGAAGGGTGTGACCAGTGGCGCTGGAGATACGTCAGGCGGATCAGTCGGACCGGGACGCGGTGGCGCGGCTCCTCGACGAGGCCTTCCGCACCGACCCCGTGAGCAGCTGGGTCTTCCCGGATCCGGAGCACCGGGCCGCCGTGCACGGGAGGTTCCTGGGGGTCTTCGTCGACGTCGCGCTGGCCGAGGGCCGGATCGACTACGCGGTGGACGGCTCGGCGGCGGCGCTGTGGCTGCGGATCCCGGCGGGTGAGCCGGAGGGCGAGGACGAGGTCCCGGCGAAGATGCGGGCCGTGGCCGACCCGGACAACGAGCGGTGCGAGCTGGTGGGGCGGCTCACGGGCGCGGTGCACCCGACGTCCGAGGAGCACGAGTACCTGCTGATGATCGCGGTCGCCCCGGGCCGGCAGGGGGAGGGGCTGGGCACGGAGCTGATGCGGCCGGTGCTGGAGCGCTGCGACCGCGAGGGCGTGCCGGCGTACCTGGAGGCGAGCAGCGAGCGCAGCAAGGGGCTGTACGAGCGGCTCGGCTGGGAGTTCACGGGCGACGCGGTGCGCCTGCCGGACGGTCCTCTGATGTGGCCGATGTGGCGCAAGCCCAGGGGCTGACGGCCGCCCGGGTGCGGGAGCTTGCGTAACCACTTCACTCGAAGTACTTTACTTGGCGTGCCCCGGTGCGGTGGCGCTGTCGGACGAAAGAGAATCGCTTGCGCAAGCTCACGTACTTCATCGCCACCACCGTCGACGGGTTCATCGGTGCCCCCGACGGCGACGGCGATTTCTTCTACGGCCGGCTCGACGCCGAGTTCGTCGAGCACCTCAAGGCCGAGTACCCGGAGACCATCGCCGCCCAGGGGCGCGCGCAGCTCGGGATCGCCGACACTCCGCCGAAGCGCTTCGACGCGGTCCTCATGGGGCGCGCCACCTACGAGCCGGGCCTGAAGGCGGGCATGACCAGCCCCTACGGACACCTGCCCGAGCAGTACGTCGTCTCGCGCTCCCTCACCACCCCGCCCGACCCGCAGGTGCAGCTGATCAGCGGCGACGTGGCGGCCCGGGTCCGTGAGCTCAAGGCCCGGGACGGACTCGGCATCTGGCTCTGCGGCGGCGCGGACCTGGCCACCCAGCTCATCGACGAGATCGACGAGTTCGTCGTCAAGACCTACCCCGTCTTCGCGGGCACCGGCATGCCGATGACACGCGCCGGCTTCGGGGTGCGGCCCCTGGAGCTGACCGGGGTCACCGCCCTCGGCGGCGGCCAGGTCATCAGCACCTACGTCCGCACGGGCTGACCAGCGGACATACGAAAACCGGCCTACCGTGGAGGTATGGCCGGTGAACAGCAGCACGCGCACGAGACCGTGGCCCCGCAGGCCGGGCACGAACAGCAGACGTGCCCGGCGTGCGGGCTCCGCGTCGACACGGTGGTCAGGCGGCGCAAGTCACTCGGGGTCTTCATCCCGGTGTGGAGCCGGGGTCCCTGCCGGAACCCCGACTGCACGGACAGCGTGGATCACGAGGGGCGGTGACTCAGCCCGTGGGCGCGAGGTCCTTCGTGCCCAGGCCGGAGGCGAACCCGTTGGCCCAGAGCTGGTTGACGCGTGACCGCTCGGCGGAGTTCGGGGTGGCGTTCTGGCACGAGGTGCCCGGGCCGCCGCCCGACATCAGCTCGCTGCACGGGCCGGAGTAGTGGTCCGGCAGACCCAGCACGTGGCCGGTCTCGTGCGAGGTCACCCGGGTGGAGTTGTACTGCTGGTTCTGCCGGTAGTCGAGGAAGATGTAGCCCCGGCCGTGCCCGTCCGTGCTCGCGTACGAGCCGCGCGAGTCGTTGCCCTCGCGGTATGAGAAGTTGCCGCCGGAGGACACCTCCTGCAGCCGCACGTTGCTGACCGAGCTGTTCCAGATGCGGGTGGAGTTGGCTATCTGGGTGCGGAAGCTCGGCGCGTTGCGGGTGTTGTACGTGACGGTGACGGCGAGGGCGCCCGGGTTCGCGGCACGCTGCTCGGCGACCGAGCGCTGCACGGCCTCGAAGAAGGCGCGGTTGGCGGCCTCGTTCTCCGGCGAACGCTCGTACGCCGCGAAGCTCGCGGCATTGCCGACGGGGGCGGACGCGGCGGCGGCGGTGGGGACGGCGCCGAGAGTGGCGGCGAGACCGATGCCGACGGCGGTCGCCAGCAGGGCCTTACGGGAGTGGCGCATGTGGGGGAGCTCCTACTCATCCGGTGCGGTGGGGGGTGGGTCGTTCGGTACCGGAGTCTGCGGGAGCGGAACGGGCCGGCGGATGATGTCACTGGCCGATAGCGCCGGCCTATCGGGAAGATTTCGACAGCCCAACTAGCGTGAGAATGGCGGGATTCGGGGGGCTATCGGTGGCTGGTGCGGTCCACGGGCCCGGCCTACCCTCGGGGCATGGAGCTTGAGGTCAGGCACCTGCGCGCGCTGTGCGCCATCGCCGACGCCGGCAGCCTGCACAAGGCCGCCCGGCAACTCGGCGTGAGCCAGCCCTCGTTGACGACCCAGTTGCGCCGCATCGAACGGGCCCTGGACGGCGAGCTGTTCCTGCGCGAGCGGACCGGCTGCCGGCCCACTCCTTTCGGCCGCACCGTGCTGGGCCGGGCCCGGCCGCTTCTCGCCGACATGGCCGCGCTGGTGGCGGAGGCCCGGGCGCAGGCCCACGGCCCGCGGCTGCGCATCGGATCGACGGCCAGCCGGGCGCTGCCGGGATGGCTGCGGCGCCTCCACCGGCGGCTGCCGGACACCGAGACCTCCCTCCTGGTGGACGTCTCGGCGAACGCGCTGCTCAGGATGGTCGCCACCGGGCAGCTGGACGTGGCGTTCGTGCACGAGGTGGAGGGCAGTCCGCTGCGGGTGCCCGAGGGGCTCCAGACGCACGTGCTGATGGAGCGGGAGCCGCAGTTCGTCTCGATGCCGAGGGACCATCCCGCCGCGAGACAGGAGATCGTCTCCTTACGGGACCTGGCCGCGGACCGCTGGGCGGTGGATCCGTCGGTCGACGGTGAATGGGACGGCCTGCGCAGGGTCTTCGCCGGGGCCGGGCTCGACCCGCCGGTGCTGCACACCGACTACCACACGGCGACCTCGCTGATCATCTCCGGCGAGGCCGTCGCGCCCTGCCAGCCGACCTCGGGGCCGCGCGAGGACATGGCGATCCGGCCGCTGTGCGGGGACCCCCTGGCCGTGCGGCTGCTCCTGGCGACCCGCCCGGGCGCGCACGCGGAGGTCTACGAGGACCTCCGCGCGGCCTACCGCGAGGCGGCCCTGCGCACGCCCCCGTACCGGGCGTGGCTGCACCACCACGCGAGCCCCCTGCTGGAGGCGGCCTGACCCGCTCCCGGGGGAGCCCCGACGGCCCGACTCCGGGCGCGCGCCCGGTCGTAGGCCAGCGAGAGGGCGCCCTGGGCCAGTAGGAAGGCACCGGCCGCGGCCCACGCCGGGCTCCGGCGCCGGGCCGCCCACGCCAGGACCGGGGCACCCGCGGCCACCTGTGCCGCGCCCAGCCGCCGGGCTCTCGGACCGCGGACCCACGGGCCCAGCGGGCCCGCCTCCACCCCGTCGAGCCGGGCCCGCAGGGCGTCGCGCCGGCCCGACCGCTCCAGCGCCTCCACGCCCGGGGCCATCCGGGCCGCGCTGCGCAGCCGGTCGGCCGGTTCGCCCGGCGTCAGGCCGGGCGGCAGGGCCAGGCCGGCGCGGGTCAGCAGCGCGGTCAGCCCGCGCAGCCGGGCCGGGCCGTCCGCGCCCGGCCCGGAGCCGGGGCGGATGAGCCGCTCCAGCTCCTCCAGGTCGAGTACGGGATCCAGCCCGAGCCGCGCCGCCAGGGTCCGCATCGCGTCGGGATCGCCGGACGGCTGCCCGGCCGCGTCCCACTGCTGGGAGACCGTCCGCCGGAAGCCGCCGGCCAGCGAGAACCCGGCCCGCTCGCCCTCCCACCACAGGCCCAGCACCGGCCGGTCGGCGCCGAGCGCGATTGTCGAACCCCAGCCGGAGAACACCTCGGCCGTGCTCTCCTCGCCCGCCAGCCACGGCTTGTCCTCGGGAACGAGCACCGTCCACGCGCCGGCCGGGGCGAGCAGCAGGCGTACGCGCAGCAGGTGCGCGGGGGAGCGGGCGGTGAGCGGGTCGGTGCGGCAGAGGAGCAGCCCGCCGGTCGGGGGCCCGGAAATTGACATGCTCACACGCTAAGGCAAATCACCCCCAAATGGCGGATTGCGACACGCTGCTTGACTTCACCCGACCGCGATATATCGTGTTCTCAGAAGACGCGATATGTTGCGTGCGTCGAGCCTGTCCGTGAACGCACGAGGAGGATCAGCACCATGTCAGAGCAGTCGTCCCAGCCGTCGCGGTCGACGTGGCACTTCGCCGAACCGCAGAAGCTCACCTTCGAGGAGCCGGTGACCGAGCTCCGCGTACGCGTCGTCAGCGGAACCGTGAACGTGGTGGCAGCCGAGGAGGGCCCGGCCCGCCTGGAGGTGACCGAGGTCGACGGACCGCCCCTGTATGTCGTGCAGGAGGACGGCGTCCTCACGGTCTCCTACGAGGACGTGCCCTGGAACGGCTCCCAGGGCCTCAAGCAGTGGTTCGAGGACAAGCCCTGGAAGGCCTGGTCCGGTTCCTCCGCCTCCGGCCGCAAGGTGTGGGAGCGCCGTGTGGCGGTCACCCTCACCGTGCCCGCCGCCACCCGCGTCCACGTCGCCACGGTCGACGCCGCCGCCTTCGTGTCCGGCATCTCCGCCGAAACCGACGTCAAGGGGGTCTCGGGCGATGCCACGCTGGTCGGACTGTCCGGCCGGGTCAAGGCGCACACCGTCTCCGGCAGCGTCGAGGCCCAGTCGGTCACCGGCGACCTCGGCTTCCACTCGGTCTCCGGCGGCCTCACCGTCGTCGACGGCGCGGGCGTGAGCGTGCGCGCCGACTCGGTCAGCGGCGACATGCTGATCGACCTGGACCCCGGCCCGGACGCCGAGCGCCCCGTGGACATCGCCCTGAACTCCGTCTCCGGCCAGGTCGCCATCCGCCTCCCGCACCCCGCCGACGCCCGCGTCGAGGCCAACACCGCCACCGGCGGCGTCTCCAACGCCTTCGAGGACCTGCGGGTCTCCGGCCAGCTCGGCGCCAAGCGGATCACCGGCACCCTCGGCTCCGGCGCCGGCACCCTGCGGGCCACCACGGTCTCCGGCGGCATCGCCCTGCTGCGCCGCCCGCAGGCCGACCCCGACACCCCCGCCCCGCTCGCGCTCGACAAGAAGGTGCTCTGACATGCCGCCCGTCTTCGCCCACGGCCGCCTCCGCCTCTACCTCCTCAAGCTGCTGGACGAGGCCCCGCGCCACGGCTACGAGGTGATCCGCCTGCTGGAGGAGCGCTTCCAGGGCCTCTACGCCCCCTCCGCGGGCACGGTCTATCCGCGCCTGTCGAAGCTGGAGGCGGAGGGCCTGGTCACGTACGCCACCGAGGGCGGGCGCAAGGTGTACTCCATCACCGAGGCGGGCCGCGCCGAACTGGCCGACCGCAGCGGCGAGCTGGCCGACCTGGAGCTGGAGATCCGCGACTCGGTCACCGAACTGGCCGCCGAGATCCGCAGCGACGTCCGTGGCGCGGCGGGCGACCTGCGGCGCGAGATGCGGGAGGCGGCCTCCGCGTCGGCCACCCGGGTGGGCGAGGACGACTCCTGGAAGGCGGCCAAGGAGGAGCTGCGCAAGGCCAGGCAGGAGTGGAAGGAGCAGGCCCGCCGGGCGAAGGACGAGAGCCGCCGGGCCCGTGAGGAGGCGCAGACGGCCCGCCGCCAGGCCAAGGAGGCCCAGGACCGGGCCCGCGAGGAGGTCCAGCGCATCGCGGGCCAGCTCCAGGAGCAGTTCGCCAAGTCCGGCGGTGTCCTCGGCGGTCTGGCCGGCGCCTGGCTCGGCGGCGGTTCCCAGGGCGCCGGCGCGGCGGGCCGGCCCGATGCGGCCCACGCGGGCCGGGCCCCGGGCTGGGCCGCGGACCTGGCGCCCACCGGCGACCCGGCCCGTGACCTGGACCGGCTGCTGGACCGCTTCCGCGACGAGGTGCGCGACGCCGCGCGGGACCACGGGGTGACCGAGGCCCGGGTGGCCGAGGCCCGCGACCACCTCGCGTCCGCCGCGGCCCGGCTGAACGGGACGTTCGCCCCCCGCCCGTAGCCCGTAGCCCCTGGCCCGTGGCGCCGCGCCGAACGCCCCCGGCGGGGCCGGGGCCCCGGGACTCCGCCCGGGCCCTCGGCGTGACCCAGGGCCTCGCGCATCGAACGCCGCCGGGGCCGAGCCGCTACGCCGCCGGCTTAGATTCCGCCGTGGCGTAGGTGATGCCGTGGTCCGCCAGGACCTCGGACACCGTGCCGGGGCGGGAGAGCAGGGCCAGCAGCAGGTGCAGGGTGCCGATGTGGTTGTCCTTGCGGCCCAGCGCGATGCGCAGGGACTGCTCCAGCACCTTCTTCGAGCCCTCGGTGAAGGGGACGTGGCGGCTGCCGCCGAGGTCGTCCGGTTCGGCGCGCCCCAGGGCCGAGCGGAGCGAGGAGCCCAGGGTCCGCCGGCGCGGCGCGGGCGCCGCGAGGGCCCCTTCGCCGTGGGTCTCCTCGATCCGGGAGACGATCTCGGTGAGGTCGATGCCGAGTCCGGCCAGTGCCTCCTCGTCCGCCCGGGACATGCCGCCCCGCCGACGGGCCGCCGCGAGGTCGGCGGCCACCGCCGCGCGGTCCACGCCGAGGGGGTCCAGGGCGCCCAGGGCCAGCAGGGACAGCAGCAGGTGTTCCTCGGTGACGGTGGCGGCCCGGGCCTGCCGGGCCTCGGCCACCGCCCCGGTCACTGCCGACCGGGCGTCACGGGTGAAGCGTTCGAACATCAGAGCCTCCCGTACTTCTTGTGCACGGCCTGCCGGCTGACGCCGAGCTCGGCCGCGATCTCCTGCCAGGACCAGCCCTGCGCGCGGGCGCTGCGTACCTGTACGGCCTCCAGCTGCTCCAGCAGCCTGCGGAGGGCGGCCACGGCACGCAGGCCCACGCGCGGGTCCCGGTCACCGGCCCGCTCGGCGAGATCAGTGGCTTCGGTCATGCATGTCAATGTAGGTTGACGCGGGAGAATCGTCAACCCTGGTTGACATGAAGGGGGGTCAGGGCTTGAGGACGATCTTTCCGAAGAGGTCGCCCGAGGCGAGCTTCTCGAATCCCTCGCGCGCCCGGTCCAGCGGCAGGACCTCGTCGATCACCGGCCGCAGCCCGGTCGCGGCGCAGAAGGCCAGGAGATCCTCCAGCTCGTCCTTGGAGCCCATCGTCGAGCCGACGACCTTCAGTTCCAGGAAGAAGATCCGGGTCAGCTCGGCGTGCGCCGGGCGATCGCCGCTCGTGGCGCCGGAGATCACCAGGGTGCCGCCGGGACGCAGGGACTTCACCGAGTGGGACCAGGTGGCGGCGCCCACGGTCTCGATCACCGCGTCCACCCGCTGCGGCAGCCGGGCACCCGGCTCGAACGCCTCGACCGCGCCGAGCTCCACGGCCCGCTTGCGCTTGGCCTCGTCGCGACTGGTGGCGAAGACCCGCAGGCCCGCCGCCTTGCCGAGGGCGATCGCGGCGGTCGCGACACCGCCGCCGGCTCCCTGGACCAGGACGGAGTCCCCGGGGCGGACCCCGGCGTTCGTGAACAGCATCCGGTACGCGGTCAGCCAGGCCGTCGGGAGGCAGGCGGCCTCCTCGAAGGACAGCTCGGCGGGCTTGCGCAGGACGTTCCAGGCGGGGACGGTCACCTGCTCGGCGAAGGTCCCCTGGTAGCGCTCGGTCAGGATCGAGCGGGGCTCGTCCGGGCCGACCCCGTGGCCGCTCTGGCCGATCACGGAGTGCAGGACGACCTCGTTGCCGTCCTGGTCGATCCCGGCGGCGTCGCAGCCGAGGATCATCGGGAGGCTCTCCTCGCCGAGGCCCACCCCGCGCAGCGACCACAGGTCGTGGTGGTTGAGGGAGGCGGCCCTGACGTTCACGGTCACCCAGCCGGGACGGGCCCGGGGAGCGGGGCGGTCGCCCAGCACAAGGCCGTTCAGCGGCTGGTCACGGTCGATTCGGGCGGCATAGGCAGCGAACATGCGGCGACGCTACCGCTCGGTAGGTCCCCGTTCCAGACCTCCCGCGACCGCACGGGTGAGGCCTTCGTCGCACCCGGCCCGCTCCCGCGGGCGGCAGGGGCCCCCGGCGCGGCACCGCGCGAGCGCCGCGCACATGCGAAGAGGCCCGGCCGGAATGGATCCGGTCGGGCCTCTTCGCGTACTGCTCGGGTCCGTGATCAGGCCAGGCGGGCCACGCCGTCGGCCTTGGCCGCCGCGGCGACGGCCGCGGCGACGGCCTCCGCGACGCGCTCGTCGAACGGCGAGGGGATCACGTAGTCGGCGGCGAGCTCGTCACCGACGACACCGGCGATGGCGTCGGCGGCGGCGATCTTCATGCCCTCGGTGATCCGCGTGGCGCGCACCTTGAAGGCACCCGCGAAGATGCCCGGGAACGCCAGCACGTTGTTGATCTGGTTCGGGAAGTCCGAACGGCCCGTGGCCACGACCGCCGCGTACTTGTGCGCGACGTCCGGGTGGACCTCCGGGTTCGGGTTGGCCATGGCGAAGACGAAGGCGTCCTTCGCCATGGTGGCCACCGCCTCCTCGGCGACGGAGCCGCCGGAGACGCCGATGAACACGTCCGCGCCGGCGAGGGCCTGCTCCAGCGAGCCGGTCTGGCCGGTCTTGTTGGTCAGGCCCGCGATCTCCGCCTTGACGTCCGTCAGGTCGGAGCGGTCCGCGGACACGACGCCCTTGCGGTCGGTGACGCAGACGTCGCCGATGCCCGCGTCCACCAGGATCTTGGCGATGGCGATGCCCGCCGCGCCCGCGCCCGCGATCACGGCGCGCAGGTCGCCGAGGGTGCGACCCGTGAGCTTGGCGGCGTTGCGCAGCGCGGCCAGCGTCACGATGGCCGTGCCGTGCTGGTCGTCGTGGAAGATCGGGATGTCCAGCGCCTCCTGGAGGCGCCGCTCGATCTCGAAGCAGCGGGGGGCGGAGATGTCCTCCAGGTTCACCCCGCCGAAGGAGGGCGCCAGACGGATGACCGTCTCGACGATCTCGTCGGTGTCCTTGGTGGCGAGCGCGATCGGGACCGCGTCGACACCGCCGAACTGCTTGAAGAGGATGGCCTTGCCCTCCATCACGGGGAGGGAGGCTTCCGGGCCGATGTCACCGAGGCCGAGCACGGCCGTACCGTCGGTGACGACGGCGACCACGTTGGACTTCCAGGTGTACTCGTTCACCAGCTCCGGCTGCTCGGCGATGGCGGTGCACACCTTCGCCACGCCCGGGGTGTACGCCAGGGACAAGTCGTCCTTGTCGTTCACCGGAACGGTTGCCTGGATGGCCATCTTGCCGCCCCGGTGCAGTGCGAACACCGCGTCGGGGTTGTTGTCCGTCGCACTGTCGCTGCGAGGGTTGACGATCTCCGCTGCCACTTCGTGTGACCCCTTAATTCCTTTTGTTCGTTGAGGGTGGCCACTCCTGGTTAAGGGGTGGGCGGGCACCGCGTCCGTACTCCGCATCGACGGTTGGCCCGTCTCCGCGAAGGGGAGGTTCGTACGCGCGGGCGCGCCGCACGCGCGCCCTGAGCCCCGGATGAGGGGTGTAAGGATCTGTTCTACCCGAAGAACGCTCGCTCAGACGAGTCGATTCCGGCTCAACCGTAGGTCAACTGCCCGCCTTTTGGCGAAAAGTCCAAACCTTCGCGTCCGGTGGGCGAGACGCTCCGTAGAAACTGCGCCCAAAAGGCCTGGTCACGGCAGTATCTGCGGCCTCGAACCCCCTTGCCCGCAGTCCTGTTGGCCTACCCGTGTCGCCCGTTATGCGATTTTGACCTGACGGGCAGCCTGAATGTCTCAGTCCGAATGGCAAGATGCCGTAATCACACAAGGTCGCGACACTCGATGGTGCGTGTCCGACCGTTTTTCGATGCTTTTCGACCCCTGTCGGAGGAACGAAGCCATGACCGCTAGCACCACCCGTCGTACGACCGCCGCACGGTCCCGGATCGCCGCGGTCGGCGCGATCGCGGTCGCCGGCGCCCTGATCCTCACCGGCTGTGGCGACCAGACCGACAAGGCGTCGTCGACCCCGTCGGGTGCGGCGAACAACAGCAGCGCGCCGCTCTTCTCGAAGCTTCCGAAGAAGATCCAGGACGCCGGTGTGATCAAGGTCGGCACCGACGCGACCTACGCGCCGATGGAGTTCACCGAGGGTGGCAAGATCGTCGGCGTCGACCCCGACGTGGCCGCAGCCCTGAGCAAGCAGCTCGGCGTCCAGTTCAAGTTCGAGTCGGGCACCTTCGACACGCTGATCGGCAGCATGCAGACCGGCCGCAGCGACCTGGTCATGTCCTCGCTCACCGACACCAAGGCCCGTCAGGAGGGCCTGGACGACAAGGGCGCCAAGACCGGTGCCGGCGTCGACTTCGTCGACTACTTCTCCGCCTCGACCGGCATCCTGGTCAAGAAGGGCAACCCGCAGGGCATCAAGACCCTCGACGACCTGTGCGGCAAGACGGTCGCCGTCCAGCGCGGCACCACGTACGAGGAGTCCGCGAAGACCCAGGCCGAGAAGTGCAAGACGGACGGCAAGGGCGAGCTCAAGGTCGAGTCCTTCCCGACCGACGCCGAGGCCCAGACCCGTGTGAAGGCCGGTGGCGCCGCCGCCGACCTGAACGACTCCCCGGTCGCCGCGTACATCGCGCAGACCGCCGGTGGCGGCAACGACTTCGAGGCCATCGCCAACCCGACCGACGCCGGCCTCTTCGGCATCGCGGTGGACAAGAAGAACACCGAGCTGCGCGACGCGCTCAAGGAAGCCCTCGACGCGATCATCAAGGACGGCACCTACAAGGCCGCGCTGGACAAGTGGAACGCCGGCTCCGGCGCCGTCACCGAGGCCAAGATCAACGCCGGTTCCTGACCTCCGCGTACCACCGCAGCACACTGAAGGGCAGTCACTGTGACTGACAAGCTCGACAAGGACCCGGGTCCGGCGGACACCCCGCCGGCCGGTTCCGTCCCCCCCGAGGCGATCCGCGCCATCCCGGTCCGCCACTACGGCCGCTGGATCAGTGCCGTGGTCGTCATCGGCCTGGTCGTGGCGCTCATCGTCGCCTTCTCGCAGGGCAACGTGCGCTGGGCGACCGTGCCGGAGAAGCTGTTCGACCCCTCGATCCTGCGAGGTGTCGTCAACACGATCTGGATCAGCGTCACCGCCATGGCCCTGGGCCTGGCGCTCGGCGTCCTGTTCGCCGTCATGCGCCTCTCGAAGAACCCGGTGACCAGCACCATCGCCTGGTTCTACATCTGGCTCTTCCGCGGCACCCCGGTGTACGTACAGCTCCTCATCTGGTTCAACCTCGCCCTGATCTTCCCGATCCTGAACCTCGGGTTCTACAAGGACGAGATGACCCAGGTCATGACGCCGTTCCTGGCCGCGCTGCTGGGCCTCGGCCTCAACGAGGGCGCGTACATGGCGGAGATCGTCCGTGCCGGCATCCAGTCGGTCGACGAGGGCCAGACCGAGGCCTCGCACGCGCTGGGCATGACCCGGACGCAGACCATGCGCCGCGTCGTCCTGCCGCAGGCCATGCGGGTGATCGTGCCTCCCACGGGCAACGAGTTCATCAACATGCTCAAGACGTCGTCGCTCGTCGTCGCAGTGCAGTACTTCGACCTGCTGCGCGCGGCCCAGGACATCGCCTCGACCTCGTTCGCGGTCATGGAGATGTTCTTCGTCGCCTCGATCTGGTACCTCGCGCTGACCAGCGTGTTCAGCGTCGGCCAGTACTACCTGGAGCGCCGCTACGCCCGTGGCGCGCTCCGGACCCTGCCGCCCACGCCGCTGCAGAAGATCAAGGCGAAGCTGTCCAGCTTCTCGAACAGCAAGGCGGTGGCCTGATGACTGCCATGGTGAAGGCCGAGGGCGTCCACAAGTCCTACGGTGCGGCGCACATCCTCAAGGGCATCGACCTGGAGGTCGCCCCGCGTGAGGTCTTCTGCCTGGTCGGC